>JBKECW010000047.1:0-28824 GCA_047975005.1 Bacteroidales bacterium | reverse complement strand
CTGCAAGTATTCTATTGTAATCATGGTATTATTTATACTTTTACGGATTAGACAATTCGATTTTTATGCAAAAGTACATAGATATTCACACACATAGCGCATATAAAAGGGCTGATGTTTTATCTATTTTGAATATTTCTTGCTCAGATTATGTCTCGGGGCAGTATAAAGGCTGTTTGTCGGCAGGTATTCATCCTTGGGAGGTTAAGGAGAGAGATGTAGACTTCTATAAAGAAAGACTGGTTAAGTGTCTGCAAGGCATTGATATTGTGGCGATTGGGGAGTGCGGGGTAGACAAGACAAAGAATATCGAAAATTTAGAATTACAAAAAGATGTATTTCGCATGCAGTTGGAATTGGCACAAGAGCTAGGACTTCCTGTAATCTTGCATATCGTGAGAGCATATTCGGAGTTGGAGCATTTAATAAAGGAATGTAGTCTTACTGTACCTTTAATATTGCATTCCTATCGGGCAAAGGCAACAATTACGGATCAAATGTTGAAATATCGGAATATCAATTTCTCAATAAATTCCTCGCTCTGCAACAATACCGAAAAGCTAAGGTCTTTGCTTGATTTTATTCCGACGGACAGATTGTTTTTTGAGACTGATGATACTGATATTCCCATCGAAAGGATATATGCAGAGAGTGCGGCGGTTTTGAGTATTTCACTTGTCGAGCTACAAAGAATAGTTTCATCAAATTTTGACAGGATATTTGGGCTTGGCAATGTATGTCGATAATCTTCGTATTTTTGCAAAATGAGTTGGACAGAGCGTACAGAATTATTACTAGGTCAGGAGAAGCTGAAAGCATTGCAAGCCTCCCATGTTTTAGTTGTTGGCAATGGTGGAGTCGGAGCCTACGCTGCCGAGCAGCTTGTTAGGGCAGGAGTGGGGGCTATTACGATTATTGACGGTGATACGGTGAATGAGACGAATATCAACAGGCAGATAATAGCTTTAAACTCGACTATTGACAAGAAAAAATGTGAGGTGTTGAAAGCGCGTTTGTTGGATATAAATCCGGACTTGGCTGTTACGGCGATTGATAAATATATGAAAGGTTCTGATTTTGAGGAACTTCTTAGCAGTAGTAGCTTCTCCTATATCATTGATTGCATCGACACACTAGAACCAAAGGTCAGACTTATTGCTATTGCGATGGAGAAGGAAGTTCCTATTGTGAGTTCTATGGGAGCTGGCAGCAAGCTCGATCCTATGCAGATAAAAGTTGCCGAGGTGCATAAGTCCTACAACTGCAAGTTGGCGCGGGCAGTAAGGAAGCGATTGCATAGACGGGGGATAAAGAAAGGCTTTAAGGTTGTTTTCTCTCCGGAGGAAGTCGTCGACAACTCTACCCGTCAGGAGGATTCGGCAAATAAAAAGACGGTCAACGGTACTATTTCGTATTTGCCTGCGATGTTTGGATGCTATTGTGCGGCAACGGTAATAAATGAAATAATAGAAATATGAAACGAACGATGAAGGAAAAAATCAAAATATGTTGGAAACCGTTACTGTGGTTCTCTCTGATGTGTTATGGGATGTTTACTCGGCAGGCAATGGAGGAAACTTCGTGGCTCACAATTCCCAATCTTGATAAGTATATGCATTTTCTTATGTTTTTTGGCTTGACCTTGTTGCTGGAGTCATTTTTTGAGCGCCTATCGGGAAAGACACAGTACTTGAAGACTTACCTATATGCTTTTGGCTTCGCATGTTTGTCGGAACTTATCCAGCTTCTGTTTATACCGGGACGTAGCGGAGATGTGAAGGACTTGATGGCAGATACGGCTGGCATAGTTTGTGGCTTGTTTGCGTGGTATTATGTAGCTAGCAAAAAGAAATGGATTCGCAGGCTACTTTAAGTCTGTCAAATCCATTTCTGCGTCAATGCGTTGTGTCTAAAATGTTGCAGCTAGCCCTATTCCGAATATCTCTTTAACCTGTAGGATTGGACGTGCGTGTCCGTTACCATCTTCGATGTGGACATCATCATCATAAACAAGATTTAAGTTGAAGTTTGCGCTCATGTATTTATTTATCTTCATATTTACTCTTGTATCCCAGTTCACGTCTATGTTTTGAGGTTTATCCAGATAATTGGAGAATAGAGTCAGTGTAGAGTTCACTGTTACATTTTTGAGGACTTCCTTAGTCATCTCAGCTTTTACTGTGGCTCCTAGCTCGGCACGGAATCTGTCTCCCGGATCAAGTCCAAACGAGCCCTTTTCTGAAAGCTCGTCGTCAAGTACGAATGTCATCTTTGTTGAAAGAGGTGATGCGAATATTGAGATCCATTCTTCGGGTCTCCAGTCAATACCAGGTCCAATCGATAAGTATCCTGGAGCCATGAAGTTAGATACCTTTAATGAGTCGATATCGCTGTCGTAACCTTTCGCAAATTGTGTTTTAAAGTCAAGTAGTGCTGAGTATTTCAGTTTCTTTGACTTTGAGTATCCGTATTTTGTTGAGAACTCTAGCCTATCATCGGATTTGGTGATGCCGTCCTTTTGGGTTTTATTGATGCCATAGCCCATTATAAGATTGTTGTCCCATACTGATTTTCCCTTTTCGTAATTTAACTTATAGTCTATAAGTCCGTTTAGGGTTAAGGTGTTATCTCCTCCTCCTGCCCAATTTGAGAACGAAGTTTGACCAAATGTTAGGGTGTTTATCAGGGTCTTATTCCAGTATGATGTGTCTTTAATAGCCTCTTGAGCTAGTGTGGATGATGCTGATAATGCTACAATGATAACGAGTAAATGTAATTTTCTAATCATTTTTAAAGTGAATTTGTTTTATTTAATATTGTCCAATTTTTCTTTAATCTTTGCTGTGATATCTTCCTGTTGTTTGGGGTCGACAAGGTCGTTTAAATATTTCTTATTGTCTTCTTTTTCCTGTTCTAGTTTACTAATCTTCTTCTTTTCGCTTGCGATGCTGTTTTGAAGATTTGATAAATTCGATTTCCCCCTCTTTAGTCTTTTTTCTTCTGTCTTTACTTGAGTTTTAAAAGACTTGGATTCGGGGCTGTTCTTCACCATCGCTTTAAGTCTCCTTTTTAAGTCTATTACGCTAGTTGTTTGCTTTTCTATGAACTGTTGCTCTGTTTGTTTTTCATATTCAAAGTTCTTAAGGTTGTTATTGCAAGTGGCTATCTGTTTCTCAACCCTTGATATTAACTCTGTCGTTTTCTCTCTTTCCTTTAGTAGGTTCTTTAGTACTGTTTCGTTGTAGCTGAGTTGTTTTCCTACGACTTCTTTATTTGCTTTTACGCCTACTTGTCTAGAGTATTCCATCGCTGCCTTGTATTCGTTAGGGAAAGTACGACTTGTGATAGTGGTGTCAGAGTGGGCATAATGCAATTTTACAGCAACATCATTTTCTTGTTGTGTCAGTTTTATATTGATAGTCATTGGTTTGCTGCTGATTTTAGGAATTACGGCATTAGATATTCTGACTCCATTAGTGAATTTCTGAATACTTGCTTTGTTTCCTTTTTTCTTTAGCAATGATGTTAAATCGTTAGGATTTATCTCATTAGTTATATATTGTTCAATGTCGCGGCATGATGTTTCTTTTACAACAAATTCAAACCCGGATGTCTTTCCATTTTGGGTTTCAACTGTAGTTTCTGAGATATTTATATATCCACTCTGAGCTGATGCTTGCATGGAATATAAAATGCATACAATAAGTAAAATATTAAAAGTCCTCATCTTGCGTATTTTTGTATATGTATTTTGTCAATATAGTTGTCATTTGAAGAGACGAGTTTTCTCATATCACGCCTCATAGTACATACTTTTTTATATATATTTGTGCAAATATATATATTATTTCCTGTCAATATTGAAATTGAGTTTACTAAGAATCTTTTCTAATTGCGCAGAATTGCAGTTTGAAATAGTATAGCTATTGAACTCTCGTCTTGTTTGATACTTGCTTCGTTGTCTCTCAAAAGAATAGGGTTCTTCTTGTAATGTCTTGTTATCTAGTTGTATGTCGTATGTTTGAAGTATTGTGCGCATTGCTATTTCTTCGGTGTTATCGCCTTTTATTAAAGATATATCTATTATAGGGTCAGTTGGTTTTTCGTGTGGAAAGCATTTCCAATCGTCCATTCCTAAACCTAAGATCTTACTGACGAACTGTACGGCCTGAGTTGTTCCATTTGCTTTGCCATCTTTTGAGTACCCCGCAATATGTGGCGTTGCGATATCGCATAGTTTCAGCAAGTCAAGATCAATATTTGGTTCATTTTCCCAGCAGTCAATAACGGCACCCCTGCATAGTCCATTTCTTAGAGCTGTTTTCAAGGCAGTGGTATCAACAACTTCGCCTCGGCATGTGTTGATAATATAAGGCGATTTTTTCAGTCTTCGGAAAAAGTCCTCATTGGCAAGATGGAATGTTTTATAAATTCCAGTCATAACGAGTGGCGTGTGGAGTGTAATAATATCGGCATTGTCTATTATTTCGTTCAATTTGTCAAGGCTCGGATTATTCTCGGCGACAGCTCTAGGAGGGTCTGATAGTATTACATTCATTCCTAAGGCTTCTGCCGTTAGTTTTACCTTTGTTCCAACATGTCCCACGCCGATAATGCCAATTGTTAGATCCTTTATGCTCGTGCGCCTTGATAGTGCCAGTTTAGATATTGCTGCAGCTACATATTGATTTACTGATTCGGAGTTGCACCCCGGAGCATTAGACCATTTTATGTTGTTTTGTTTACAATATTCAGTGTCTATGTGGTCATATCCTATTGTTGCTGTGGCGATTACCTTGGTTTTTGTGTTCCTCAGTAACTTGTCATTGCAAACAGTTCTTGTTCTTATTATTAAGGCATCAGAATCTGTTAGCACCTCATTAGATATTTCAGCTCCCTTTATGTATGTAGCTTTTATGTTGGTCTTTTTGCTAAATGCATCCATTATGTATGGAATATCTTTGTCTATGACAATCTTCATTTGTTTTGCTATTTTTGGTAAAGTTATGAAATAGTTTTATAGCCATGCCATTTTGCGTGTATGTTTTTCTTGACTGTTTACGGCGAGCTTGTTCTGAACTTATCTTAAACCCATTTTTTAAACACATGATAAATTAGAAGAAAAAAATATAATATATATATATGATGTTGTATGCAGAGAAGGGGCGTTAAGTATTATGACTATTCTTCATGAATGTTGTTATGCGTTGTATGAGTATCGCTTTCTCTTGATTTGCAGGTAGCTCTTTCTTGTTTGCGCTCGTCTTGTTGTAACGTCTAAATATTTTTTTTAATTAAATTTTGAATAAAGAGGTTAACTCTAGATTTTGATATTAAGAGTTGAGGTTGTACATTTATCGTGACCTTATCTAATTTTTTTATGTGAAATGAAATACAATTTATTATGAAGAGAGTTGTGAGAATGTACAATGCAGATGACTTGTACAAGTTACTGTTGCAGGATGTTGATGATATTGATGCGAGTCTGCTTGATTGTGTCAGAGTATTAAAGGGAGAGCTTGTCTATGATGTTGGTGATTTGGCAGACAACCTGTGGGTTCTATTGTCTGGTAAAGTGCGGGTCAGCAGACGTGTTGCATCGGGAGTAGAGGTAACGCGAGCTATTTATGTCAGAGGCGATTTTTTTGGAATGAAAGCTCTTCTGTTTGGAAGTGAGGAGCATGATGAGTGTGCTGTAGCTACTAGCGATTCTGTATTATGTAAGATTCCTCTTGAGTGCGTGCAACGAGGCGTTAAGGAGGATCCATCTTTTGCAAAAGCCTTAAATGTTATTATACACAAAAGGTATGAGAAAGCAGAACGTCGTGCTGATATATTACATTGTAGCGATATTCATTGTAGGGTTAGGGAGTTTATTTATTCTTTAAGCGCTGAGTTTGGCACCGAATTTCATGGAGGGGTATTGATAAATCATCCATATACACAAAATGAGATTGCTCAATTGTTGGGGACTTCGCGTCCTACAGTGAATAAGGTGCTGAAGAGTCTGGAGAGTAACGAAGAGATTAGTTTTAATAGAAAAAGAATAGTTTTGCTAAAAAGATAAAGTGATTATTCTCTAATTATTACAACCCTTCCGTCAGATTGTAGTTTTATGATGCTAGACGGAACTGTTTTGCGATGGTCATCTTGCCTATACTTTACAACATAATCTACAGATTCTATTATTTGGCTGTCTATGTCCCTAAATGTAGTAGGGCTTGCTGATTCTGCTATGTTTGCAGACGTTGATACTATGGGTCTTTTAAACTTTCTTGCTAGAGTTTGCGAAAACACCTCGTCCGTTATTCTTATGGCAATAGAATTATCTTCGGCAACGATATTGTCAGCTAAGTTTTTCGCTCCATCGTAGATTATCGTTGTCGGCTTTGTTGTGCATTCCAACAATTGAAATGCAACGTCAGGTAATTGGGCTGTGTAACTCTCAATCATGCCTATGTCGGCTAGTAGAACAATCATGCTTTTTGAGCTATGGCGTTGCTTGATATTGTATATGCGCTCTGTTGCAATTTTGTTTGTTGCATCACAGCCTAGCCCCCATATAGTGTCGGTGGGGTATAGTATTATGCCGCCATCTCTAAGCACCTTGAGTGCATTTTCGATGTCTTGCTTAAAGGTTTCCGAGCTTGTGTTTATGGATGACATGATAAATCCGTTTTATTGCAAGTGGTAAGATGTATTCATCTGCATTGCAGATGAATACATCTTGTTGTGGTTTATTTCCAGAGGTTCTGTGGGTACTCGTTATTGTCTAGGAGATTCTTTATTTGTTCAATTACAAATGGCTTATCCTCTGGATAAGTTACTCCGAACCATGTTGCTGGCGAATCGAGTAATTTTACTTTAATGTCTCCTGACTGAATGGCATCCATTACCACTGTAGGTATCAGGTATTCAGACTTCATTTCTGTTCCTCTTTCTTTCAAGAAATCGATAAACTGCTCCTCGAATATGTCGAAAACATTTGGCTTGAAAGCCCACATATTCATAGACACAGGTGTGTTCTCTGCTAGTTCGGCTTTAGGCTCTTGATCGAAATAATAGATCTTCCCGTCTTCGTCTCTTTTGATTTTTAGGCGTTCCACTACTTCTGTTAGATTACCATTTTTATCTGCTACGCATACACCTCTCGACACGGTGCCGTGTTCAGTGATGGTTTTGTTGAGTCTATATCCGATAACAGCATTTTCTTTGCTGTCTGTGCTAGATGTAAGGAAGTTGTAGGCTACCTTGTATGCTTCTTTTCCATAGAAGTCATCTGCATTTATTATTAAAAACGGCTCATTGACTGCACTGTGTGCCATCATTGATGCGTGCGCTGTACCCCATGGCTTCTCTCTACCTTCTGGAACATTGAAGCCCTCCGGTAGACTGGTGAGTTCTTGATAAACATACTCGATCTCAATTTTTCCTTGCAACTTAGGGTCAAATGCTTTTTTGAATGCCTCTGCAAAATCGTGTCTTATTATAAACACTACTTTGCCAAACCCTGCTTGTATTGCATCGTAGATAGAATAATCAATAATCGCTTCTCCAGACGGACCAAAAGCGTCCATCTGCTTTAGTCCTCCATACCTGCTGCCCATTCCGGCAGCAAGAATTACTAATGTTGGTTTCATAAATCTCTATATAATTAAGTGAATGGTAAATATAATAAATTTAATCCAAATTCTTCATAAACTTTTGTTACAAATTTATTTAATTTGCTCGTAAATGATTTTTGCCATTTTTGCAGCACCCTTTGCATTTGGATGTATATGGTCTGGAAACAGGGTGCTATCGTTCAGCATAGGATAGTGTAGGTCCATGGTTTGCAGGTTCATTTCTTTGCTTATTTCGTCTATTGTAGGGATTATTTCATCAACAATCACAGTGTCTGAGATTCCCCATATCGTTTGAAATGCCGGCACAGGTTTTATCAGTATTACCTTGGGATGAGAGTCTAAATCCTGAAAGGACTTGATTAGCCTTATATAGTCATTCTTGTATTCATCTCCATGTTGCCAATTATGTGGTTTAGTGTCATTAGTTCCCAATTTTATCAGCACTATATTTGGTTCCCATGCCAGAGCGTCTTTGTAAACTTGTTCATTTATGTATGGGAAATCTCCTTTACTCAGAAGAGTTCTTGCACTTATTCCGTAATTCTTAACGAGGTATTTGTCTCCTAGCAGTTTGTTTAGTTGAGGAGGATATGCTAGGCTGTCTCTTCCTTTTATTCCCGAGCCGTATGTGATGCTATCGCCCACACATGCTATTTTTATGGCATCTTGTTTGGCACAAGAAAATATGAAGGTGAAAACGGCAAAGGTAATAAGTGTCAGATTAGCTATTCTCATATTAACTAGAGTTTTACATTCTACTTGATATTACAAAAGTATGTATTATTGAGGGAATGACAAAAATATTATGTATAATGACGATGTTGGGATAAATAGGATGTTGTCTTGTGATATTTACTACTTCGTTAAGCTAAAAAAAATAGAGTCGGGAATCTTGTCTGTCCCGACTCTATCTATGAGATTCAGCAATTAAAGCATTAGCGATTACTCGTTGTCCGACGATGTTTTTTTGTCTTTGATTACAGTGCCTTTAGCAAAGTAGTTGTCGTATTGTTCTTTATTGTTGAGTATCTCTTTTGCCTTTGCTAGTTGGATGTCGTCCGAAAGAAGTGATTTAATAACTCCCTTTTGATAATAGTATCTGCCCACCAATTCTTCTTTTAATATTAGTTTTATTTCGTCTTGGAATAACATCATGTCTTTCTCTATGTCGTGTGATAGAGTTGCTTCTAGTTTTTCGATGTCGTCCTTTGCTATGTCGTAATACTTTTCGTCTTTTGCCGTTTTTATAAGGTCTTTTATCTTGCTATCGGTTCTAGACTGGTAGCTAAAGTCTTTATTCTTTACAAAAGCTATAAAGTCCCTATAGATCTCGTCCGTTATTTTAAAATTGTCTGGCGAGGCAATCGAGGGCGTCTCGTAACAGAATTTGTTCGCGTATTCGAAAAATAGGCTGGCATTAATAAGTTCGAAAGAGATTTTGCTAAATTTAGGCAGTTTGACGATTTCGTCAGGGACAATTCCACCTCCGTCGTATACGATTCTGCCATTATCGGTCTTAAATTCGGAGATTAGCGAGTCGGAAACATGATCTACACTTCCATCACTATTTCGGTGTGAATAGTCTAGTGCTTGGATGCACCTACCGCTTGCTATATAATATTTTGCGGTTGTCAGTTTTATCTGAGAGTTGTAGCCAACATCCCGAGTTGTTTGTACAAGCCCCTTGCCGAATGTTCTGTTACCTATTAATACTCCTCTGTCAAAATCTTGTATTGTGCCACTCACAATTTCGGCTGCCGATGCAGAACTGCCGTTTACCAAAACGGCAATAGGCATGTCTGCCCAGAGAGGCTCTTCTTTTGTGTAGAATGTTCTGTCTTGTGCTTTCATCTTTCCTCTTGTACTGACGACTTCTTTATTTTTAGGAATAAAGAAATTACAGATCTTAACGGACTCGTGTAGTAGTCCTCCTCCATTGTCTCTGAGGTCGAGTATTATAGATTCTGCTCCTAACGAATCAGTCAGGGCTTTTATGGCATCTTTGAGAACCGAGCTGCAATTTTCGGTGAAGGATGTAAACTTAACATAGCCTACCTTGTTGTCAACCATTCCATAGTACGGTACAGGACTAATGCTTACCACCTCGCGTAAAACATTGAAAGTTCGGTCCTTTTTTTCTCCGTAGCGCCTCACTATGATTTCAACATTCTCATTTGCTGCGCCTTTTAGCAAACTACTTACATCGGCAACGTCCATTCCTTTTGTAGATTTTCCTTGTACGCTTATTATTTTGTCGCCTGCTTTAAGCCCCGCTTTTTGGGCGGGTTTCCCTTCGTATGGTTCTGCTATGTATACGGTGCTGTCTTGTCCTCTGGTTATAATAGACCCGATGCCTGCATATTCGCCGGTAGTCATAAAGTTGAAATCCTCCATGTCTTCCTCCGAGATGTAATTTGTATAGGGGTCGAGAGAAGACAACATTTCCTCTATACTTTTGGTAATTAGTTTCTCTGGCTCTATCTCGTCCACATAGTTTATGTCTAGTTCTTTTATAACATTGAAGTATATTTCGAGATTCTTGGCAAGCTCAAAGTTGTGCTTGTCAGTAAATGATACAGTAAAAAAACCTAATGCAGTAACCGTACATGCTATCAAGAGTTTCCTCAACTTTGTGTTATTCATTTTCTTTTCTGCTTTAAATATTTGTTATATCAGAATCGGTGTTTTTGATTCTTTTATATAGGTTTACATTATGTAAAGCCTAGCTTTTGTGTGTGTTGCCCTATTCCAATTTCTCTTCTCGATTCGCTCTTGTGATTAAATACGTAATTTGCATCTGCAATCATTGTAATATGCTAAGAAAGGCATGAAAACAGGAATAGCAATTGATTGCTATTCCTGTTGACGGATAAGACCTTATCCGTTCAGCATAGCTTTGTAATCTTCGGCTGACAATAAAGACTCCAGCTCAGAAGGGTCTTCGATTTTAATTTTTATTATCCATCCATTGCCGTATGGATCCTTGTTTATAGCTCCAGAGTTGTCTTCCAATTCTTCGTTCAGTTCTACTATGACACCGGACAGTGGCATGAATAATTCTGAAACCGTTTTTACTGCTTCTATCGATCCAAATGAATCGCCCTGTGACAACACCTCGTCATCTACATCTACATCCACATAAACAATATCTCCGAGTTCTCCTTGAGCAAAGTCGCTTATCCCGACAATTGCATATTCTCCTTCAACTTTCACCCACTCATGTTCCTCGGTATACATCAAATCATTTTGAATATTCATCTTTCCTTTCTTTTTAGAAGTTGTTACTACGTACTTTTTTTAATTGCCCCAAAGATACGCAATTACCACACAATAATAATAAGATTTTTATTCCTGCCCGAAACAAGTTGAAGAAAACAGATAGAATGTCGCAGAATTTGGAGATTGAATGCGTCTTGTAATGTTTTGATATGCAGTTGGTTTGGCGTGCGTATTTGTGCGTAATGTAAAGTTGTCATAAAGTAAAAGGTAAATTTAAATGGATTAGTATATCTAAGCCTATTTTTTTTATTAGATTTGCGAACCTTAAAAAGAAAACTACTTTATTGAGGTTTTAATTATTGCAGAGAAAATCATTTAAATAATAGATATATGAAAAGCGTAGCAATAGGTGTAGATATAGGAGGAACAAATACGGCTATAGGAATTATTGATAGAGATGGGAATGTCTTGAATAGTCGCACCATCCCTACACCTGGCAAACAGGAGAACCCCTCTGGTTCTCAATCACTGTCTGACGATATACTAGATAGGTATATACTGAAACTCTCGAGCACAATCTCTGAAATGATTACAGCGGCAAAGAATACAAACGACGAAATAATCGTCGAGGGTATTGGACTGGGAGCCCCTAATGGGAATTATTACAACGGAACCATAGAGTTTGCCCCTAATTTACCATTTGTAGGTATTGTTAATATTGTAGATTTGTTGCAAGCAAAACATCCAGACCTTAGAATTATTAAGCTGACCAATGACGCAAATGCGGCAGCGATTGGCGAGATGATTTATGGTGGTGCAAAAGGAATGAATAATTTTGTAATGTACACACTCGGAACAGGTGTTGGAAGCGGAATTGTAGTTAATGGCGATTTGGTTTATGGGCATGACGGCTTTGCGGGAGAGTGTGGACATACTACGCTAATTCCAAACGGACGTCATTGTGGTTGTGGTATTCCCGGGCACTTAGAAGCTTACTGTTCGGCATCCGGAATGAAGCGTACAGCCTTCGAGCTGTTGGCATTCCGCGACGGATACAACAGTGAGTTGGCAGAATATTCATATAAAGAGATGACGTCTAAGACTATATATGAAGCTGCAATAAGTGGCGATGAAATTGCTTTGGAGGTGTTTAGAAGAACCGGAGAATACTTGGGGCAAGGAATGGCAGATACTGTGCACCACTTAAGTCCCGAGGCTATATTTATTTTTGGAGGCCCTACAGCGGCAGGTGAGGTATTGTTTGATCCTGTGAGAAAAGGAATACAGAAATATCTTTTGCCCATATTTAATAAGCCGAATGGAGTGAAAATTGTTCCCTCTAAACTTAAACTCGGCGATGCTGCTATTATGGGAGCGAGTGCTCTTGTGTGGCAAGAAATGCAAAAAGAATAATAGACACGATAATGCCTAGTGGATGGTTGTCTAACGGCAACTGTCCTCAGGGTAGGTTTGATTTTACTCCGTCTATGTAGAGTGCACTTTTCGAAACGCTACCATCTTTATTGTAAAAAAATACTTCTCCATCAAATTTTCCATCCTTGTATCGTGCTTCGTATTTTTTATTGCCGTCTTCGTAATACCAGACCCATATTCCATTCTCTACCCCATTTTTGTATCTTCCTTCTCCTTTCTTATTACCATTCTCATAAAAGCACTGCCATTTGCCATTGTATTCCCCCTCGTAACATTCCGCATATTCTTGGATATTACCGTTCTTATAGTAATGGGTGGATATCCCGTTTATATTGCCATTGATGTATGTCTCTGTATACTTGGTGCTTCCATCTTCGTAAAGACCTCTCCATTGCCCAGTCATCTTGTCGTCTATAAAGTTGCCTAGCTCGCTGATGCTCCCGTCTCGATAAAAAGAAGTCTTCGTGCCTTGAGTTAGACCTCTCTTATAAAAACTCTCGGACTTGGTTGCCCCTTCTGTGTATAACTCTTTCCATTTTCCATTCTTTTTTCCCTTTTTATATTTGCCCTTAATTTTTAGCTCTCCATTGCTGTAGTATTCATTATATCTACCGCGCATAAGTCCTTCCTTTAATCTAAAAGCTCGAATTATGTTGTTTTTCTCGTCAATAATATTAATCTTTGTATTGGCTGGATTAAGAGTGTATTTGTCACGGTATATGCCATCGGAGTTGGCGTATTTATCCTTAAACTCTGATGCAGATATAGAGCTGTGCTTTTGGGCGTAGGTCAGTGGCGTGGTGAACATTATCACCAAAAATATAATGTGAGATGGTTTCATTATTATTATTTCTTGCAAAAATAATTCTAAATACCATCGAAAGCAAATACACCCTTTTATGAGTCTTGTTTTTCTTAAAATAGATGTTATGGAAGAAGACGCCGGGAGGAAGCATTTGCCAATAAAGACATGGGCAGAGAATGATAGGCCGAGGGAGAAGCTTATAAAAAACGGAGCCTCCTATCTGTCTAATGCCGAACTTATTGCTATTCTTATTGGCAATGGAGGCGTCGAAGAGAGCGCCTTAGACTTGTCAAAGAGGATACTCTCAGTATTCGACAATAAACTACAAAATCTGGTAAGACTATCGGCAGACGACCTCATGAAATTTAAAGGAGTGGGAGTGGCAAAGACAGCCACTCTTATGGCAGCCTTCGAGCTCGGACGACGACGAAGCCTTATGGAGGACAAAAGGATTATCATAAAAACATCAGACGATGTTGTTAAAAACATCGGTGCCGAATTAAGAGATCTACGGCATGAAGAGTTTTGGCTTATTCTTCTCAGCCGCTCGAATGCCATTATTGAGCGCCGCAGAATTAGCATGGGAGGAGTGTCCGGAACTGTCGTGGATGTGAAAATAATCTTTAAGCTGGCATTGGATAAACTCGCATCTTCGATAATATTGGTGCACAATCATCCATCTGGGTCATTGTTGATTAGTCAAGAAGACAAGTCGCTTACAAAATCAGTTCGTTCGGGTTGCAAGACCTTAGGAATTGACCTATTGGACCATATAATAATTACTCAGTCCTCACATCTTAGTTTTGTTGAATGTGGCATAATGAGTGCTTTGTAATAGGCTGGTTGCTAGGCGTGTGTGAGGTTGTGCGTGTGGGTGTGTTTATAATTTTAATATTGAGCTTTAAAAAACTACGCTCATAAATTAGTATATTTGCCAAATATTGACGATTAGTACAATGGGAATCAGAAAACAAAGGCAATAGATTATGGGTAAAATAGTGTCATTGGCAAATCAGAAAGGAGGAGTTGGAAAAACTACCTCCTCGGTTAACCTTTCAGCTGCTCTAGCAATGCTTGGAAAGAAAGTATTGTTGGTTGATGCCGACTCTCAAGCAAATTCGACATCAGGACTTGGAATAGACTCGGATAATGTAAAAATGAGTATCTATAATTGTCTGTTAGAGGATATAGATATAAATAAAGCAATATTGAAGACAAGTATAGATAACTTGTATTTATTGCCGTCTCATATAGATCTGGTCGGGGCAGAGGTAGAGTTACCAACATTGCATAATGGCAGTTATATACTTCGCGAAAAGCTAAAAGCAGTGAAGGATGATTATGATGTTATTTTTATAGATTGTTCGCCATCACTAGGCATGATAACTGTAAATTCTCTCACAGCATCCGACACTGTATTGATACCTGTTCAGTGCGAATACTTTGCATTGGAAGGTATAGGAAAACTATTGAATACCGTAAAACTAGTACAGTCAAAGTTGAACCCTGATCTTCTAATAGAGGGATTTGTTTGTACTATGTATGATTCGCGGACAAGTTTGTCCAACGAGGTTGTTGACGAAATGAGAAAACATTTTGACGATTTGTGCTTTAAAACTATTATAAACAGAAATGTAAAAGTCAGCGAAGCTCCTAGCTATGGATTGCCGGTTGTAGTATACGACAAACAATCAACAGGAGCAAAGAACTACATGGAGCTCGCAAAAGAGTTTTTGCAGCGCAACGATATGACAAGAATGCCAAACGAGGAGAAAATATTGAGTAATAAATAAGAATATGGTAAAGCGTCAGGCACTAGGCAGAGGCATCGGCTCTCTTATACCTAGAGAAGCAGCAGAGAAGATAGCATCAATAAACGAGATAGATATTTCACTTATTGTTGCAAACCCATATCAACCTCGTTTAGAGTTTGATGATGAGTTGATAGAAGATTTAGCAAATTCGATAAATGAGCTAGGTATAATTCAGCCACTAACACTGCGCCAACTGAATGATGATGAGTATCAGATAATAGCAGGGGAACGTCGCTTTAGAGCAGCGAAGAAAGTAGGGCTAAAGAAAGTCCCTGCCTACATTAGGACGGCGGATAATGACGAGATGCTGGAAATGGCACTTGTCGAAAACATACAGCGAGAAGACTTAAATGCAATAGAAGTGTCGTTGAGCTATCAGCGATTAATAGACGAGTTCAGTCTCACACAGGACGAATTAGCCAAGCGAGTAGGCAAGAACAGAGCTACAGTAGCGAATTTTCTCAGACTACTTAGACTGCCTCCTGCAATACAGAAAGGAGTTAGAGATAAAGACATAACAATGGGACACGCAAAAGCCCTTTTGTCAATTGATGATGAGGATGCTCAGTTGATGCTTTATAAGCAGATTATAGCACATGATTTCACGGTTAGAAAAACAGAGGAATTGGTGAGAAATCTTGAAGAAGAAGCCGAGCAGAAAGATAATAGAAAGGATGAGAAAAGAGCGACAAAATTTACCTCTGAATACGACCTCGCTGTTAAAGAACTTTTTGGGAGGAAAGCAAAGGTCGTGGTTAATTCCAATGGAAAAGGTAAAATAGTTATTCCATTCGCCTCAGAATCAGTTCTAAAGAATCTATTGGCAGAGATTGATAAAAAATAAAGGAAGAGAGGACAAAACTTATTATTTGCCGGAGTATAAGGACAAAAGACAATATATATGAATTTAAAATGCTTCCTGCTAGTCGGAGTCTTCTTTGTTTTTTTGCATTGCGTTAATGCCCAAACAGCAGACAGCACTCTTGACATTGGACTCAGTGTCGAGAATGTTGACATAAGAGCAGATAGCTATAAATATAAAAAGTCTCCAACAACAGCTAGCTTGTACTCGGCTATATTGCCCGGGCTGGGACAGATTTATAACGAGGCATACTGGAAAGTACCCTTAGTATACGGTCTGCTGGGAAGCATGGTTTATGTCGTATATTTCAATGATAATCAGTATAAATTATATAGACAGAGCTATTTGGATCTGACAGATGCAGACCCAAATACTCGATATTATGAAAATATAGCATCGTGGCAGTGGATGATGCAAGATGAACAAAATTTTGCAAGTCGGCTCAATATTGCATCTAGCTCAGCCCGAAGAAATAGAGACTATATGATAATATGGACTGTGGTCGCATATTTGGCTCAAATTATCGATGCTAGTGTAGATGCACACCTGTTTGATTTTGATGACTCGGAGAGCTTATCTTATCGTTTTTCTCCTTCTCCGATTGTTGACCCTGCATCAGGAAAGTGTTATCCCGGATTAAACTTTGCCCTAACATTTTAGGAATAGATTGTGTATTAGGGCTTTGTTTAGTACTTTTGTCGCAGATAATTACAAATTAATTATAAATGGTAAGAACAAAAAAGCAAATAGCAATAGGAACTGTTGCTCTTACAATGCTTCCCACAATTTTTGGGTTTTCGCAGAGTAAATCCGCGCTTGAGGTGATGAATACCACAAATCATGAAAAAGTAGCAGATAAAAAAGCAGAGAAGTCTATCGAAAAGGCTTCTGACAAAATTGAGGCTTCTGCCATCAATAAAGACTATCTTTATACGGAAGAAGTGAATACAAAAGATACAGTAACTCTACTTGATATAGATGAAAAATATCAAGAATGGGTTAGATCAGACGAAACAGATATACTTGGAGAAGGAGACAGCTTGGTGCTTGCTCCGCTTGGCACATCCGATGCTGCCTATGTTGATAGATTGTCAAGAATAAATTCCGCCGTACCTCTCACATACAATAAAGAGGTGCGAAAGTATATAGACCTATATACTGGGTCATGGAGCCGCACAATAGCAAGAAACCTAGCCTTGTCAGAATTCTATTTTGACAAGATTGATGCCGTTTTCGATAAGTATGATATACCCTTGGAGATTAAGTATCTTGCTGTTGTTGAGTCAGATCTTAATCCGGTTGCTCGCTCGCATATGGGGGCAAAAGGGATGTGGCAGTTTATGTTTTATACCGCAAAAAAGTATGGACTAGAGGTAACTTCGCTTGTTGATGACAGGTATGACTTTATGAAACAAACGGATGCAGCAGCACGGTTTTTATTAGACTTGTATGACATATACAATGACTGGCAGCTTGCTATGGCAGCATACAATTGTGGACCGGGAAATGTTAATAAAGCCATTGCTCGTTCGGGTGGCAAAACCGATTTTTGGGATATTTACGCATATCTTCCTAAAGAAACCCGCACATATCTTCCAAAATACATTGCAATAATGTATGCAATGAACTATGCCGACAAGTATGGGATAGAGCCTCAAATGGATATGCTGAGTATGAAAAGTTGTGTTCAGATAGAAGTCCAAGACTATTTATATATCTCTCAGCTAGCAAGTGAGTTCGATGTGGACGAAGAATTCCTGAAAAAAATGAACCCTCAGTATTTTAAAGGGATAATACCCGCAAGCGAAAATAGTCCGCGCAAAATTTTTGTGCCGGTTGCTATGGCAACAACATTCTACGCAAAGGAGGACAACTTGTATGCAATGGCAAATGATAAAAATGCAGTACATAATGTAAACAAGAAAGCTCCAGTAATAAATCTCTCGGATGATACTTACTCGTCAACACCAGTAAACTCTGCAAAACTCAGCTATACTGTTAAGAGTGGCGATAATATTGGGTATATTGCCGAGTGGTACGGAGTTAGCATAGACAAGGTGCGCAAGTGGAACAATTTGAGAAAGAATATAATTAGAGTCGGACAAAAACTGACTGTATATGTTCCGAAGAGTAAGGAGGATCATTATTTGATAGTCAATAATCTGAGCTTTGCCGAAAAACAACGACGTATTGGAGTTGCTTCTGTAGGAGATAAAAAAGTTGCAGACGGCAGACAGTATCATACTGTAAAGAGTGGTGATAATTATTGGAAGATTGCAGATAAATACGGAGTATCGACAAACGAATTAATAAGGTTAAATCAGGGGAAGAACTCTCGAAATCTAAAGGTAGGAGACCAAATTAAGGTCAAATAATCAAGTAATCTTAAAACGAGAAAAGGCGAATATCTTTTGATATTCGCCTTTTCTCGTTTTGAGCGGGAGACGGGATTCGAACCCGCGACCCCAACCTTGGCAAGGTTGTGCTCTACCAGCTGAGCTACTCTCGCAACATAAAATGGTACCCGGGGCGGGACTTGAACCCGCACGGGCAAAAGCCCACAGGATTTTAAGTCCGGCGTGTCTACCAATTCCACCACCCGGGCATCCAAAATATCTTCTACTAAAAAAAGAACTTGAGCGGGAGACGGGATTCGAACCCGCGACCCCAACCTTGGCAAGGTTGTGCTCTACCAGCTGAGCTACTCTCGCTAATTGCGATGCAAATATAAACTATATTTTTCAAAATTGAAAATAAAAAATAGTATTTGCTAGGGTAAACACATCTGATTTATGAGTATTTTCAGTAGATACTCATTGTCATATCCTGTATCTAGCCTCATAAAAGGGCTTTATGCTGTAAGCTATAGGCTTTATGATTTTGTTTTTTTTAAAATTATGCTCATGCGTGTAGTTAGGCTTTAAAGCCTACTGCATGGACGTTTCATCAAAATCGTATCAGTATTGCTTCAGGCTATCCCTTCAGGCTTGCTATTTGTGCTTCCAATTGTGCTATCTTCGCTTCGGTATCGGCTTTTTTTGCTTGCTCTTTTGCAACAACAGCCTCCGGAGCTCCGCTTACAAACTTCTCGTTGCTAAGTTTTTTCATCACCGAATTGAGAAACCCTTTATTGTATTTCAACTCTTCTTCTAGCTTCTGCACCTCTTCTTCCACGTTGATTAAATTGCCTAAGGGAATGTAGAAAGTTGTGGTTTTAACCAAGAACGAAGCAGCACCCTGCACATCATCGCTGACAGTTTCGACTTTGTCGATATTTGCAAGCTTCGTAATTACAGGCAGTAGAGACTCATCATAGCCTTTTCCTCCTTGTTTTACGTTTAGAGGCAGAGCATCTTTCATTGCTATGCCCTTTGATGTTCTTACGTTTCTGATGCCTGTTACGGTTTCCTTAGCATCTTCAAAAGCACTCAAAAGTTCTGTGTCTATATTTCCGACTTTCGTCCACTCTGCAATCATTATGCTTTCGCCTTCTTTTCGTTGCTCTAAGTTTTGCCATATCTCCTCAGAGATGAATGGCATAAAAGGATGAAGTATTCTAAGCAGACTGTCCAAATAAGCATTCACTTCTTTTATTGTCTTGCTGTCAATAGGCTGTTGATAAGCAGGTTTGATAATTTCAAGCAACCAGCCCGAAAATTCATCACGGATAAGGGTGTACACAGACATAAGAGCTGAGGAAATTCGGTATTCGTCAAACTGAGTATTTATCTCCTTGATACTTTCAGACAGCTTGTTACCAAACCATTTTAGAGCTAGTGCTGAATGCTCAGGTTGTGTTATGGTTTCGTCAACTTCCCAACTTTTTATCAGCTTAAACGAGTTCCATAGTTTGGTATTGAAGCTACGTCCTTGCTCAGGCAGAGCCTCATCGAACAGAAGGTCGTTGCCCGATGGTGCACAAATCAGCATCCCGAGTCGTACTCCGTCAGCACTATACTTGTCGATAAGTTTCAGGCAATCGGGTGAATTACCAAGTTGCTTGGACATCTTTCTACCCTTTTCATCTCGCACCATTCCTGTAAAGTACACGTTCTTAAATGGCTGTTTGCCTTCAAACTCGTATCCTGCCATAATCATTCTAGCTACCCAAAAGAAAATAATATCTTGTCCTGTAACTAGGTCATTGGTAGGGTAGTAGTATTTATAGTCAGGGTTTTCGGGATTTCTCACTCCATCGAAAACCGACATAGGCCACAGCCAAGAGGAGAACCATGTATCCATCACGTCTTCATCTTGCCTTAGGTCTGTCATTGTCAGACTGTTGTTTCCTGAGTTCTGTTGAGCTAGTTTGAGAGCTTCGTCAGCATTTGTAGCCACCACATATGAGCCGTCTTGCAGGTAGTAAACAGGAATACGCTGTCCCCACCAAAGTTGACGGGAGATACACCAATCTTTGATGTTTTCCATCCAGTGGCGATATACATTTTTGAACTTCGCAGGGTGATATTTAACTGTGTCGTTTTCTACATTTTGGAGTGCAGGTTTGGCAATATCCTCCATTTTCAGAAACCATTGTGCCGAAAGTTTCGGCTCGATGGCAACGTTTGTGCGCTCGCTGTATCCAACTTTATTGTTGTAGGCTTCTACTTTAACGAGATTACCAGAATTTTCCAGTTCTTTCTCCATCAGTTTGCGTACCTCAAAGCGATCTTTGCCCACAAACATCTGAGCCGCTTCGCTGAGAGTGCCGTCGTCGTTGAATGTGTCGATGCTTGGCAAGTTATGGCGTAGTCCTATTTCGTAGTCGTTGATGTCGTGGGCAGGCGTTATTTTCAGGCAACCCGTACCAAACTCCATGTCCACATATTCGTCGGCAATAACGGGAATTTCCCTGCCAAGTAGAGGCAACATCACTGTCTTGCCTACAGCATTTTTGTATCTATCATCATTGGGATTAACGCAAAGTGCCGTGTCGCCAAGTATTGTTTCGGGACGTGTAGTGGCAATTGTCAGAAACTCGCCCGAGTCGTCGGCAAAGAAGTACTTTACATAGTATAGTTTAGAGTTTACCTCTTTGTGTATAACCTCCTCGTCCGAGAGGGCAGTTTTTGCGGCAGGGTCCCAATTCACCATGCGCACTCCACGATATATCAGTCCTTTATTATATAAGTCTACAAACACCTTGATAACCGATTCGCTCATGTGTTCGTCCATGGTGAAGGATGTTCTGTCCCAATCGCAGGAAGCACCCAGTTTTTTGAGTTGTTCGAGGATTATTCCGCCGTGTTTCTCTTTCCATTCCCAGGCGTGTTTCATGAACTGGTCGCGGCTAAGAGATTTTTTATCTATTCCTTCGTCTTTGAGTTTTGCAACCACCTTAGCCTCAGTGGCTATCGAGGCGTGGTCTGTTCCCGGCACCCAACAAGCGTTGTAGCCTCGCATTCGGGCACGTCGCACGAGTATATCCTGAATGGTGTTGTTGAGCATGTGTCCCATGTGCAGTACTCCCGTAACGTTTGGTGGAGGTATCACAATGGTGTAGGGTTCTCTACTGTCGGGAGTAGATTTAAAAAACTCGTTTTTCATCCAGTAGTCATACCACTTTTTTTCGGCTTCCAGGTGATCGTATTTATCTGCAATGCTCATTGATATATCTTGTTTTGTGAATTGCAAAAGTACGAATTTTAATATTTATTTTACCTCGACCTTCTTTATTTTATTATTTCCAAAGAATGTAGGGAAGTACATCAGTTCTGCTTTGGCGGGGTTAAGTGTGTATTTGCCTGTATATCTCGGAATTAGTTTTACCTTGAATTTGTATTCTCCTTCGGATAGGGACTTGCAGAATATTGTTGTTTCGTTGCGAAAATACTCACGATGCACCTCATTGCGGAATGAGTTTGACTTATCGGAGTATGAGCAAGATGCCGGTATGGGGATATTTATCATTACGTAGTCTGCATCGTGCAGAACTTTTACTGTTGCCCTTAGAGTTACCTCCTTGCCTGCTGTCAGTATACCGTTGGTGTTGTCTTCAAATTCCGTACTTATTTCAAAGTCCTTTGTACTGGCTTTGGGTGAACTGTCCCAATACTTCTGATAAGCAGAGAAATAAATAGGGAAGTCTCCTGTTTTTGTTACCTTAATATTTTTTGCGTCTGTTGATTTATGTTCGTATGGAAACTTGAGGATAGTATCTTGCATATCTCCCTCGAAAATTAGCATTGCTTTTTCGGGATTGGTTTTGCCTTTGAGCAAGTCGGGAAGGATGGTTTCTATTATTTGTGCCGATTCGTAGGTATTCAGCCAATGTCCTGTTCCTCGTTTCTCCAAAACATAGTTGCGCATTTTTGTCAACTCTGCTTGGTTTGCGCTAGAATCACTTTTTAGCAACTTATATGCTTTCATTGTATTCTGGATGTCATTATCCAGTAAAGCGTGTCTGCGCCAGTAGTTCATTTTTTTGTCTTCGGAATAATACACATTACCAAACATCGTAGTTTTGCGATATTTATTTAAGAAGTCGGTATTAAATTCTACATTACAGTCTTTTCTCAATTGTGCTAGTTGTAAGCGTTCGTTTAAGCTGAGTTCTTTCATTGTAGATAAACTGTCGAGCTGAGTTTTGAAGTTAGTCTTTGCATCTAGCATCCGCAGCATTTTTATAAATTTCAGACGATTTTCAAAGGTAGTGTCGCTTTGCATTTTCCATACTAGCTCACTAATCATATCACCTTGGTTTATAGATATTTTGTAGTTCATATCTCTGGCAGAATACAAAGCTTCCATAACATGATTACTTATCCATGTGATTCCGTCCGAATTGTTCCACCATCCCCAAAGTTTGCGCTCGTTTTGATGCTTCAATAGTAGTTTAATAATCTTATTAACATCTTTGTCCCACTCAAATTCCACTCCTTTGTAGCTAGCTATTTGTTTTGCGGCGAGCAAGGCTTTTAGTTTCGATGCAAGCTGCTCGTTGCATAGGTATTTGTAGTTTCTCACATGTTGTATTTCGTCTTCTATCACATCAAGTATATCGGCACGAGCATAGATAGTTGTTGTCCCCAGAGTAGGGTCGATATTTATATTGAACGAAGTATCCTTATCTAAGGAGTAGAAATTGCCTATGGTGGTTTCCAATCCTAGTGGATAGACAGGAATATCTCTTTTCTCGCCATCAAAATAACCATCCTCTTTTGTAAGCGAGAACTTTACTGAGATAGAATCTTCGTTTGCAGCTACGAGCGTTAGGGTGTCCACAAATGAGTTTGCGATAGAGCTTGTTTGGTTTTTAAGATGATTGTTTTCAATCTCAAATTCAGTCGTTGCCCTGATAGTGTCGGAAGTGTAGTTCAGTACTTTCCCGATGATATTTGCTTCGTCCGATTGTACCATAAATCTAGGAACAGAGAGCTGTGCCATAAGTGGTTTGTATGATTTAATCAGTCCTTTAGTCTGTGCGCTTTGCTTAGTTCCGTTCATCGCCAAGTAGAAAGTCTCCCAACTTGTAACATCATCGGGGAAGGTCGTTTCAAAACTTGCTTTACCATCTTTATCGGTAATCAGGCTTGGTTGCCAGAAAGCATAATCCGAGAAGTTATTGCGCAGGGAGTTTGCTTGCGAAGCTGCTTCGAAGAACACATCATCATAGTCGGCACCCTTGTCTGTTTTACTCTTGGAGGGAGTGAATGCCCCGCCTTTTGTGTTTAATATTACTACTCCATTTGCTCCTCGTGCCCCGTATAAAGATGTAGCTTGTGCATCTTTTAGTATGGTCATGCCATTTATTTTGCTTGCATCGAGTTCCGAAATATCTCCGGTAAATACATTACCATCAATTATATATAAGGGTTTCTTGTCGAATGTCTCCGTTGATGCTCCTCTTATCATTATCTGTGTGTAACCTGAATTGTCGCTTTCTATCTGTACTCCTGATAAGGAGCCTTGCAGAGATTGAGATATATTGCCACTTACATTTGTGATAGCATAATTAGAACCCATGTCCACCGTTACAACAGAAGCAGTCATCGACTGTTTGCTGGCCACGCCGTAGCCCACTACAACAACTTCTTGCAATTCCGTCTTTAAAGGTTCTATTTCAACACGGCTGAGGTCGTCAATGCCAATCCTGAGGGTCTTTATGTCAAATCCTATAAAACTATAAATTAGGTCTTTATAACCATGTGGCACTTTCAGTATGTAGTTTCCGTTTAAATCTGTAATCGTACCGACTTCTGTGCCTTCCACCATCACGGTAACCCCAACTATCGGTTCTCCCGTATCTGCTTCTAAGACTTGTCCACTCACGGTTCTGCCTGCATATTGGTCGGAGTACTGCTGCATATACTGAGTGTTTATTGCTCTCAGCTCAGTTTCTTCTTGCACGGTATTTGGGCTTTCTTTGAAAGTTAAGGTCTCAATCAGACTGTCAATTCTAGCACTGAAAGTATCTTTCTTCATTATCGACTCCTGATTAAAAATGCAGTAGCTCACTCCGTTGCGTTCAACAAACACCGAGTCGGCGGTTTGATATTCATCATTGGGATATAGGAATATCAAGCGGTAATACCCCCTCTCCAAATTGTGAATAATGCTAGTGCTGCCCTGGTATACCCGCATGAAATTGAAATCATCGTAGCTTGTTAGCAATATATTTAGGGGCTGTTTAGTTCCGAGCAAATCAAATCTTAGTCTTCCGTAGTTTTCTCTTGTTTTTTTCGGGTATTTGTATCTTGGAGTTTGCTCTCGTTTAGTGTTTTTTCTCTCTTGCCATAAATCAAGCAAGCGTTCTTTTGTAAGTGCCAAATCTGTAACTGAGTTTTCTTTATTCAACCCCCAAGTCCGATACTCTTTGGGGTCTATACTCTTCATCTTTATTACGTTGGACTTGAATTCATATACATAAAAAGGCTCATGAGTAAACTTGTGGGAAAAGCCATCGATAATGTTGAATGTCCAATCTCCTACAAGTGGTCCAGCCATTTGCACACCTGCTCTGTTTGTAGTGTTTAGGAGTTGTATTTTATTGCCTTGACTAAGGTAGGCTATCTTGTCGTCGAAGTCGTTTCTGTAGGGGAATACATACTTCATCAGGTTTCGTTTCTCTTCGTAGCTCAGCCAATCTTTATCTGAGTTCAAATGAATAACATCGACCTCGTGGGGCGGACAGTCGGCATCGAGACTAAAAACGAGTTTTTTGCCATAGTTAAAGTACAGACTATCAATGGTGATACTTGCTGTTCTTGTACGCAACTTGATGTTGTGGTATCCACTATCAATCATGAATGAATATGGCTGAGTGAATGTTGACCATGAGAAATATACCGGTATTTCGTCAACATATATTATCCTCACCGGCTCAACTTTTCCTTTCGACATTACGAAGGGAGCAAACTGTGTAAGCGAATCTTCGGGCTGAAACTCGAACCTAAATATGGAATTGCCGGGATAGCAAAATTGGTAGTAGGTAATCGAATCTAGTCCTGCAAAGTTATTCCATCTGTTATAGTCCAGACTGATGTCTGAGTCATTGATGTTTACATTGTTATACTGAAAGTTATTGATTAGCTTTTTGCCTCTTCCCCTTATCACCTCAGGCAAATCGGGAAGAGTAGGAGGCGAGTAGTCAAACTTCTTGGTTAGAGAGTATGCTGTAAGGTCAACGCCCTCCACCGGTTCATTATTTATGTCGGTAACAGATACCTCAATACGGGTTTTCTGCCCGGGATAGATGAGCTTAGGTTCACTCACAGTGATGCTCAGCCTATCTTTGTTCAGTGGCACTTCGTATATATTTTTCTGCATCTTGCCGCACCACAGATAAGACAGAGCAACAAAATATCGTTGGCTCTTCTTTGCTTGATACGATATGTTTAAGGAGTCGGAATACCCTCGTTCTGTCTCTATGCTCTTCTTGTAAATATTATAGGTAAAAGGAATCTTGCGGGGGTTTTCAACGCTTATATATATTGAGTCTTCTGTGCGCTCCGAATAACATTTCACTAATGATGCTGACGACGATACATCAACTTTTTCCCGCAAACTGTCGCTCTTTATGTAGTATGTCGAGTAATACGGCTCTAGTGCGACCTTGCACGGAGTATTGTTGAGAAGAATGTCCGTTTTGTTGCCAAAATTATCTTCTGCCGATATCCAAACTGGAGTTGGAGTCTGGACGTCATTCTTAAAATATTGTACAAGTATCGAATCTGTCTGAATGTCTGCTTCTATTCTTTCCGACTTATATTTGTAGTTTATGTCTCTGTCTTCCACCCGAGTATCATTATCTGATGTAAGTAACTTCACTTCCAGATAATATGTAAAGTTTGCTTTTGGAAATAAGCTGTCTGAGATACTAATTTCTGTATCTCCTTTTGGGTCTAGTCGTTTTTCGTAGCTAAAAAGAGTGTCCGGCACGAACACCTTTTTATCAAATATGCAGTCAACTGATTTGACCCTTGCACTTATCAGTAAACGTCCGTCCATAATATTCAATTCATTCTCGTCAGTTCCTTTGGCAAAGAAACTTATATCGCTGTCTTTATATTGATTTTTGTGGTCTCCGCCGAGAGAAAAGTTCAGAGCCGACAGCTCGTAGTCTTCATATTCAAAACGTGTTGCCATAATGGATTGCGAAATTCCGTTGGGAGACAAGCGAATGTAATAAGTCCTGTCGAGTGTCATATCCAAAGAGTCATGCAAAGCGAACTCGCCAGCATATCCTCCTTCATTATACGAAGCAATTTTTGATATTAAACGCGTGTATCCTCTGTAATATGAGCTGCTGAGATAAATATTGAGTGAGTCATTATATAGTTTTCTATTGTTCTTATTGTAGATATATGCTTTAAACTTCACGGTGTCGCCGGGCATGTACTTAGGCTTGTTGGTCAGCATATATCCGTCGAACCTCTTGTCGTAGTCTCTGTGGAATGTACGATTATACCAATTTTCAATTCTATATTGAAAGAAATATTTTGTCGAGTTGATAGCTCCTACCGGACGACATCGGTAGTTTGTCAAGGTGCGCACTCCGTCTATCGGAAGCCTCACAACGTAGCGTATAGGTTTCCACACGTACTTCACAGGTGAGGCATATAGCACACCATTTGCAGTTCGCTTAAAGCCACTTCCGTTAATGTCCCTATTCAAGTCGTAGTACACAAGTAAGTCCTTGCAATATATCCTAAGCATTCCTTTCTTGTTGGATTTCTTATCGATATATAGTTGTGTTTTTTCGTCAAAATGCAGTTTCTTTTTATTGCGAATGCGTACATCGGCATCCGAGATTACTTCTCCTTTCCCATCAAGCAGCCTCACTCGCAAATCAGTGTCGTTATTTATTATATAAAAATCGAAATCTTGCACAGTGGTGAACGAAACATCCATGTCCGAACCGTTTGCAAACACTTTTAGATAATGTCCTTGTGGCAGGTCTCCGTTATATACGGAATCGGTAGGGAAATAATCTACCTGAGTGTGAAAGAAAGAATTGTCAACATTATCCACATTCCCGCTCAGGGAGATATGCTCCGCCTCTTCGTTGCTTATCTTGTAAATATATGTGTAGTAGCTTGTTCCAACTCTACTCCCATCCTTGAAGTTCATGTCTGTTTGGGCGTAACATTGCAGTCCTATAAAAAATGCTATAAGAGTAAGTGTATTTTTCACAGCATCAAACTTTATATATTTAAGATATTTTACCTCAAAGTAAGCACAAATAATCAATGAATGCAAATAACTCTCACCTTCTCAGCGACATTTCAAAGGGAGTGCGTTGCAGTAGGGAGCGACCGAGAGTTACTTCGTCGGCATATTCCAGTTCGCCGCCTACTGCAACACCTCTTGCCAGTGTTGTTACCAGCGCGTCTGAGTCTTTTAGTCGCTTGTAGATATAGTAGTTTGTGGTGTCGCCCTCGACGGTGGTGCTGAGAGCGAGTATGACCTCTGTAATGTTGTCCTTTTCAACTCGTTCCACGAGTGAGTTTATGTTTAGGTCTGATGGACCAATACCGTCCATTGGCGAAATTATACCTCCAAGTACGTGGTACAGCCCTCTGTATTGCCCTGTGTTTTCGATTGTCAGTACGTCTCTGACGTTCTCCACCACGCATAAGATTTCCGAGCTGCGGGATTTATTTTCACAAATTGAGCATACATCAAGGTCGGAGATGTTATGGCAACGCTTGCAGTATCTAATCTCACGTTTCAGTTGTATCATGGCGTTTCCGAACTCCTCAACCTCGTCCTGCGATTTGCGAAGTAGGTGTAGCACAAGTCTTAGAGCAGTCTTCCGACCAATGCCGGGAAGTTTTGCAAATTCGGCTACACTCTTTTCCAGCAATTTTGAGGGAAACGATTCCATTTATTTGATATTTTTATAGAAGCTCTTTAATCCGTTCCAGCTTTGCCCCCCGACTTCCTTTCACGAGTATGTAGGTATCCGAAAGATTTTCGTCTTTCACATATTCTGCAAACTCCTCAAAAGAGCTAAAGAAGAAGATGTTGTCAAGTTTCTCTGCTTTATATTTACTGCCGATTAGGTATGAGCGGTGTATGTTACTTTCTTTGAGGGTGTCTATTATTCTTTGATGTTCCAAATCGGAATCTTCTCCCAGCTCCAGCATTTCACCGAGTATAGCGGTTTTTCTATATGAAGTGCTGGTTTTAAAAAGATTTTCGAGAGCCGACACCATGCTAGTGGGGTTGGCATTGTAGCAATCCCATATAACAATCTTATCGTCAATAATTTCGACTTCCGAGCGATTGTTCTTGGATGAATATTCCGAAAGTATTTTGGCTATATCTTTCAGTGCAATATCGAAATGCAAGCCTACGGCAACTGAGGCGACAAGGTTTTCGAGGTTATAATCGCCGACTAGTTTGGTGTCTATCTCAACGCTTTCGCTTGTGTTGCTCACCTTTGCGCATAGGTATCCTTTATCGTTTTCGACGAGTTCGCCATGTATGTTTTGATTTCTTGAAGTGCCGAATTTAACTTGCTTTTCGGGCTTATTCATATCGTCGAAAATCGGATTGTCGGCATTGTAAAAAGCAGTGCCGTCTGTTTCTTTCAGGTAGTCAAAAAGCTGACCTTTAGTG
>JBKECW010000046.1:0-13096 GCA_047975005.1 Bacteroidales bacterium | reverse complement strand
TGGCGGCTAATAAAGATCGAATACATCTCAAATATCTCAATCGCACAAAAAGATTTTAACATTTAACTAGCATGCTTATAACCAGGGTAATACAACCCTATACTAATGCGCAACTTGATATAAAGTGTATTTATTTCTTAATTATCGGGCACTCTTCTGCTTACACGAAGACCTATACTACTAATATACATCAAATTACAATAAATAACTACAGTTTCACTTTAGACACTCGATTTTGAATTGGTGAATGTTTCTTATAAGAGTCCTTGCTCAATCAGAAATATCGCTATTATGCATAAATAAAGGGAACTATTGCATGTGTTATTCAGAGTGGGTACTTGTAAGCAGATACATCAGAAATAAGTAATTGTATGGATTGAGTAGCTTGTATACAAAATAAGAAAAACTTGTTCGAGTCTAGGTATAAATACGAGCGATACATATTTGTACTGTATTATTCCAGTGAATAGAAATGTATACACTGAACTAGTAGCGCTTGTATACATCTTTATACACTCGTGTCAAATATACATGTTACAAATGTATCCTCTTTTTCTCTCGGATTTGCAACTGGTAAGTAACGAGTACATATATTTGTTAGAACGCATCACCATGCGCCTATGGCTTGATAAATTTGAATTATACTATACAGAAGAAGACTATGCAAAAAAAAATGCCGGATATATTGATTTTATATCCGGCATTTCTAGATTAAGATCTTTTATTATTATCCTAGATAGCTTTTTAGAAGCTTGCTCTTGGACGTATGCCTCAAACGGCGTATTGCTTTTTCTTTTATCTGACGGACTCTTTCGCGTGTCAGACCAAACTCTTCCCCAATCTCTTCGAGAGTCATTTCCTGACAACCAATGCCAAAAAACATCTTTACAATATCACTCTCCCTATCCGTCAACGTCGACAATACTCGATTAATTTCTCCTGCCAATGATTCGTGCATAAGCAGTACATCTGCCTTAGGAGAATCATTATTTACTAACACGTCTAACAGGCTATTGTCCTCTCCCTCTACAAAAGGAGCATCTACTGAGATATGACGCCCAGAGACCTTCAATGTATCAGCTACTTTCTCTGCAGGGATATCCAGCAATTCTGCCAGTTCCTCTGGTGAAGGCTTGCGCTCATTCTCTTGTTCAAACTTTGAGAATGCTTTATTTATCTTATTTAAAGAGCCTACTTGATTTAATGGCAATCTCACGATTCTAGATTGCTCAGCTAGTGCCTGCAAGATGGATTGTCTAATCCACCAGACTGCATATGATATAAATTTAAAACCACGAGTCTCATCAAATTTCTCGGCTGCCTTTATCAACCCGAGATTTCCCTCGTTTATCAAGTCTGGTAATGTTAGTCCTTGATTTTGATATTGCTTTGCAACAGAAACCACAAAACGCAAGTTTGCTCTGGTCAGCTTATCGAGGGCTATTCTATCGCCTTTTTTGATACGCTGAGCCAACTCCACCTCTTCATCTACTGTAATAAGATCCTCTCGACCTATCTCTTGTAGATACTTATCTAGTGATGCACTTTCGCGATTTGTTATTGACTTCGTGATTTTTAACTGTCTCATACTCTCTCTTAAATTGAAACGCAAAAGTAGTCTTTTTTTTTTAGACTACCAAAGCTACGTTTATAATCAATACTTTAAAACTACTAGCTGAAAATTTTATTTCTAGTCTATACTTAGACTAGAAATAAAATCCCCCTAATAAGCAGAACTCTCTATGACTTCATAAAAGTGTAATAGGCTCTTCGTCCATCTTTGTATACTCCCTCTAGAAGAACAACTCCATCTGCACGATCAACCATAGATAATAAATCATTAACGTTGCCAATAGGCTCTTTGTTCACGCGGGTGATAATAAATCCTTTCTTCACACCCTCCTCTTTTAGTCGCCCGCTACTTATTTCGGTTATAACAACTCCATTATTTATACCAAGTCTAGACTTCTCGTCATAGGTGATATTTTGCATGATTGCACCATAAATTTCCACTGTATTTTTTACAGCTTCTGTGTTTCCATGCTCATTCATTAATTCCACCGTCTTGGACTGCTCATTGTTGTCGCGGAGAATTTTAACAACAATCTTATCGCCGGGTCTATGCTGACCGATAGCTTCTTGAAGCTGTCCTACGGAATTAATCTCCTTTCTGTCAATCTCCAATATAACATCTCCTTCTTTTATTCCTGCTTTATCAGCTGCCAGACCTGCTGCTGCTGCTGTAACATAAACCCCTTTTGTGCTTTTGATATTATATTTTTTGGCTAATTCTCCATCCAGGTTGGTTATACCAACACCTAGCATAGCACGTTGCACTGTTCCGTACTGCTTCAGATCGTCAACAACTTTTTTAACGATTGTAGACGGTACTGCAAAAGAATATCCGGTATATGACCCTGTACGAGAGGCTATTGCCGTATTTATTCCGACCAAATCACCTGCCATATTCACCAATGCTCCTCCGCTATTACCCGGATTTACTGCGGCATCCGTTTGTATGAATGCCTCAATTGGCATTTTGCCAGAGCTAGAGTTACTACCGATTATGCCAATATTGCGTGCCTTTGCACTTACAATCCCCGCCGTAACTGTAGATGTTAAATTATAAGGATTACCTACTGCTAAAACCCACTCGCCGAGTCTCAAGTCATTAGAATTTTTGAAGGTAAGAAAAGGCAACTCTTTCGCATCTATCTTCAATAAGGCGATATCTGTATTAGGATCTGTACCCACAAGTTCGGCTTTAAATTCTCGCTTGTCGTTTAGCACTACCTTTATATTCTCAGCATCCTCTATCACATGGTTGTTTGTGGCGATATAACCATCCTGCGAGATTATTACTCCTGAACCGGTAGCCTCTTGAACCCGTGGCTGTTGTTGATATCTATCGCCATAGAAAAATTCATATAAAGGATTACTATATTGTCTCCCTTGTAGTTCTTTCGACGAGGTTATATGCACCACTGCATGAACACTTTTTTCTGCGGCATAGGTTAAATCGGGCAATGTTTCGCTTGATGCCGAAACGGATGTAAATTGAAAAGGCGTAGAAGTTTCTTCCTGTGAAATCTCAACCGTGCTAGGCAGAAAATACTTAGTATATACTGCCAAGCAAACTATTACACATAATATAGACACTACTGATACTAATAAAACATTCTTCAATTGCTTCATAACTAAATTAGTTTTTACTGTTATACTTCTTGTTTACATAAAATACTAAACTCTTTTATAGACTTAGTATTTACAATACTAAAAAATCTCGAGCTTTATCATACATCTGGTGTTTGCTACACGTAGACTCAACCTAAGAGTTTAGTGCACTCAAGATTATCGTCACTACCTATACAATAACGATATTATTAAGTAAATGTTCAATTCAATAAGACAACTTAGTTTTCGTGTGTTTATTTTTTAGTTTTTAGATATGGGATATTAGACCGCTCTAAATGACTGTTTGTCTAATATCTATTAGTCTCTTTTTATAATCATTCTAGCATTCGAGAACTTTTCTCATAACTAGCTTCATGTTAATAGTACGCATAGAGGTCTACTCTTATTGTACCAGCGCTATCTCATTAGTAAATTTAACTTTTTATTAACCTCTCTCAGACTAATATCAGAATGCCAACACACATACTCATGCAGTATATATACTTGTAGCGGTTTGCTTCTCACTTATAAGAAGCATTAAAAAAGTAACTGCTGGTATCTCATAATCCTTTTTTACTGCTCCATTGAGCAGTAACGACTCTTAATTAACTGATTGTTTGGAGCCTCAATCTTAAGGCTGCGAAAAGAAAGGGTCGTATCTCTCTGAATATTCTAAAGTGCATAGGCTTATTCTGCGATATTTTACAACTCGTTATCCTATTAACACTTAAATCTGCATATCTCTGCAATGCCCAAAACATCACCCCTTTCCCCAAATTTCCTTCATAACACACTACACACAAGCATTTTAAATGTAAAAAAAGACAAAATACCTAAAACCACAAATACCAAAATACCGTTAAGAATACCTACAATCACAAAAAAAAACATTATCTTTGTTCACTGGTATTATAAGCATGTTACTGTGTACATAAAGTGTGTAATATACATATGAATATAAAAAAGAGGTCATTTGATTTACCTACTGCTCTAAGAACAAGTTTTGAAAAATACTCCAACAGAGCAGCCCTTGGTTTTGCAGGCGAACAAGTCATTACTTACAAAGAGCTAAAGGAGCAAGTTGAAACCTTAGCTGCAAAGTTGCAATCAATAGGGATAGGTTCTGGTTCTAAGATTGCAATTCTAAGTAGCAATATGCCTAATTGGGCAGTATCTTATTTTGCAATAGCTTATACAGGTGCGATTGTCGTCCCTATCTTGCCTGATTTCTCGAACAAAGAAGTCACTAATATTCTCGAACATTCTGAAACCGAAGCCGTATTTACGTCTAGTCTCCTAATTTCTAAAATTGATACCGATGTTTTGCCTAAATTAAAAGTGTTCAGCATAGAAAACTTTGAAGAAATTACAAAAAATGGCTCTGTATCTATTTCCGATGCTACTGCAAGCGATTATCAAAAGGTTGTAATAGATGAAAATCAACTTTTATCAATAATATATACGTCTGGCACAACTGGCGTATCAAAAGGAGTTATGCTATCTCATAAAAACATTTTATGGACAGCATACCAATGTAGACACCTACAACCAATAGACGAAAATGATCGTTTTTTGTCCATACTGCCATTGTCGCACACCTTCGAAAATACATTGGGACTAATATACCCCACGTTATACGGGAGCTCAATGCATTACCTGCGAAAAGCTCCAACTGCAGCAGCTTTGCTACCCGCCCTCAAACAAGTGCAACCAACACTGATGTTTTCTGTCCCGTTAATAATAGAAAAAATATATAGAGGAAAAATTCTCAAAGAGATAAACAACAGCGTAATAACAAAGTCCTTATACAGATTTCGTCCCACTCGCATAATTCTTAGCCGGATAATAGGTAAGAAGCTAGCCAAAACATTTGGAGGAAAACTCAAGTTTTTTGGAGTAGGAGGTTCAAAACTTGACAACGAATGCGAGCGCTTCCTGATGGACGCCAAGTTTCCTCTGGCTATTGGATATGGACTTACAGAAACATCTCCCTTGTTAGCAGGTGGTGTAAAAGGAAACCTGCGATATTTGTCTACAGGAGCAACCTTCAGTGGTGTAAAACTTAGAATTGCTAATGCTGACCCAATTTCTGGCGAAGGCGAGATTCAGGCAAAAGGTGAAAATATCATGCAAGGATATTACAAAAACGACGATTTAACAAAACAGTCGTTCACAGAAGACGGCTGGTTTAAAACTGGCGACCTTGGCAAGTTTGAAAAAGGCTCCCTATTCATCAAAGGACGTATTAAAAACATGATTCTCGGGGCAAGTGGTGAAAATATCTATCCGGAAGAGATAGAATCCTTAATCAACAGAAAGGACTATGTACTAGAGTCTCTGGTATTGGAGCAAAAAGGCAAACTAATAGCAATGGTTCATCTAAATATAGAAGAACTTGAAGAAAGATACATCCAGTTTAAAGGCTCCTTACACGAAAAAGTAGACGAGATATTGAGAGAGATTCAGAAAAGTATTAACGAAGATGTGAACAAATTCTCACGTTTGCAGACTGTAATGCTACAGCCTATTCCTTTCGAGAAAACTCCGACAATGAAAATAAAACGATTCTTGTACAGCTAGGAGGAGCACTAAACTCACTGGCTCCAACTATCTTACTGCCGAATATACCTGCTTTGATTATTGCTACATGTATTTGTCTTCACCTTGATAAAAAAAAATCGAGGCGAAGATGAACGGGAATAAATAAAGCCGGAAAATTCACTACAAATCAGGACAACCCTTTGACGTCTACTTCTGATATACAAGGCACTCCTCTCCTAGTCATGGACGTATGGTAACATGCGTACTACTACCTTAAATATCAAAGAGGCGAATATATTGACACTCTTTGGGGATGCGGTAAGTTAGACCGAAGTAAATGCATATTCGCAGAAGCTACGCAAAATGATAGACTGTAATTCAACTATTTATACAATATGAATATTCATTTATATCCACGTTGTTTGTTTAATTGATTTTTATTATTTCCTTTGCGGCAAATAATGAATCTAATGAAACGTATAGGAATAACAACAAATAAAAAAATTGTTGCAGACGACCCGGTTGACGGCTGGACAGTTAACGAAGTACATTGCGACTACGGCAATTCGGTAGAGCTTGTTGGCGGAGTACCTCTTCTCTTGCCAGTAACGACAAATCCCAAAACTATCAATGCATACCTTGACTGCATAGATGGGCTAATCCTAAGTGGCGGGGTTGACATACATTCTTTTCATTTTGGAGAAGAAATGAAACCATTATGTGGCAAGGTCAACAACGAACGCGACACTTTCGAGATAAAACTAACTAAGCTAGCGATAGACAAAGGAATACCTATTTTAGGAATATGCAGAGGTATGCAACTAATAAATGTAATATACGGAGGTACGCTATATCAAGATTTGTCATATTATGAGAACAATAGCCTAAAACATCGCAATGTTGGCGATGCCTCAATACCTGTGCATTATGTAGAAATACTGGACAAAAACAGCATCTCTTTTAAAATTTGGAAAAGAGAAAGTATCGAAGTTAATTCTATTCATCACCAAGTGATTGACATCATTGGAGACGGGCTGAAAGTTGTCGGGCAGTCGTCAGATGGAGTAGTTGAAATACTTGAAGATCCTGACTACCCTTTCTTGCTTGCCGTACAATTTCATCCGGAGCTTATGGCAAGTAAAGGAAATCTCGACATGACAAAACTCTTTAAAGCATTTGTCGATGCGGTTAAATAAAGTGACACTGCTATTTTTAGGCTCTAACTAGCTGAGTGGTTTTACACAGGAAGCATCAGTTAAGGATAGATTCTCAAAATTAATACCGTCAATAAAGTTAAGTCCGGGTGTCTTTCCTATGGCCATAGACCCAAATCTGTCGTCTATCTTTAATGCTTTCGCCCCATTGCAAGTTGCCCATCTAATAAGCTCATTCAGCTCGATGTGTGGAGCATGTTTCGCTATGGTTTTTATTTCTTCTAGAATCGACAGGCTGTGATTCGATGCCAGACTGTCGGTACCAATGCACATGTTATCAGTAAATATGCTGTAATCTGGCAGGCTGTTTTCTATTATTAGGTTTGAATTTGGACAAGTGCAAAAATAGGGTTTGTTATAGTCGTCGAAGTGATGAAGCAATCGTTGATATTCCTCTTCCCTCAAATCCGTATTGTGTACAAAAAGCATAGATTTATCCTTAGGCAATAATTGCAGCAGAAAGTCTACTGCTGAGAGTCTTTCAGGATTAAAGTCCGTCAAGACAGCATTGCCGTTTATTTGCTCAACAAAGTCCCACATTTCTCCAGAGTGCAAGGTGTAAAATTCTCTTTCCGACAGGCTCTCTGCAAGATGCAAGGAAGACACCTTAAAGTCTTGTGCATACAATAACCTAAACAGTTCTCGACTTACCGTATATGGCGCATGAGGAACAGTAGAGACAGGTAAACCACTTATTTCAAACCATTTACTAAGTGCAATATGCTGTTCTAGAAGATTGCCAGCCGCACTTGTTTCCATTCCCAAAACCTCGCAGAATGTATGATAATAAATTTTAGATTCGCGCTTTGCGCTTATAGTTGTTGCTGTATTGGAAATATCTCCAACAGCTACAATGCCACTATCGAACATCATGCTATCAGCCTTTACTACACTTGCCACTACCTCCTGCTCGGCATATCTAGCCCTATTGGAAACCATACTTCTAACAAAAGCAACAAGCCCGTCTCCGCTATCAATTTGTGGTATCATGTGCGATAACTCTAGGTGGCAATGGGCATTTACAAAGCCCGGAGTAATAACTCCATTAAGAAACTGAGTATGAGCTAGTTCTACCCCGCTCTCAGCTCTTATTATGTCAGTAATAACTCCATTATCGTCTATTTCGACTATTCCATTCTTTAAAGGCGCAGAACCATCGCCCAAAAATATATAATGCGCAGAAAAACGTTTCATCTAATATAATAAGCTGACTGTTTTATAGTAATATAGTAGTTAAATTATTCCTCTCTAACAATAGAATCTTCATTCAATGTTTCTTGAGGAGTTCTATCAGCTTCATCAGACTGAAGGATTGACCGATGCATCTTCAATTTATCGGCAACGGTCTTGTACATTTCCAAGTAAGTGTCGGAGATATTTGCATAGTAAACCACACTATTTTCAAACTCCTCCTCGCTAATACCGTGTTCCTCAAATACTGCATCCAGAAGGTATTGCTCTGTATAATAGTCGTTGCATGTGTCATTGTCTCTTTTTGATTGTTGCGCCAGCTCTTTTGCCAAATGCACATCTACGAGAACATCTATCATCTTTTTTTCCGATATAGCCCCATTCCCACAAGAAAATATCATAAAAACTATAATACAAAACAATAATCCTGAATTTCTCATCTACTTCAAATTAATATTTCTTCGTCCATTTCGTCGAAAAACTTATAATTTAGCATAGGCATAGATTGCTCCTCTGTAACTTTAAGTTTACAGCCAAGACTCTTTGCCCACATTTTTTTTACAGATTTCCAGATGCCTTTCTTGATATATGCTCCCACAAAAGGATGGACTATTAGTTCTATCCGCTTCTTGTGCATATCATTTACGATATAGTTGAGCTTTATTTCTATTTCATCTATAAGTGCCAGCGTGGGCTGAACCTCTCCAGACCCATTACAACAAGGACAAACCTCGTCATTATCAATTTCTTCTACAGGTCTAACCCGTTGGCGCGTTATCTGCATAAGGCAGAATTTACTCAGCGGCAAAATAGTGTGCTTAGATCTGTCTGAAGCCATAACCTCTCGCATTTTGGCATACACCGCCTTGCGATGGTCATTTTTCACCATATCGATAAAGTCTATCACCACAATGCCTCCCATATCCCGAAGGCGGATCTGCCGAGCTATTTCGTCTACTGCCGCAAGGTTTACCTCAAAGGCATTGGTTTCCTGATCTGATGATGCCTGATTGCGATTTCCACTATTCACGTCTATAACATGAAATGCCTCTGTATGTTCTATTATCAGATAAGAACTGCCCTTGAAAGACACTGTCTTGCCAAAAGATGATTTTACCTGCCTTGTAACATTGAAGTGGTCGAAAATCGGCTGACTTCCTTTGTATAATTTTACAATCCCCTTGTTGCTAGGATCAATACTGCTTATGTACGAGGTTAACATTCCAGCAGCTTCGACATTGTTTACATGTACGCTTGAAAAACTGGAATTATATATATCCCTCAAAAAATTAATCGTTCGGTCGTTGTCTCCAAATATTAATTCTGGAGCCTTTACATTTTTAAGTTTATTCAGAACCTGCTCCCATTTTTTCAGCAGGTCATTTACCTCTGCGTTTAGTTCTGATATAGATTGTCCCTCGGATGCTGTTCGCACTATTATTCCGTGGTTCATTGGCTTTATAGCCTCTATTGTCTTTCTTAATCTCTTTTTCTCTGCAGGGTCTTTTATCTTTTGGGAAATAGAAACCTTTCTACCAAATGGAATAAGTACCATATATCTACCCGGTAGTGATATTTCAGACGTCAGTCGTGGACCTTTGGATGAAATCGGTTCTTTGGTAACTTGTACCAATATGTTTTGTCCGTTTTTTAGGACATCGTTAATCTTACCGTATTTATCGATGTCTTTCTCTACTGGGAATTGAGAAAAACCATTCAATTTTACTTTCTTTCCAACAACGCTCTTGAGAAACTTGCTCAAGGTCTTAAACTGAGGTCCCATATCCTGATAGTGCAAAAAAGCATCCTTTGAATACCCGACATTTACAAACGCTGCATTCAAAGAAGGCATTATCTTTCTGACTCTACCCAGATATATATCTCCGACGTTAAACTGAGAACTTCCTTTCTCTTTTGAGAACTCGACCAAACGCTTGTCTTCAAAGAGTGCCATCGCAACCTCGTTGCTAGACACATCTAAAATTAATTCTTTATTCATATGAATAACAACCGTTTTTATATAATTAAATCTAAGGCTAAAATAGCCTTAGATTTACTATCTTTTAAATAAAATACAAGAAAGAATATTATTTCTTCTTCTTGTGTCTATTCTTCCTCAATCGTTTTTTACGCTTGTGTGTAGACATTTTATGTCTTTTTCTTTTCTTTCCGCTTGGCATAATTATTTTTTTACGTTAGTTTTTACTTTATCTACAAATGACTTAGACGGCTTGAATGCCGGAATATAGTGTGCCGGAATAATAATCGTCGTATTCTTCGAAATGTTACGTGCTGTCTTTTCTGCGCGCTCCTTAACTACAAAACTACCAAATCCTCTAAGATAAACATTTGTACCTTCTGCTAGAGAGACTCTGATAGACTCCATAAATGCCTCAACCGTTTTTAAGATTGTAGCCTTTTCAATTCCAGTCTTCCTGGAAATCTCGTTTACAATATCTGCTTTTGTCATAATAATATGTATTATAATATATTAAATTCTAATCTTGTCATTAACCTGATAATTAATCAAATCGTCGACAAATTTACACCCATTTTTTATAGGATACAAATAATCTGTATTTTTTTTCCCTTCATTTCTCATTTTCTATTCCTTATTTTCAGTAAATTACATTGACAACCCTACACTGCATCTGCAGAAAGAAGTATTTGCCCAAGCAAGTAAAGGACTAAACGTGCTATTTATCAGACACCGAAGACAGCATGGATAGAATACTGATATACTTATCAATTGCATCGTATACCTCTGATATATTGATGTATTCATCGGCAATATGTGAACGCGAAGAATGTCCCGGTCCCAGCTTTATCGACCTAAATGACATCAATGCTTGGTCGGATATGGTAGGAGAACCATAAAAACCCATGCCTAATGATAGACCTGCTTGCACAGCGGGATGCTCGATTTCAATGCTTGACGAGTTAAGACGCAACGAGCGAGCCGTTAATTTTGACCTCACCAGGCTTTGCAAAACTGAGACAACATCCTGATTTGCATACAGTTCATTTGTTCTAACATCAATCACAAATTTACATATATCGGGTACCACATTATGATTGACTCCTGCTTCTATCTGTGTTACGCTTAATTTCACAGCCCCTAGTAACTCCGAAATCTTCGGGAACTGAAATTCACGAAGCTCTTTAATATCGTCTAATGCCACATACAATGCATTTACCCCTTCATCCCTTGCCGCATGTCCAGACTTTCCCTGCGCTTCGCCATCGATAACCACAAGCCCCTTTTCGGCTATTGCCATTTGCATTTCTGTCGGTTCGCCTACTATCGCAAAAGAAATTTCGGGCAATTTATCTAATATAGACTCTATTCCCTTTGCTCCGGAAATCTCCTCCTCTGCAGTTGCAGCATACACCAAATTGAATAGAAGGTGCTTTTCTTCATAGAAATGTAAGAATGCAGCAAGCAACGACACTAAAGCTCCTCCCGCATCATTACTCCCCAAACCATAAAGTTTACCGTCTATTTCTTTAGCCTCAAATGGGTCTATAGTCCACGATGTTCCTGCTCGTACCGTATCAATATGAGAGTTTAACAAGATTGTGGGCTTCGCATTATCAAAATATTTATTTCTTATCCATGTATTATTTTCATGGGTATGGTAATCAAGACCTTTTGTCGAAATGAATGCCCGTATAATCTCAGCTACATTATGTTCTTGCCGACTATAGGATTCCGTCGTGATTATTTCTTTAAGTAGATTGATGTACTCCGTCATATTATGATGCTAAATACTGCTTGCATTGATATGCAAGCAATATTATTATTGTAGCACAATAATACAACATTATGCCGAAATAGACAAGGCTGATTATTATAATTGACTAGAGCAAAACCGCAGACAAAAGACGTAGTAGCTAGGCATTCAAATCAGCATACCAATAATGATAGGTCTGCTGTGTGCCATCGTCAATATTAACTGTGTTGGACACTTTAAAAGGTTTTCCCAACGAATAAGGAACAGGCTTCTGAAATATCGCTCCATCGAAGCAAAAGGTGTGATACTCACCATTCTCTCCACATTTGTCAACATTGGCAGGTAAACTACCTACAAACTCCCTGTCGATAACTCGTCCGACGTAACCGTCGTCTAAGCGGTCTGCCATCGTTGTTACAACAATAGTTTTCAGCCCCGACTCCAGAAATTCATCCATCACCTCGTCCGAGGACTTGTCCCATAGCGGCTCCACCACTTCAATACCGTATGGTTTCAACTGCTTTTCACGGTATGAACGAACATCGTGCAGAAAGATGTCGCCAAAAATAAAGTGTCGTACTCCCTGCGATTTAAAATGCTCTACCGCCTTTCGCATTGCACTTTCATAGCCCGCCATCTCGCCACCGGGAGAAAGCTCCAAGACGTACAGTGGAATACCGATACTGTCGGCTTGCTTGCGGAGTAAATCAATGGGAATGCCGTGCATCGACGAACGACTATTAGCTGCATTAACGGTTGTCAATAAGGATATTACATCATACTCAACTGAATTCAACACCTTGTGTAGAGCAAGTGCAGAGTCTTTACCTCCGCTCCAATTAAAAACGGCTCGTTTCATCAGCATTCTATTCCTTTGCGTGCCTCTACTCCACTATTGTAATAGTGCTTTACTTCCTGCATCTCCGTTACCAAATCAGCAAATTCTATAAGTTCGGGAGCAGCATAGCGCCCCGTTACGACAATCTCCACATTATCAGGCTTTTGTTTCAGAACATCTAGTAATTCATTTATAGAAAAAAGCTAATAATAGACAGCGATGTTGGCTTCGTCGAAAACCACACTATCATACTCGCCCGAAAGAACAACAACTCGCACCTCAGCTACACCTACCCTTGCAGCATCAATATCTGCCTGCGTGGGCATTCTATCGATAAAGCAAGTTAGTCCGTTCTGCTTGATTTCGACAGCAGGCACGGACTCTTGAAAACTTTTGACTTCCGA
>JBKECW010000045.1:0-2396 GCA_047975005.1 Bacteroidales bacterium | reverse complement strand
GCAAAATTCCTAATTCCAAAGATTACAGAGGGTACTACTGCAGGTCAGTATTCCAAAGGAGTAGACCTAGCAAAGGTAGACTCATCTCCCGAGACATCCGACTCTAGCTATGTGGGACTACGCTCTACGGACGATAATAAGTTGTTTTATACTCAGCAAAGTTCGCCTTACTACCTGCTGACATATTCCGAAGTCAAGTTTATTCAGGCTGAGGTTTATTTTAGAGAGGGCGACAAAGCCAATGCACTCACGGCATACAAAGACGGCATAAGAGCAGATATGGAAAATATCGGAGTTGCAGCAAATGAGATAAGCGACTTCTTGGCTAGTGCAGCAGTAGCTCAAACAACATCGGAGCTTACACTAAGCCATATAATGATGCAGAAGTATATTACCCTGACTTACAGCCCTGAGGTTTGGACAGATTTAAGGCGTTGTGATTATTGCATTGGGGCAGGTGGAACCTACGACCTTGCTAATGGTGTTTACAAAGGTTTTAAACGTCCGGAGTTTGTTTATAGTGTGGCATTCCCCACTGATAAAGACTATATCCGTCGTTATCAGATGGCATATTACGAACGCTATTACAATGCTGCGAAAGTAACCGAGCTTGGAGTTTTCGACAACGACTATATGACCCGACCTGTTTGGTGGGACATTGCAGAATAACTTCGCATACTTAAAAAGACAGCCCTTCAAGGCTGTCTTTTTTTTATAAAAAATAAACGGCTGTTACGCATACAGCTTATAGCCTACTGCATATTGCTTATCTAAGATAATTATTCTAACCTCAAGTCTAAGCCTTTTCAAAGGCTTCGATGCTGTTGCGCTTGCTTACAAGATAATCGATGTCGTCGAAGCCATTTAGCAGGCATTCTTTTTTGTATATGTTTATCTCAAACTGTTCGCATTCTCCCGTACTGTCGTTTGTGATGGTCTGCGCTTTCAAGTCAATAGAGAATTGCGAATTTGTATCTTTCTCTATGGTTTCAAACATATTGTCGGCAAATTTCTCCGACACCACAACAGGCAGCAGTCCATTGTTGAGAGCATTATTTTTAAAAATATCGGCAAAATAACTCGACACAACGGCTCTGAAACCATAGTCGTAAATAGACCATGCTGCATGTTCACGGCTCGAACCACTACCAAAATTTTTGCCCCCGATAAGAATCTTTCCACTGTATCTTTTATTGTTCAGCGGGAAGTTTGCTATCGGTTGATTATCAGGATTATATCTCCAGTCTCTAAACAGGTTGTCGCCAAAGCCCTTTCTCTCAGTTGCTTTTAGGAAGCGAGCGGGTATTATCTGGTCGGTGTCCACATTGTCGATGTTTATAGGAACCGCCGACGATTGTAATCTATTGAATTTATCTATTGCCATGATTTTATTTTTAGCTAAAGTTCTGAGGATTAGTTATTTTTCCTGTTACTGCACAAGCTGCTGCCGTATATGGACTGGCAAGTAAGGTTTTTGAGTTTGGACCTTGTCGCCCCTCGAAGTTTCTGTTGCTTGTTGATACGGAGTATTTGCCGGCAGGGATTTTGTCGTCGTTCATTGCGAGGCAAGCGGAGCAGCCGGGTTGGCGCAACACGAAACCTGCTTCAACAAAAATATTGTCTAGTCCTTCCTTTATTATCTGTCTCTCTACTTCTTTTGAACCGGGAACAAGCCATGCTGTTACATTGGCAGCTTTCTTCTTGCCCTTTACAAACTCCGCAAAAGCCCTAAAATCCTCAATCCTACCGTTGGTACAACTTCCAAGAAATACGTAGTCGATAGGCTTGCCCTCAAGTTTGTCGCCATATTGGAAGTTCATGTAGGCTAGGGACTTCTCGAAAGAGACTTTATCTTTTCCCTCAACACTCGTAGGAATAGAGCCATCTATGCCCGTGCCAAGTCCGGGATTAGTCCCGAAAGTAATCATCGGTTTAATGTCGGCAGCATCGAAGATTATCTCCTTGTCGTACACGGCGTCGCTGTCCGATGGAAGCTGCTTCCATCTTTCTACTGCCTTGTTCCAATCAGCTCCTTGTGGTGCATGTCTTCTGCCTTTAAGGTATTCAAAAGTAGTTTCGTCGGGAGCAATGATGCCGCCTCTTGCTCCGCATTCGATACTCATGTTGCAGAGGGTCATGCGCCCTTCCATGCTCAATGTTTTGATTGCATCTCCCGCAAACTCAATAAAATAGCCTGTTGCGCCACCTGTTGTCAGTTTTGATATTACGTATAGAGCAATGTCTTTTGCTGTTACATATTTACCGAGTTTGCCCTTTACCTCAATGCGCATGGTTTTTGGCTTAGGTTGGAGGATACATTGTGTGGCAAGAACCATTTCCACCTCGCTAGTACCGATGCCAAAAGAAACACATCCAAAAGCCCCGTGCGTAGAGGT
>JBKECW010000044.1:0-23902 GCA_047975005.1 Bacteroidales bacterium | reverse complement strand
TGACAGCCTCTCAAAATCAACAATTTGCACCTTACACAGGGCTATAACAAACAAGCCTATGAGTTTTATTCTAGCAACATTTATAATCCCTGCAAATTGAACTTGCAAAACTTCATACAAGTTAGTATCTTTACACTCGCGTTGGTTTCTTTCTTCATGTCTTAGCAAACGAGCAGATATTCCTATAAGACACGGAAGACCAATATTTTACCCAGACGGCGAAGATCTTTAATATAGTTAACATTTAAGTATTTATGTATTAATAAAAAGAAATAGGTTTATGAAATGTATATTTTTATTATTCATGTTGTTGCCTCTCATTGGTTTTTCACAGTCACGAACACTCGAAAGTCTCTCGAGCGGAAATCTAGTTTTTACTGATATTCTTTATGATAATGATTGGCAAGTGGTCGGATATTTCTACATCTACGAGACAGAGACCCCCGACAGAGAAACAGCTAAGTATGAGTATGTCTTGCTAGACAAAAACCTTAACCCGAGCTTCAATATGGAGCATACCGAGACGGTACACAAACGCCTCACTCGAGACTACGTCTCGGCAAGATATATGGGAGACAGGATAAGCATAAGCTCGAAGTATTTCATCAATAAATTTAGTGTAAAATATGGAACGCCAGTGCCTAGAGCGATGTTCAACAGCATACAAATTATCTCTCTGAAAGACAAGAAGATAGAGGGAGAATACTTCCTCGAGGATGATAAGATGCAGGATGTGCCGGAGCTGTCGGACGCGCTATTTGAGCAATATAAAAAGAAAAGCAACTTCAATGATAACAAATTGTACGGAGTGAGTTTTGATGGATTCACAGGTTATCTTGCTTTCTTAGAGAATGAATCGGTGTCGATGTATGATGATAAGTTCAATATGTTGTGGAAACACGAATATGGAGATAACATCTTTATACAGAGCTTTGTTAAGGATAATTATTCGGCAGGCATAGAAATATCTGATAAAAAGAGTAAATCCAAGTTTTATAAGAAGTTTCATGCCTTTGGGCTTGATTCAAAAGACAAAAGCTTTGAGTATTTGATACAAGACGGACATTCTGAGAATAATTATGAGACTTACGTCAGTAGAAAGATTGGCGACAAGTTCCTTTTGGTGGGAATGCTTGGAGATAGTGAAAGATACGCTCATGTTTTATCGGGTAAGAGTTTAGGGCTATACAGAATAATACTTGACATAAACGGCAAGGAAATAGACAAAAAGAAATTCTTGTGGGCAGACGTACCTAAAGAATATGGTTTGAACAAACGAGGGCAAAATAAACAACTATACTCACCATACGCAAAAGCTGCATTTGTATTCCGAGACGGCTCGAGTGCATTCCTTTTTGAGATGACTAAGGAGACTATCGGCGCAGCAAAACCGCTCAAAACATTGGATATGTATCTCGTTCAGTTTGACAAAAACTTTGAAATGACCAACATAGAGCAGATTGACAAGTCAAAAACAAAAGGAGTGGGGTCGGATTATCGTTTCTCGCAGTATATGAATGATAATAATGATGCAGTATTCTATTTTGAGGACAGGCGCAAGAATGAGGAGACGGGCAAGAAAGAATGGATATTGGGGATTAACAAGATAATCAGCGGAAAGTATAGCTATGAAGAAATACCCACAAGCTCCGAAGATTTCGTTCGGGATATATTGCCTGCCAAAGAGGGATATATATTGATTCGAGAATCAAGCGACAAGGGGACCGAAATACGATTGGAAAAACTAAACCTATAGTATGAAGAAGCTCGTTTTGATAATAACTATCTTGATGTATGTCTATAATTCTAAAGCGCAAGATTATCCTCAGCTAGACACCGTGGCGGTAGAGCAAAACAAACAGACATTAGAGGAATACAAACTTATTGCCGAGAAGTTTGAGCTAAACATTACCAATACCGACAACAAAAAGATGAATAAGTATTTGTCTGAGTTCTACGAAAACCATCAAAAGGCATTTGTTGAGGATATTGAGGCAGGAAACTTTGTGTATGACAAGCGATACCTCGACTACTCGAATGAGATTGTAAAATCTATTCTCGAGGCAAATAATCTATCTAAGGAAAATTACCATATCCTTATTTCGAGAAACCCCACGCTTAATGCATACTGCACTATCGACGGATATATAGTTCTCAATTTGGGATTGTTTTATTATCTGCAAAATGATGCACAAGTGGCGGGAGTGATAGCCCATGAGCTGGCTCACAAAGTCCTCGACCATTCGCTGAATGACAAGCGTGATTATTTCATAAATGATATTGCAACGAAGAAAGAAAAAGCAATAATGAAAGAAGTCCTGAAAGCTGATAATGTCAGCAGAGCAGTGCAGGAGGCACTGAAGAAAACCTTATACAAAAAGAGAGAGAGAAACAGAAAGCAAGAGCTGGAAGCTGATTCGGCAGGATATGCTTTGTATCGAAATACTGACTACAATAAATATGATTTCATCGGAGCGCTGGATTTGTATGTGCAATACGATACTATCAAGCCGAACGGATTGAAGCCGGATACCTACAAAAAACTATACGACCTGCCCGAACAGCCATTCAAGAATGAGTGGTTTGACGGAGAGGACTTCTCGATGTATGACTATTCGAAGTATGAGCAAAAGTATAATAAAGATTCATTGTCAACTCACCCCGAGAGCCAAGAACGAATAAAACATCTCTATGAAAACTATCCGGAGCTGGAAGGCAAGACGGAGAAGAGCAAGCAGTCGGAGAAGTTAAAGGAATTGGAAGAGGTGGCCTTCTATGCAATCATTCCGACTTTATATGACAAGGAAGCTTATGGTGTTGCGGTATATAATATAATGGTGGCAATTCAGAATGAGACGAATCCGGAATTTTTCAAGCCGTGGTTGGGGAAATGCTTCGACAAAATGTATGAAGCGCAAAAGAAATACGAACTAAATAAACACCTCGACAACATCAACCCGACAGACCAATCAGAGAGCTATAAGCAATTTCTGAGCTTTATGTGGAATCTAAGTCTGAGTGAGCTGAAAACAATTACCGAGCATTATAAAACTAATGACACAAGCCCCTCCCCCTCCAAAAAATGAAACAAATATCATTACTACTATCGGTCATTCTTTTCGCTTGTAGCGGCGCTAGCTATAAGTATGAGTTGGAAAACCGAATTATGAGTTGCTATGTAGATGAGCAAAAAGCATCAGGAGTAGATGTTGAGGTGCAGCTGTTAGACATTGAGAATCTGCTCATTGAGCATGGAGTGCTAGCCGATGGCTCAGGCAGAAGCTATGCTGAGGCATTTCGTACTATGAGTGAAGGGATAGATGCATTTAAAGGCAATGATAAACTGATAGACGAAATAAAGTCGAAGCGATATAATATAGGAATAACTTGCAGAGATGAGAAGTTTGAGCAGGAGTTTGACTCGGCGATGTTCAACAATTCAAAGCTGGGCTTGTTGCGAGATGAATTTGCTGCTATCAGAGAGAAACAACTGTCGCCGAAGTTGGTAGCCCGAGCAATCCTAAAGATATTAGACGAGAACGATTTTGAGAATGACTTCTATCGAACTACGGCATTGTATGCACTTGTCGGAGATATTGTATCTCCTCAGGGCTTGCCAAACCTAGATGGTAACAGCAAGGATGAGGCAACAGCTAATGTATCAGCCAACAATATATTGCATGTGCACATCAATGACTCTAATGTTATTAGAGTTGGTGGCAACAAGGTAGAGCTTTCGGAGTTAAAGCCAATAGTGAAAGACTTTTTGCTGAACAAAGCAGATAGTGAGGAAGTGGAGTTGTCCGAACTGGGAAGACAGTCGGTATCGAAGGCCCTGATTGTTTTAGGAAATGACAGAGGCACCTCGTACAAAGCTTACTTAGCTGTTCAGCAAGAATTGACAGCAAGCTATGGCGAGCTACGCGATTCGATATCTGAAGAACATTTCGGAGCAAAATACGAATCGCTAGGCAGAGAGCGACAACGAGAGGTGAAAGAAGCAATTCCGATGAGAATCAGCGAGCAGAAGACTCAATAGTATCGATAGCTATTGTTTATTCTGAGGTAGTCATTTAACTAGGCATTAACTTACACAGTTTATGAGTTAATGCCTAGTAGAATTTAAAAGCTATCTTGAATGCTGGTGCTGGTGGCTATTATATGTAAAGAGTAGCCTGAATATAATTTCAAAAACATAATATCGGGACAGAATTACAAAGGTTTCAAGTTTAACGTAGCACAATGCCTCAAACGAAAATACCTGCGAGAAATATACAAACTATGTAAGCGAACTAGGCGAAAGCATAGACTGTCCGCCGATGATGAACATTTCTTGATGGCATCCAATCCGATGCTTGATTTGGCATGAACATTGATTCAACAAGAGAGACTTAACTTTAAATTTATTACGTTTTTTTTAGATTGTAGAGAAGTTTGTGAATGTAATGTATATTTGAATGCAATTTGCGAATGATAAAGGACAAACAAAACGGATTTTATCTTGCGAGGGGTGAAATGAAAGATGACAGTAAACAAGCTACTACCTACTAAAAATATCTCGTGTAATGGCTGTTAGTCTGGTCTCTAACATCCAATATCTAGGCAGAGATCTATAAAAAATAACCACATGAAGAATAAAAGAAAGTTTGGCTCTATGGGGGAACAACTAGCAGTAGACTTTCTCAAAAAGGAGGGATACAAAATCTGCGAGGTTAACTGGTACTGCGGTCATAAAGAGATTGATATAATCGCAGAGACTAAAGAATATTTGGTAATTATCGAAGTGAAGACCCGCACCTCCAACCCCGTATCCGACATAACAGACCTTATCAGCAAAAAGAAAATAAATCTACTTATTGATGCCGCAAATTCATATATAGAGATGAAAGAAATAGACTTAGAAACTCGTTTTGACTTAATTTATATAGAAATTGCAGATAAAGAATATTCTCTTGAGCATTATATGGACGCTTTCGGTCTGAGTTTTTAGTTCTTTAATGAAAAAACATCATCCACGTTGTATTTTGTAATAAATTTCTACATACCTTTGACCCCAAATCGGAAACTATTTATAAAAAAAAGAAAAATGAAAAGATTAGCGGTTATTTTATCTGTGCTAACAATAGTTGTGATGTCTTGTCAAGACACCCAAAAGTACACGATTAAAGGAACAATTAATGGTGCTGACTCGGTTCTTGTATACCTTAGTATCATTGAAAACCAGAGCCCCCTAAACATTGACAGTTGCATGGTAACAAACGGACAATTTACCATTGAAGGCAACAAGTCGTTGTCAGAGTTTGCAATGCTAACAATAGGAAAAGGAAGACCTTTTGCAAGTTTGTTTCTAGAGCCTGTCGTAACAACAGTAACAGCAGACATGAGAGGACATGAAACCAGCAACGTAGATGTGAAAGGTGGAAATGCTACAAAACTGAATAATGACATTGACAATTTGTTTAAAGAATTGAGTGCAAAAAGAGGAACTCTTGCAAACCAATTTAGAGAAGCAGCCAACAATGGAGACACTGTAGCTATGGCAAACATAACAAGCGAATTTGAGAACATGACAAAAGAAGTTGTAGACAAGATGTTCAACTCGTTAAATTCGGACAGCTCCAACTTGGCGACACCATTTATTACAGCGAATACCGGAAGTAATTACCTAAACTTTGAACAGCAAAAAGAAATCTACGACAAACTTAGCCCAGAGGTGAAGGCATCAAAATATGGCGTAAAACTTGGCGAGAATATCGAAAAAATGTCAAAAACACAAATTGGCGAGATAGCTCCAGACTTTACAATGGCTGACTCTGAGGGCAATAACGTGAGTCTTTCTTCGCTTAAAGGCAAATATATACTTCTTGATTTTTGGGCGTCATGGTGTGGTCCCTGCAGAGCAGAAAATCCAAATGTTGTAGCTGCATATAATGCATATAAAGACAAGAACTTCGACATACTTGGAGTTTCTTTGGATGACAATAAAGACAAGTGGTTAGAAGCTATCGAAGCAGATAAACTTGCATGGCACCATGTGTCTGACCTGAAAGGTTGGAAAAATGAAGCATCACAGCTTTATGGCATACGCGGCATTCCTGCAAACTACTTGCTTGACCCAGAAGGAAAGATTTTAGCAAAAGACTTGAGAGGCGAAGAGCTAGAGAAAAAACTAAACGAAATACTTAACTAAGTATCTAAGACTGTTGGGATAACCGACTGATGTAAAACGAGTGAAATTATATAATTTCACTCGTTTTTGTTATGGACTTTCTGCAACGAATAAAATTCCTAACTTTGCTTGAACTTTAAATCTAAAATCTGATATTTTGGCAGCAAAAAAAGCGGTGGAAACACCACTAATGAAACAATATTACTCTATTAAGGATAAACATCCCGATGCTATCTTACTTTTTAGAGTTGGCGATTTCTATGAGACCTTCGGTGAGGATGCCATCAAAGCATCGTCTATTCTTGGCATTACACTAACACGCCGTGCCAATGGCTCTGCAAGCTATGTGGAGTTGGCAGGCTTTCCTCACCACGCTCTCGACTCATATCTTCCCAAACTAGTAAGGGCAGGACAAAGAGTGGCTATATGCGAACAGCTGGAAGACCCCAAGACGACAAAAAAAATAGTGAAACGTGGCATAACAGAGCTTGTTACCCCAGGAGTGTCAACAAACGATCATATACTCGAACACAATAGAAATAATTATTTAGCATCGCTTTTTTTCGACAAGCAAATGGCAGGTATCGCTTTTCTCGATATTTCCACAGGAGAATTTGCAACTGCGCAAGGCTCTCTGGAATATATCGATAAGCTGATTTCATCGCTGCAACCTAAAGAGATTCTATATCCAAAAGGATTATCAACCGAGGTTAAGGAGATTCTCGACAGCAAATCGTATTCATTTCCACTAGACGAATGGATTTACACCTACGAGGCAGCAAACGACAGACTATTGAAGCACTTCGAGCTTAAGTCCTTAAAAGGCTTTGGTGTAGAAGAACTTAGATACGGCATTATTGCGGCAGGTGCTATCCTGCATTATATGGATATTACCGAGCATAAGGAACTCGGACATGTCTCAGGGCTATCACGCATCGAGGAAGAAAATTACGTTTGGCTTGATAGGTTTACCATCCGCAACCTGGAGCTTTTCAACCCAATCTCCGAAGGAGCTAAGACCCTGTGCACGGTCATAGATAAAACTATTTCGCCTATGGGCTCGAGACTACTAAAACGCTGGCTAGCTCTGCCCCTAAAGGATGTAAATGCTATCGACAACCGACTATCAACAGTAGAATTTCTACTGAAAGACTCTGGTTTTGCCGACGAGACAGACAGTTTCCTAAAGCAAATCGGCGATCTCGAACGTCTTATCTCCAAGGTGGCAGTACGCCGAATATCTCCACGCGAGATGCGACAATTAGGAAACGCTCTGAAAGCTATTGCCCCCATAAAGGAACTGTGCTCAAAAGTTGACAATAAATCTCTGCAGGGTTTTGCCGACAGACTAAACCCCTGCGAATTAATACAGAAGCGCATTGAAACGGAGATAGTAGAAGATGCCCCTAACGCTCTGAACAGAGGAAAGGTAATTGCCGACGGCATATCAGAAGAACTCGACGAGCTTAGACTTATATCGGGCTCGGGGAAGTCTTTTCTCGACCAAATGCAAGCCCGAGAAAGCGAACGTACCGGCATATCATCGCTAAAAATAGCTTTTAACAACGTGTTTGGCTACTACATCGAAGTCAGAAATACCCATAAGGATAAAGTTCCGCCCGAGTGGATAAGAAAACAAACCCTCGTTAGTGCCGAAAGATACATAACCGAAGAACTGAAAGAATACGAAACAAAGATACTGGGAGCAGAAGAGAAGATTGCCGTAATAGAGGAACGCCTATATTCTCAACTGGTTCAAGCTCTTACAGAGTACATTCAACCTATTCAGGTAAATGCCAATACTATTGCACAACTAGACTGCCTATCGTCGTTTAAGAAAGTAGCGGAAGAAAACAACTATATCAAACCAACAATCAACGATTCTAAAGTTATTGATATTAAGGATGGTAGACATCCTGTCATTGAGCAGCAATTGGCGTTTGGCGAAACATACATCCCCAACGATGTGCTGCTATCTCCCGACGAACAGCAGATAATTATCATTACAGGTCCAAACATGGCGGGAAAATCGGCTTTGTTGCGGCAAACTGCCCTAATCGTACTGATGGCCCAAGTGGGCTGCTTTATACCCGCAAAATCAGCCGAGATCGGAGTTGTAGACAAGATTTTCACTCGTGTGGGAGCGTCAGACAATATATCCTCGGGCGAGTCAACTTTCATGGTGGAAATGAACGAGGCATCGAGCATCCTCAATAACCTATCAGACAGGAGCTTAGTGCTATTCGACGAGCTAGGACGCGGAACATCTACCTACGACGGGATATCCATTGCTTGGTCGATTGTAGAGTATATCCACAATCATAAAAACAGCTCTGCAAAAACTATGTTTGCGACACATTATCACGAGCTTAACGAGATGGAAAAAACATTTCCACGCGTTAAGAATTATAATGTGAGCGTTAAGGAGCATGGCAACAAGGTGATTTTCCTACGCAAGCTAGTGAGGGGCGGCAGCAATCACAGTTTCGGCATACATGTCGCAAAAATGGCAGGAATGCCCCTTTCAGTAGTAAGAAGAGCCGAGGAGGTGCTCGTAGAATTGGAAGAAAACAATAGAAAAGAAGCAAAAAAAGTCGAACAAAAATTAGAAAAAATCGGGTCGACCGGCTCGGCTGTGCAACTCAGCCTATTTCAACTAGACGACCCTGTGCTAACACAGATAAAAGACAAAATAGACGGACTGGACATCAATAATCTGACTCCCATCGAGGCACTAAACAAACTCTACGAAATAAAGCGGCTTACAGGATCGAAATGATAATGTGATACAAAGATGCTAGATATTAGACTTTAGACAATAGACAATGTGATGAAAATAAAATCATTAGGAATTATCCCCGCCCGCTACGACTCTTCCAGACTAGAGGGCAAGCCCCTTGCCGACATTGCCGGCAAAACTATGATACAGCGTGTATTTGAACAAGCATCCCAGTCTGTGGACTACACTTGTGTAGCCACAGATGACGAGAGAATTATGAAAGCTGTTGAGACCTTTGGAGGAATAGCAGTGATGACCTCCAAAGACCACAAAAGCGGTACTGATCGGGTGGCTGAGGCGGCAAAAATACTAGGCAACAAACTAGATTTTGAAGTAGTCGTAAATATTCAGGGAGACGAGCCTTTTGTTGATCCTTTGGACTTAACAAAACTTGTAGATTTGTTTGACAATGCTGAAACACAAATTGGGACAGCAGTGAAGAGAATTGAAAATCAGGAAGAAATAGGCAACCCTAACAATGTAAAAGTAGTCCTAGACAACTTTAACAACGCAATGTATTTCAGCCGATTACCCATCCCATACATAAGAGATAAAAACAAAAAGATGCTCCCCTCCTATTGGAAACATATCGGACTTTATGCATACCGAAAAGAAGTGTTGCAAGAATTAGCCCAACTGCAACAAAGCCCTTTGGAGCAGGCAGAATCTCTGGAACAACTGAGGTGGATTGCCCAAGGCTATAAGATTCGCACTTTCGAAACCGCACACATGTCAATAGGAGTAGACACTAAAGAGGATTTGAAAACGGCAAGAGAATACGCAAAAGCAAATAACTTATAAGTATACAGATGAGTTTTATATCCTTAATAATATCGCTGTTTGCCATTTTGCCACTGGTTTCGTGTGGGAAACCAGCAGACACAAGAATAGGAACAACTAAGAGACAGCTTATGACAAGCAGTATTACTAATACTGACAGTCTATTCTTTTACGACTCTTTGCTGCCAATATTAGAGGAAACAAGCTCGGAGGGCTTGGATATTTGTTATATCCTCGATTTCTTTTTGGGCAAACCATACGTGGCGAATACATTAGAGGGAAATACTGAACAATTGGTAGTAAACTTTCACGAACTTGACTGTTTTACATACTGGGAAACAGCCTCAGCCTTGTATATTCAGTCTAAAAATAATACCCACAAGTTAGACCTTGACACTTACAAAATGATATTGGCATCTCTAAGGTATCAAAATAGTAAGGCAGAGGGATATGCGTCAAGAAATCATTATACCTCCGAATGGATAATAAACAACACAAACAAGGGTTTTGTTACAGAGTTAACAAAATCCATTGGTGGAAAACGCCTAGATAAGAATATAAACTTCATGTCTGAAAACAGTGACAAGTATTCAGCCTTGGTAGGCAACCCTGAGGACTTGCAAAAAATCAGAAGTAAAGAAGAGCAGCTAAAAAACACAGAATGTTATTACATCCCAAAAGAGGACGTAAATACTCTGACCAACAAGCAGGTGCACAATGGCGACCTACTCGCTTTGGTTACAAGCATTAAAGGGTTAGATGTTACCCATGTGGGGTTTGCCCGTTGGGTAAACGGCACTCTACATCTTCAGCATGCATCAAGCCGAAATATGAAAGTGGAAATATCTGACGAATCTTTATCGGATTATCTTATGTCCTCGAAACGATTAATTGGCATAAGGCTTGTTAGAATCTCTACGCCAACCCATTCAATCTACTGATAAGGCGACACTTACAAATCACCTCTTCCCTCGTCTATTTCTTTTTTCCTTTGGATTGTAGGAGTTTGTCATTTCTCGTTTTTTCTGCTTCTTGTCCTTATCGGCTTTTGTTTTCTTCTTTTTCTTATGAAATGCTCCTTTGTATTCCGGATTAAGAATGCGCTTTTGTCGGTCGATTTCTCTAAGCTGCTCTTGTCGTTCTTCCTTTTCTGTAGGAGGGAAATCAATATTCTCGGGGGGATTCTGCAATTCTACTTTTACACCCATTAGAGTTTCTATCTCCTGCAGATGGTATTTCTCTGCCGGGCTTATCATTGATATTGCCACTCCGGAGTTGTTAGCACGTGCTGTCCGCCCAATTCGATGTATATAATCTTCGTGCCTACTTGGCAAGTCAAAATTTATCACATGTGTAACTTTCGACACATCTATGCCACGTGCTGACACATCTGTAGTTATCAAAATACGAACTTCTCCGGTTTTAAAATCTCGTATGGCATTTAGCCTCGATGTCTGTCCTTTGTTGGAGTGTATTATGCGCTTGTCTCCTTCGCTCTTGCGTCGGATCACTTTATGCACCGCCTCTGCGCTTTCCTTGGTACGGCAAAAGATAATAACACGATTATATTGCTCCTCGTCTTCAAGTAGTTTTCCTATTAGGATTAACTTCGACCTAAAGTTTGGCACTTCGTAGTAGTATTGCGTTACTAGTTCGGCAGGCGTTGCAGAAGGAGCAACTTCCACCCTTTCTGGAAAGTCTAAAAACTCCTCAGTCATTTTTTCCACCTTCTCGCCAAATGTAGCAGAGAACAGCAGATTTTGTCGTTTTGTGGGCAATACCTCCAACATTTGTAAAAGCTGAGGCATAAAGCCCATGTCTAGCATTCGGTCTGCCTCATCGATGACAAGGGTGCGAATGTACTTTAGCTCCAGAGCTCGTTGTTGATATAATTCCCAAAGTCTGCCTGGCGTAGAGACCAAAATATCGACACCGTCTTTTATTAACTCTGCATGTTTTGTCCAGCCAACACCTCCATATACCGTTGCATGTCTAAGATTTGTAAACTCTATAAGCTCTTGCACATCCTCTCCGACTTGTATGGTAAGTTCGCGCGTAGGTGTTAGAATAATTGCTCTCGGTCCCTTATCCTCGGCTTTAGTCAACTTCATCAACAAGGGTATCACAAAGGCTGCCGTTTTGCCTGTTCCTGTCTGAGCAACACCAATCACATCTGCTCCTGATTTGATAATGGGTATTGCCTTCTCTTGAATTGGCGTTGGAGTCTCAAAACCAATATTATATATCGCTTTAAGTATTGATTTATTAATTTTCAGGTCTTCAAATGTTGCTGCCATTCTTTGTTTAAATAATGCCGATCTATAAATATCGATGGTCTGAGGTGTAATGAACACAAAAAGTGAGCATAACACAGACATCTGGCTTTATAGGCGGACTCTAAATAGTATATAAATTTCCGGGCAAAGACTTTAATACGCCTTTCAGCTCCAAAGATAGTAATATCGGACTTAATTTTCTAACTGGGAGTTCCAACTCTGATGCTAGTTCATCAATAAAGCACTTTTTTTGTGTAACCAAGTTTACAATTCGTTGCTCCTCATCACTCAGAGACGGAAACAACTCCGTCTGCTCCACCTTGGGCGGGTTGATGTTGTTGCTCCAATCCATAGCTTTTGCGACATCCGAGAAGCTCTCGCACAGTGCGGCAATATTCGACTTAATTAATCTGTTACAACCTTTTGAATACTTGTTGTTTATATTGCCGGGGAATGCAAATACGTCTCTATCATACGATTGTGCGATTTCGGCAGTAATCATTGCTCCTCCTTTTTCTGCTGACTCTACGACTATCGTAATATCTGCCAGTCCTGCGATGATACGATTTCGTCTCACAAAATTTTTCCTGTCAAATTTGTCTCCATTAGCAAAGTCGCTTACTAATCCTCCATTATCAAGCATTTGCATGGCTTCCTTCTTGTGCTCTTTTGGGTATATTGTATTTAAGCCATGCCCTAAAACCCCTACTGTCTGTATGCCATTCTTAAGACAAGCCCGATGCGCATTAATATCTACACCATACGCCAAACCGCTGACAACCAGTATCTGATCATCAAAATCATTGATTTGCTCTATCACAGACTTGCATATCTCTCTACCATAGTCGCTAATGTTTCGTGTCCCGACAACAGAGACTATTCTCGACTTGTGTAAATCCATATTACCGGTAGAATACAAAATAATCGGGAAGTCAGGACACTCCTTCAGCCTACGTGGGAAATCTGCATCTGTAAAGAATGTTGCAGATATCTTGTGTTTCTCTACAAATGCCAGTTGTTCTTCTGCTTTCAGCAGGTTCTCCCTGCCGACAATCCTCTCTGCCAACAAGTTACCAATATTGGGGACTTTGGCAAGCTCTCCTTTCTTCAATGAGAACACTTCTTTTACTCCACCAGCATACGCGACAAGATTTTGAGCGGTTTTGCTACCTACTCCATAAATTGTAGACAATGCTATTTTATAAAATAATTCTTTGTCGTCCATACTAGGTAAAGATATAAAATTCTAATAAAGAATGGTGTTTGTTTTCAAAAAAAAGGCTGTAATATCCAGAAAAATCTCTTCGTTTTTGTCATTCTAAAAAAAAACACTACCTTTGCGCTGACTTTAAGCAAAGTATGAAAAACAAAATCAGATTGTTATTTATAAACAACATATAATATGAAACTTTATAACTGCGTTTTTTTTGTTGCCATAATGCTACTTATGGCTTGTGGTGAGGATATCAACAATAATCCATTAGAGTTTGAGAGAGGAACTATTTGGATGGGAGTTGGTGACGAAAGAGGAGTCGTTGACAGAATTGTAAAATACGATTATGCAAAGAATGATGACAATTTGGCAACTATAAGTTTGCCGAATACTATAGAAGGCTCTCTGAAAACAATTGACGACAAATACAACGAGGCAATAATATTGGCGTCAAACAGCAGGTCGCTCAAAACAACAGCAGAAGACAATGCAGACATTGTGTTTTTAGATTTGGGGAAAGGGACGATTTCCGAGGTTTCCAAGTTCCCGATGCGCTTAAATTCAACCAAGCTGTATAAAATGGAGTATTTCCCACAATACAACAAAACATACATAGTAACTAATCATGGACACTCTAATCACATGAAGTTGCTGAGCATAAATAGGAATGATTTGGACACTGTTGCTCAAAACAGCGAAGTCGTACTAGAAACGAATTCGCCCGGACTGACAGAGCTATTAGAAGAGGATGCGATATTAATTGGTACAAATACTAGCGAAGAGAAAATGCTAGTTTACGACACTACAAGTAATGATCTTTATGAATATTATTTGCCTGGACAAAAACTTACACCGGTAGGAAACACTAATAAGAAAATTAATGGTGGTGGTGTTCGGTTCGTGTACTCTACAAGTGCAGCTACTTATGTTGGCGTAAAAGTTAGCACAACTTTATCCGTATCAGGGGAATCTAAGATGAAACTTTACTACGTAACAATAAACAAGACAAACGGTGCATGTTACGAACAGCCAGTAATGAACTTGTCTAAAGACAACTTTGACTATAATCAGAATTTTGTTGATATCAGTTCTGTTGTTGACGAACAATCTAGTCAATTGATAGCTGTATTGCATACTATCAACAATAAATCGCAAGTTGTAGCTATAGACCTAATGACAGGTGCATTATCCCATAAGCAAACCTACAATCATATTGTAAATGGCATTGCAAAAGTTAAGATGTAAAATCTTAATCTTTGCAACAAACAATAAAGGCGAGAAATAAATATTTCTCGCCTTTATTGTTATTCTTGTGTATCTATTATTTTAAAGCCTCTAGCTTAGCTAGCAGTTGTGCTTTAGTTGCAGCACCTACATGCTTGTCTACCACTTCTCCGTCTTTAATAAATAGAATTGTCGGGATATTTCTAACTCCGTACTGTGCAGGGACTTCATTGTTGCTATCTACGTCCATTTTTCCGATAACAAAGTCTTCTCCTCGCTCCTTAGCAAGCTCCTCAACTATTGGAGCAACCATTCTGCAAGGGCCACACCACTCTGCCCAAAAGTCAACTAATACTGGTTTACTACTTTCAAGAGCCTGCTCTTTGAAATTAGCATCTGTGAATTGTATTGCCATTTCTATGTATTTTTAATTTATTTATTACAAAAGTACTTCTTATTTTTTATTTACGCTAACTTTTACACCTCTCGTTTTGTTCAAGAAAATCAATAATTCATTGCTGGGGTCTATTCTTTTGGATGAAGTTTCCAAACTTATCACTGAGTTTGATTCAATGTCATATATATTAAAACCAAGTGGCATGTCTCCTGTACTAGCAACCTTGTCAAACCCCGTAAAAAAGTTTTCATCTAGATATTTAATATCTGCATCTATCTCGATACGGCTGCACATTTCATCAATGCAATCTTGCAAAAGAATTATTCTTTCAATACCCAACTCATAGTAATCCCTAAAGGACTTGTAAGGTTTGCAGACTAGCACTAGGAGGTTGTTTTTCAGGGCAAATCTAGCATAATTCTTGTATGTCTCCCCTCTAAAAAACAAATCGAGCTTGAAGGTTTTATCTGAAATAGAAACCCTTATGTATGGTTTATTATTTTTGCTGTACCCACTGTCAACGTCCGTTACCATTGCTGCTACTATGATTTCCTGATTTTTCTTCTTTTCCAAGTTCTCGGGCTTACTCAGGTATTCTAGATTTATACCTTTGGTGCAAATCAAAGCTACCTCTGTGCTATACTTGTCCAAAGGATGAGCTGACATGTAAACACCTGCCAATTCTTTCTCCTTATTCAGTTTTTCTATATCGGGATATTCCTCTAGCTTAGGAGGTGTAGGTTTTTCTATTATAGTGTTTTCGTCGTCTCCAAAAAGAGACAGCTGTATACTATTTTTTTCCTCCTGCATCTTAGCTCCATACCAGTGTAGCTTATCTACAAAACATTCATTCTTTGCGTTCATCTCTATAAATTGACGTCGGTTGAATTGGCTAAAACAGTCGAAACCTCCTACGGCTGCTATATTTCTCATTGCAGCCTTGGTAACAGCCTTCAAATCGACTCGTTCCACAAAATCATAAACGTCTTTGTATCTCCCATTCTTTTCTCTTTCTTCAACAATCGCATCTACCGATTTTTCTCCTACTGATTTGATACCTGCCAAACCGTATGCAATTGCGTGCTCGGGTGTTGCAATAAACATGCTGCGACTTTCATTAACGTTGCATCCCTCAACGGGAATATTCATCCTATAACACTCGGCCATGAAGTCGGCAACCTTCTTCGGATTCTTTAAATTACACGTTAATATCGCCGACATAAAAGCGTCAGGATAATTGGCTTTCAGATACCCACAACGATATGCAATGTCTGCATAGCAAACTGAGTGAGACTTGTTAAATGCATAAAGGGCAAATGCCTCCCAGTCTTTCCATATTTTCTCTATTAAGTTCTCCGGGGTATCATTTACACAGGCATCTACAAACTTGGGGTTTGCCAAACACCCACTAACAAACTTAACCTTCAGGGTCTCCATTAGCGCTTTGATTTTTTTACCCATTGCCTTTCGCAAGGAGTCGGAATCACCTCTCGTAAAACCGGCAAGCTCTCTGGACAAGAGCATTACCTGCTCTTGGAATACCGTAATGCCGTAAGTATCTTTAAGATAACGTTCCATAAGTGGGTGGTCGTAGACCACCTCTTTCCTACCATGCTTTCGCTCAATATAGGAAGGGATATAGTCCATTGGTCCGGGTCGGTACAACGCATTCATCGACACTAGATCGTCGACACTTGATGGCTGTAACTCCCTCAAATACTTCTTCATCCCATCAGACTCAAACTGGAAAACTCCGGTAGTTTCTCCATTTCCAAATAGTTCAAAAGTTTTCTTGTCATCAAATGGGATACTGTTTATGTCTAAATCCTTACCATAAACGATTTTTATGGTGCGCAGAGCATCCTTGATAATAGACATGGTTTTTAGCCCCAAAAAATCCATCTTTATCAAGCCCACATCCTCCACAAAATGCCCGTCATATTGTGTTACTGGCATCACCGAGTCTTTGGCTAGTGCTAAAGGAGAGTTCTCAACTATCGGAGTTTTGCTGATTATGACTCCACAAGCATGAACCCCATTGCCACGCACACAACCTTCCAGATCGCAAGCATACTTTAGAGTGTTAATTATAACCTCGTTGCGACTATTTCTTGCTTTGAATATCTCCATTGCAATGTCGTACAGCATTTGATCCCTTGCCCTTTCTTTTTGCTCTTTAGTATCAGTTATTGTGCTGCCATCCTCTTGCTTTACAGTCTTTTTTGTTTTTGAGACTTCTGCTTCATAATAATTAATTGCCAGTTCTATATCTCCCAGTTCATGCTCCTTTGCTAATATGACGTTGTAAGCATTCTTGAGTTTCATGCCTACCGGCTTGTCGGGAACTAATTTTGCAAGTCTGTTAGACTCGGGGATTGGTAGATCAAGCACTCTGGCAACGTCTTTAATGGCCATCTTTGCAGCCATTGTTCCAATTGTTCCAATTGCTGCAACCTTATCAGCCCCGTATTTCATTTGTACCCACTTCAATATCTCTCCACGTCCCTCGTCATCAAAATCAACATCAATATCGGGAAGCGAGATACGGTCGGGGTTAAGAAAACGCTCAAACAGCAAGTCCCACTCTATCGGGTCTATGGTGGTAATACCTGTACAATAAGCAACAACGCTTCCTGCTGCCGATCCCCGCCCGGGGCCGACTAGAGTGCCCTGTCTCCGTGCTTCAGCAATAAAGTCAGAAACGATCAGAAAATAACCAGGATAGCCCATTGTTTTAATGGTATCAATCTCAAAATCAATACGTTCCCGAATATTGTCATCCAGCCGCTCTGCATAGAGTCGTTCTGCTCCTTCGTAGGTAATATGTCGGAGATAATCGGATTCTAGTTTTACTCTAAGGACTTTGTCGTACCCTCCGATACTGTCAAATCTATCATCAGTAAACTCCTCTCTTAAGTTCTCCTCTGTAAATTTTTTCTTATATGTTTCCTCATTGCCAAAATCTTCGGGAATTTCAAACATTGGCATAATCGGCTCATGATTAAGCTCATACTCCTCTACCTTGTCTGCTATTTCTACCGTATTGTCTATCAACTCCGGCATATCGCTAAATATCGACAGCATGTCATCGCCAGACTTCAACCATTCCTCTCCGGTGTATCTAAGACGGTCTTCGTCTTCCAGTTTTACTCCGGTAGATAGGCATACAAGGATGTCATGCTTGGTTACATCCTCCGAATCGACAAAATGCACATCATTTGTAGCAATCATCTTTATGTTTAGCTCTTTGGCTATTTTGACAAGATCCGGATTAACTTTTCTCTGCAACTCCCATGTTTCAATAGTGCTTGTATGACGCACGTTTTCGTGTCGCTGCAGTTCTATATAAAAATCGTCGCCAAATGTTTCTTTATACCACCTGGCATCCTCTAATGCTTCGTCGTATCTACCATCTTTCAGGTAGTCGGACAGTACACCTCCCAGACATGCCGACAGTACTATCAGACCTTCTTTATTCTCTGCCAAAAACTCTTTGCTGATTCTCGGGCGATAGTAAAAACCTTTGAGTGCCGCTTCTGTGCTTATTTTCAGAAGGTTTGTGTAGCCGGTTTTGTTTTTTGCCAAGATAACAAGGTGCCGACCATAGCGGTCCTCCGGAGTCTTCTTTAGCTTGTGGTCACGTCTGCTTATATATGCTTCACAGCCTATTATGGGTTTGATTCCGGCCTTTGTACTCTTAGCATGAAAGTCCTTTACGCCTGTCATCACGCCATGGTCGGTAAGTGCAACTGCGGGCATATTATACTGTTTGGCTCGTGCCACTATATCGTCTATACTTCCTGCCCCGTCTTGAATGGAGTATTGCGAGTGTAAATGAAGATGAACAAATGCTTTCATGTCTTTTCCCCCTTAATTCATTAATTATCAATAAGACAAACAGTTATTAAAATCAGACATAGAAATAGCTGTTCGACACATAGCAAATTTAATAATCATATCTTTATAAAACCTCACTAAAGAGGATAAAGTTTTAAACATGCCACCTAAGCCACTGATATTCTATTGTTACGGACCTATGTATTGGCATGTTATCTTACTTCAGACTAACATCGCTATAGTCTATCCTCAGCCCCTCGTAGCGGGTTGATATTTCGTTTAAGATTTGATGAACGTCTTCACTCAATTCTGCTCTTAATAGTCTGATTCGCAACTCTCTGAAGTTTGGCAGAGCGGGGAAATATTTAGCAAAATGACGACGCATCATTAATATGGCTCGGTATTCGTTGTCGCGCCAATCCAGGGCAAGTTCGAGCTGGGCTTTTACGTTGTCTACGACTTCGCTCACCAAAGGTGCCGGATACAATTCTCCTGTTTGCAGATAATGTTTTATTTCCTTGAATATCCATGGTCGTCCGATGGAGCCTCGTCCAATCATCAGAGCATCAACACCGCTCATATCTAGGTATTCTTTAGCCTTTTGCGGACTATTAATGTCTCCATTCCCGATAATCGGAATGTGCAGGCGGGGATTTTGTTTTACTTTACCAATAAGCTGCCAATCGGCTGTTCCTGTATAAATTTGCGCTCTGGTGCGTCCATGCAGAGCGAGAGCTGCAATACCTACATCTTGGAGCCTCTCGGCAAGTTCTACAATAGGCTTGTTGCTATCGTCCCAACCCACACGAGTTTTGACTGTTACAGGGAGTTTTACGGCATTGACAATTTGGCGGGTCATTTCTACCATTTTATCGGGGTCTTGCAATAAGCCTGCTCCTGCTCCTTTGCGGATAATTTTTTTCATTGGGCAGCCGCAATTGATGTCAATAAAGTCTGGTTTTGCTTGCTCTGCCATCTTGGCTGCCTCTACCATCGAGTCGATGTCGTGTCCGTATATTTGGATGGCAGCGGGGCGGTCAAAGTCAAAAAGTTCCATCTTGGCAATAGACTTGTCCACGTTGCGTATCAAGGCCTCCGATGCTACAAACTCCGTATACATAACATCGGCGCCATTCTTCTTGCACATATATCGGAATGTTTTATATGTTACGTCCTCCATAGGGGCAAGAAACAAAGGAGTTTTGCCTAGTTTGATGTTACCGATTTGCATTGTTTGTATTTTTCTGTGCAGTGTAGCTATCGGTTTTTAGGCAGTATTGTTCTATATGCTGCTACTGTTTCGCCAGAGGCTATTTTCAACATTTTTTTGTTTATTAGCTTTTTGCGTAATGCAGACAGGTGATCGACAAACATTTTGCCTTCCAGATGGTCGTATTCGTGCTGTATTATCCTTCCCGCATAGCCTTTATAGATTTCTTCGTGTTCTTCAAATTTCTCGTCGACGTAGCGTATTTGCACTATGTCTGGACGTGAAACGTCTTCGTTTATCTTTGGAATACTTAGGCATCCCTCGCTCATGGTCCACTCATCGCCTGACAGTTCAATAATTTCAGGGTTGATAAATACTTTCTTAAACTCTGCGAGTTCCGGATTTTCTTCGTCTGCTGCGGCTGTTGCATCAACAACAAATATGCGGATAGATTTTCCTATCTGTGGAGCAGCAAGTCCGACTCCTTCTGACTTGTACATAGTATGAAACATATCATCTATCAACTCTTGCAGCCCTTCGTAATCTTTATCAATCGGTTTTGCAATTTCTCTCAATACCGGATTGCCATAAACGTATATTGGGTATATTTTCATTCCTGTTTCTAAATAACTGTCAGATTATCAACTATTAAGACAATTCGACTAATTTATAATTTTCCTATTTGCTGTATATCAATTTGTTTCGAGCGAATCTAAATGCGATTGTAGAATTATGGTTGCGCTAACTCCATCGACCAGTCCTTTATCGCGGCGTTTAGATTTTTTTAATCCTGCATCAATGATGGCGCGTTGTGCCATGCGTGACGTGTAGCGCTCGTCTTGCAACACCAATTCTTTATCAGGATATTCGGCTTTAAATTTTTCTATGAATTTCTCTACTCTCTCAGCATTTTCTGATGGGGTGAAGTTCTCTTCGTATGGATAACCAACGACGACGACATCTACTTTTTCGGTAGAAAAATATGATTTCAAAAACTTAAAGAGTCTAAATGTCTCGACAGTCTCTAAGCGATTTGCCGAAATTCTAAGCATATCAGTAACTGCCAGTCCTGTACGCATCTTGCCATAATCTATTGCCATGATTCTGCTCACGGTGCAAATTTACTTACTTTTATAAATATAGGCAAGTCAGCACGCTAAAACCGGGTGCTTACTATTCGTAATCCATTGCCAGCCGAAAGCCTATACTATTGCTAGCCCCATATTTAGGGAAGGCTCCTCTCCGCTCATACGGATTGCAATCTGAATAATAAGAATTCCATGAGCCACCACGAACTACCTTTGTTTGGTTTCTAGTCGAATCAGGAGGTAAATAGGAGGCTTCGTACCAGTCGCTACACCACTCACCTACATTTCCTATTACATCGTACAAACCATATCTGTTTGGGGCTTTACTTCCGACAGGGTGGGTTGAGTTGTTGCTATTATTTCTATACCAAGCGAGGGTATCTAATTTTTTGTCCTTATACGCATAATAGTACCGCTCTGTCTCTCCTCCTCTTGCTGCATACTCCCATTCGGCTTCTGTTGGCAAGCGGTACTTGGTATTGTGCTTTGCGTTTAATTTTGCTATAAACTCCTGTATATCATACCAGTCTACATTCTCAACAGGGCAATGGGCAGCATTCTTAAAAAGACTAGGATTGTAGCCCATTATAGAAACCCAAAGCTCTTGGCTGACTTCGTATTTGCAAATATAGAAATCCTTAACCTCAACAATATTTTCGGGTTTTGTTCTTGACGACCATTTACTTACCATGTCCACTGTACCTCCTCTGAGAAGAGTCATATTGTTGCTCAATTCTTCTATGGAATTTGTAGATTTGTCAAGAGAATGCTCCTTAACCTTGAACCCGTAATCGGTAAGGCATATCGTATCTTTCTTTATTTCCTTGTCTTCATAAATGATTTCGGACAAATCGTCCAAGCTAGCTTCACGGGATACAAGTGTGGTAAACAAGGAGTCTTTTATCATTCTTACATCAAGCAGGTTATCTCGACATGTAATACCAAGCGACAATTCATGTCCGACCGAATCATTTAAGATCCACTCATAGTCTTCACCTGTGTAAAACATTCCTGCGCCACTACTATAAACACAGTACTTATTAAGATAAAGTCCTGTACCAAAAACGAATGTATTTAGATGAGTATATTCTTTTCTTCTTTCTGTTTTTTTTGTTTTAGACCGATAAACTATCGATTCGCCGAGGTCTTGTCCATACCAAACAATATATGTCAGATCGTTCTCTTTTTTATAAAAAGCGAGGTTATCCATCAGCTCTTCAATTCCCATTTCGGCAGCATTTTCAGGCAGGCGTCCCCTCTCCCTTTTAAACTCCTCCACCCTGTCTATCAACATTTTAGCATGCTGTTCTTTGTCGTTTCGGCAAGCGTATGATAAGATTGCAACTAGTGCTAACAGCACTATAACTACCAGGTAAAATTTCATTATTCCAGACCTTAGTACATAATAAGAGATAATTAACAATCAATGTTCAGAAATTGGCATTTTCAAATAAACTTGATATTCTACAATTTTATGATTCTCAAAGTAAACATGAACATCAAGGTTGAGAGCAAAGATAGAAGATTATTTATTTGAAAGCAACAAATTGGAATAAAGCCCGTATACCGGTCTCGGCTATGAACAGTTGGGGATTTTGAGCCCTAACTTTTCAGTTTAGCACCGACCTTTGTTTTTATGTTTATCCTTTCGTTTTATCACTTTCGCCCCAATTGTTTATAGCCATTGTTGTACCCAGTTTTTTCTTCTTTCATTGTTTTTAAAATCAAAATTAAACTTGTGATAATGAAAATTGTCAATGGTATTTGAAAAGCCAAATAATTAAATTTTTCAAAAGGAACTTCTGTTAGCCTTCTAACAATTGGTGTAATCATTAACACAAATATCATTATTCTAAAAATTCGCTGTTTGTAAAGATTCGTAAACATCATAATGAATCCAATTAGTCCAAAAACTGCAAAAATTTGGTCGCTATTACCAAATTCAAAACTTGTCAAAATCAACCAGAATAAAAATGGTAGTCCAATCATTTCTCCCATTAAAATAATTATGGAATAAGAGGTTAAAGAAATTATTTTTAAAATTTTCCCTTTTTTCATTCCTTTTTAAATGTCATAGCTTGTCCTGTGTCTGGGTCTCCAAATCCAAAAATTATTCCATATGGACTGTTATTGTTCATTAGTCCAGCATTTTGCACATCGCTTGGAAGTCCTAAAAGGTAAATTCCCCAATGTTTTTTTAAGTTTCCCTTTCCATCTCCAATTGAGCCAACAGTTGAAATCTTCCATTTGCCAGTTTGAGTAATCAGTCCGACAAAAGTTGGGTCAAAATTTTCAAAAACAGGCAAATTCACAACTTTAAAAGTTCCATTTGCATTAATTTCTATTTTCGGGATAACTGTTCGGTTATTCATTGAGTCTTTAAATTCAGTAATGTCATAATCGACAGTTTGGCTTTCAAATGTGTAGATTCCAATTAGGTCAGATTCTTTTGGTTCGGTTGTCGTGTATTTATGAGCATATGGGTCATATTGACAACTTATTAAAATTGTCAATATTAAAAATCCGAAAATTTGATTCCATTTTTGCATTTTCTCAAATTGGGTACAACTTGCGAGTATAGATAAACATGGGAACATTAAGCCCATGAAAGAGGAGCATATAGCCTCTTTAGGTATGGGCTTCTTGAGATGGCTCACGTCTTAAACAATAGGCTATTCAGGAAATACTTAGAACAATGTATTGAGATTTTGTCATGTACTTAGATTCCAAATTACTTGTATACAGTATCACCATATCTTCTATCAATACCTCCTGTCATACCAGTTCAATGTGATAAATTTAGTAACATCTACGGGGAGCATTCCTACAGAGTTTGCAGCATCAATGCCCAGCTGCCCATCCTCGAATACGGCACAAGCCTCTGGCTCGATGTTTATTAGCTCGGCACATTTGAGGAAGGTTTCGGGAT
>JBKECW010000043.1:0-10898 GCA_047975005.1 Bacteroidales bacterium | reverse complement strand
GTCGCTAAAAGATGAAGGATATAAACTAAACCCTATGATTCCGTATATCTCAAAAAGCGGAACGTGGAATGAGTCTGAACCGGAAGTAAAAGGTACAACTGTCAGTGCAGCCCCTTATTTTAAAAATGACGAAAACGACGGCTGGGTGTTCGACGCCAAGGGTTATTGGAGTGCTGTGATAGGCGACAATCCCGATGTCAACAAGGTGAGCGTGAGGGTTGAGTATCGCACCGGAGCCGACGATATGTGTGCCGGAGCCGACTGAACAGCCGATTAGACCTTTATCTTGACTAGAGATTAGCTAATATGGCCTAATATCAAGTTGAAAAATGACACCCTGATTTTCACTTGTTAAAGTGAAAAAATCTTAACAAAGGTGATTTATAGTGTTTGTGGCGCGGAGTAAGTGTGAAATAATGTATATTTTTTATTGTTTCTTTTTGTGTTGGAGAAAAAAATCAAAAAAGAATACGATTTTTTTGGATGAAATGTGTATATTTGACCAATATTGAGATTGTGGAAGGGCGTATGAAGTTGTATTTCAGCAATATGCCGATAGGTGAATGATGAGCGTTGAATGCATAAGAGTCTTGATATAATTTGTATGTATTGATGATATGATATTTATTTTCTGATAAAAGGGACAAAAAAAGCTCGTGATTTGTGTTTTTTTTCTTCTTTTTTTACAATTCCCATGTGGAGTTGAAGTGGTAACTTGTATGTATTTATAAATAATTGTAATTTGTTCTATGAAATTTGATATTGGTGCATTATGGGGTCTTTCGAGATTGAGGGTAAGGAGTTTCTGTATATCTCTGTTTTTATTATTTACGTCTTTGAGCTATGGGGCGGATTTGTCCGTTGCTTCTGATGTAGACGATGAGGGCAAGTTTATTACAGCATGGGAGATAGACGGGGGTGAAGATTTTTACTTCCCTTTACAAAGAGGATTCAGCTACAACTTTACTATAGAATGGGGCGACGGAAATACCGAAGAAATTAGCATAAACTCCGAGACGGGATTAGAGTGTAAGCACTTTTATGCCGACACCGGCTTGTATCTAATAAAAATCACTTCTCATGACGAAGGTGGCGAGAGTGGCTTTCCTACTATGGATATCAAAGCAGATCAGAAAGACAAGATTAGAGCCGTCCTGCAATGGGGAGCCGTTGATTGGCGAGATTTGCAGCACATGTTTGCCGGCTGTTATAAGCTCGATGTATTGGCAGAAGACAAGCCCGATCTTTATCGTATTTCCTCCTTGGAAGGGATGTTTGATGGCTGTTCTAGTCTGCATGGAGATGCACTTGCCACGTGGAATGTGAGCAGTGTTGTAAAGATGACAAACACCTTTCGCAATGCTGTGCGCTTTGATCAGGATTTGTCCTCGTGGGAAATAACGTCACTAACAGATGCCGAGGGGATGTTTGATGGAGTCCAACTATCGGTTGCCAACTACGATGCACTTCTAATATCGTGGGCGGCACAAGTTGAGATTATAGACGCTTCTCGGGCGATAAAATTTAGTGCGGGAATGAGTCAATATTGTTTTGGCGAGAATGCCAGATCCAAGCTTATAGAGCAAGGCTGGGGCGATGGTGATGCCACTGAGAACAGCGACACTGACATTGCTGATGGAGGCAAAGACTGTAGCGTTGACGACCCTGCCAGCTTCATAACCGAGTGGGAAGTCCGAATTACGGACGGCAAAGGCAATGTAGAAATACTGCTAAACAGCAGTTTGGCATACGATTTTACTATAGACTGGGGCGATGGTAGCAGTGTCGAGACCATAAAAGGCAGCTCAGATGTGATATGTAAGCACGAATATACGGCTACAGGAGTGTCTTCCAAAATCTTTAAAGTCAGAATAAATGCCAATAATGACGACGGATTTCCTCAAATTTATTTCGAACCCTTAGTTAGGTTAGGCAAAGCAATGTCATGGGATAATAGGCTACAGCTCATTGATGTAGTTCAGTGGGGCGATATAAAATGGAAGTCTATGGTCAACGCATTTGCAAACTGCGAATCTCTTGACGTTACAGCAAAAGATGTGCCCGATTTAAGCCGAGTAACAGACATGACTAAAATGTTTTATGGCTGTAACAGCCTGCAAGGAACATCCGCATTCGACAGGTGGGATGTCAGCAATGTCGAGTACATGACGGAGACTTTTAGAGGCGACCAAAATTTCGATCAATACTTAGGCTCGTGGAATACGGGGAATGTCAAGAGTATGGCTCATATGTTTTATGGAGCAAGATATTTTGACCATGATTTATCGGGCTGGGACATATCTTCGCTGGAAGATGCTGAGCAAATGCTATTTGGTATTACCCTTTCGATTGCCAACTATGATGCACTTCTAATATCGTGGGCGGCACAATGGAAAGAATTGTTGGAGGTGGACCCATCAAGGGCAGGTATATCATTTAGAGCCGGTCAGAGCGAATATTGTGCAGGCGAAGATGCGAGAACATATCTAAATAGCAAAGGATGGGGAAGCGATGGGCACGGAATCTTAGATGGAGGCAAATCCACAAGTATAATGTGTGTGGCGTCATCCAACGATTTCTTTATCATCACGTGCAAGGTTCCCGCAGGAGGCTCCGTACAAATACCATTGCAATTAACGCCTTCCGTAATGTATAATTTTACGATAGATTGGGGCGATGGAACAATCAACAGATTGAATGACTGGGGGGGATCTCTAAATTCCTCTCACACATATAAGAATACAGATGTAGACACCTTTACCATCAAAATAGCTGCTAACGAAGACAGCGACGGCGACGGCGATTACGATACGGGTTTTCCTCGCATGGTGTCAACTGCCAACAAAGATAAACCCAACACAAGATTACTCACTGTAGAGCAGTGGGGAACAATCAAGTGGGCTTCTACTCAGAACATGTTCACGGCATGTAAAAATTTGGAGATAAAAGCTACTGATATTCCTGATTTGAGTGGAGTGAGCAACATGGACGATATGTTCGCATATTGTGAAAATCTTGTCGGAAACACCAGTATGAACAATTGGGATGTTAGCACTATTACAAGCATGAAAGGGCTTTTTAAAGAGGCGGCGCTCTTTAATCAGGTACTTGATAATTGGGATGTTAGTGGGGTTGAGAACATGTCTGAGATGTTTAAGTTGGCTGTTGCTTTCGATCAAGATATTGGCGACTGGAACATTTCTAAATTGACAGATGCCACCGAAATGTTTGAAGGTGTTACCCTATCGCTCAACAACTACGACTCCTTGCTGATAGGTTGGAATAGACAACTTGAAGCCGGTTCTGGCAATAGCAGAGTCGTGTTTAGTGGCGGAAACAGCCAATACTGTGCCGCTGTAAATGCTCGTGCCAACATGATTGATGACAAGGAATGGACAATCACCGATGGAGGACCCTTGTCAATAGACGATAGCTTTAGGTTTGTTAAAGACTCGATAAATGTATGTATCAGCAATAGGACAAAAATAACTCTGAATGGGAGTGAGAAAAATATCGTATATCAGCTATATAATCTAGACGACAATACCAAAGAAGGTTCAGCTGTAGAAGGTAACGGGAAAGCAATAGACTTTTATGTGAGTCCCTCATCAATAACACGATATTACATTGTAGCGCAAAGCAAAGGAGACATCAACGGAGCTTGTGCTTCCGACCCGCTAGATACTGCTGTCGTGAATGTTATGTTGTTTGCTGTTGGCGGTGAGATTATCCCATCGTATAGCACTATGTTGCCTTCGTCGGGCAGTATCCCTCTTACTCTTAAAGCCTATGGTGGCAATGTTGTTAGATGGGAGCAGAGCAACAACAGAGCATTCGTAGGAGCTAGTGTTATAGATAATACAAGTCCTGAATATACTGCGACAAACTTGAGTGAAACTACCTATTATCGAGCATTGATAAAAATAGACGAATGTGATTCGGCTTATTCTAGAACCTCTACAATCGAGGTGTCTGATGATGCCGGCAAATTTATAACCAAATGGTATATGGATGCCGGTAAAGTGGTTTTTCCACTGACAGACGGAGCAAGTTACGACTTTACTATCGAGTGGGGAGACGGGAGTGTCCAACGATACACGAAAAATGCGGGCGACCCGGTATCCGATTGTATTCACACCTATGCTGAAGCTGGTGTATATACTATAAAAATAACCGGACACCAAGCTAGTGGCTCGCCACGAATAAGTGTGTCGGAAAGCATGAAAATCAAAATACTGACAGTCGAGCAGTGGGGAGACATAAAATGGACAGACCTAAGCAGAGCCTTGTATGGCTGTGTAAATGTTGACGTTGTAGCAAAAGATCTTCCTGATCTTAGGCTGGTGAAAGACATGACCTCGATGTTTTATGGCTGTACAAGCCTTAGAGGTACTAATGTAATGACGGATTGGGATGTTAGTTTGGTTGAAAAAATGGACAGTATGTTTTGGGGTGCTGACAAATTTGACCAAGGCATCGGGGCGTGGAATATTTCTAAGCTCGAATCGGCAAGCAAAATGCTGGAAGGGGCAAAACTGTCGGTTAGAAACTACGACTCTTTGCTGATATCTTGGAATAGACAAGTTGTGAGTGGATCTGCAAAATCGGGCATCCCATTTCATGGAGGCAATAGTCAGTACTGTAAAGGTGAAGATGCCAGAACCAACCTAATTACCGAAGGCTGTGGTGAAGGTGCAACCATTCCCGATGGTGGCAAAAAGTGTACCATTTACGAGCTAGACTACTTTATAACGAGGTGGAACATTGATGCCAATGGCAGTATAGAAATTCCTACCATTGACGGGCATATATATGATTTTACTATAGACTGGGGCGATGGTTCGGCTCTAGAGGTCTATAGTGGTAATAGCGTAGTGTGCTCGCATACATATACCAATCCTATTCCAAAGACAGTAACTATTAAAATAGTGCCAAACAAAGATGTTGATGTAGACGGGTCTGAGGAGTCGGGTTTCTCGCGTCTAAGTTTCGACGGGCATGCGCAAGCCGCAGATATTATAGAAGTTGTGCAGTGGGGGACAAGTCGATGGCGCACCATGGAGGACGCATTTAAAGGCTGTGTAAACCTAGATGTTGTAGCTGAGGATGCTCCCGATTTAACGCGTACCGAAAATGCATCGGGTATGTTTAGTGGATGTAGTAACTTGATAGGAAATGAGATTATTGCCGATTGGGATCTTGCCAAGGTTAGCAATATGAGCAACATGTTCAACGGAGCAGAATATTTTAACATTGATATAGGCGAATGGCAAGTTGCCAAGGTTAGCGACATGAGCAGCATGTTTAGTGGGGCAACGGCATTCGACCAAGATCTCGGCAAGTGGGACATATCGTCACTGACCAATGCAGACAAAATGTTTAGTTCTGCTAAGCTGTCGCTCCATAATTACGACTCTCTGCTGATAGGTTGGCAAAGACAAGAAAATGTAAAAGAAAATGTTAAGTTTGATGGTGGGCTTAGTCTATATTGTGCCGGCGAGGATGCTCGCAACGCTCTGATAGACAAAGGCTGGGGAGATGGAACGGCAGTGCCGACAAACGCCACTACCGACATTTCAGACGGGGGCATGGCAAGTCCAAGCATACCGAGCAACTTTGAGAATATAGTATATGCATGTGCAGATCAGTCTGTTATGTTGCCACTAGAGGGGGCAACAGACTTGCTTGCAATCTATCAATTGTTTGATGCTGCTACAGATCTGCCTGTTGGCAACGCAATGCGAGGAACCGGAGGCACGATAAATTTTGAGGTGAAGCCTACTGTTGACACAAGCAAATACTATGTAAAAGCAAGGTACTTTGACGACCTGTCGGGTAAGTGCTTCTCTCAATCTGTCGATACAACCGTGGTTTATCTGGAGAGCAAAGCAGCAGATGTTAATCCCGATATTGCAACTTTTTTCGAGGGTAGCAATGTCAAAATTACAGTAAGCGATTACGTCGGCACACTAAAAGCATGGCAATACAGTACTGACAAGACCTTTGCGACATACAATGAAATTACAACATCTGTTTCGGATGTGCTGATTTTGGATGACATTACCGATAGTACCTACGTACGAGCTGTTTTAAACAGTGCTATATGTGGCGATTTCTATTCAGATACGGCTATTGTCAAATTTGTATCCTCCTCCAATTTTTTTATCACTGAGTGGGAGGTAGAAGCAGGGGGTAAAATAAAAATACCCACACACATAGATTCATCCTACAATTTTACCATTAGTTGGGGCGATGGCACAGAAACCCAGGTTTTTGCCGGCGATGCAATAGATTGCTCGCATGAGTATAGCTCCGAAGGGACTTACACTGTAAGGATTGCAGGAAACGTCGATAAAGACAACGATGGAAGTGAAGAATCGGGATTTCCATGTGTTACAGGTACTTGGGGCAACTCCCTGCGCAAGGTGACGCAGTGGGGAAGTATTCGTTGGTCTACTATGTTCAAAGCGTTTTATAACAGTATCAGAATGGATGTAACAGCCAGCGACGCTCCGGATTTAAGTGAGGCTAGCAATCTGGCTAGTATGTTTGAAAACTGTGTGAATCTAAAGGGCTCGCCGGCGTTTGCTACTTGGGATGTCAGCTCTGCCAAAACAATGGAGAGCATGTTTTACAACACCAAATTTAATACAGATATAGGAAGCTGGAATGTTAGTCAGCTTGAGAATGCTGCATTTATGTTTTCTGCATGTCACAGTTTTGACAATGGAGGACAGCCGCTGACGTGGACCTACGACCACGACGACGACCCGTTGACACCTGAAATATCGGCAACAGGGAATATAAAAAAAATGGGCCATATGTTTAAGGATGCCGAGTTGTTTAATCGGAATATAGGAAGCTGGAATGTCAAGAGTGTCGAGGATATGTCATATATGTTTATTAACGCTAAATCGTACAACAATGGAGGTCAGCCACTGGCGTGGACCTACGACCACGACGCCGACCCGGAGACACCTGAAATATCGGCAACCGGAAATGTGAAAAAAATGACTCAGATGTTTGACGAAGCTGCGAATTTTAACCAAGACATTGGGCATTGGGATGTAGGACAGGTTTTAATCATGAAAGAGATGTTTAAGAGTGCCACAAGTTTCGATCAGAATTTGGGATCATGGAATATAAAATCATTGGTCAACGCTGATGGTATGTTCGATAATGCGAAGTTGTCTATTGACAACTACGACTCCCTGTTGATAGGATGGAATCGACAGTTAGAAGCCTCTCTCGCCAAGCAGGATGTGAAGTTCCATGGCGGTGCGAGTCGTTATTGTGCAGGCGAGTCTGCACGTGCCAATCTCATTGCCAATGGCTGGGGCGACGGTGTTCAAGCTGCTGATACCGACACCGATATTATCGACGGAGGCTCGGTTGCGGCGGATGCCGATATCGAATTTATTGAGGATGCTGTCACGGCTTGTGTCGGAGAAACGATAGAACTGAGGCTCGATACCAGTCAACTTGGGTTTACGTATCAGCTATACAACAAAATAACCGATGATGCAGAGTGGGCAAAAGTGCCCGGCAACAACGATACTATATCTTTTCAAATTACACCAACCGCGGCGGCCGACTACTATGTCTTGGCAGTAAATGACGATGGCAATGGCGGAGCCTGCGACACAGTGCGCCTGAATGGCGAAGTTGCTGTAACCGTTGGCTCGCCACACCAAATTCCCGACATGACAATAGGGGCGTGTTTGGCTGCTACTGATTACAATATAAATATGCTTAGTTATGTTGCGTATGCCGATCTGGACAGCATATCAATATGGGACGAAAATGGAGTTAAAATAGCTGACCCTAGGTCTGTGCCAGCAAGTAGTCTCAAAGTGGATAATACAACGGTGTTTACATATTACTACGAGAAGGCGGGATTTTGTGTAGGCTCCGAACACGGCAAAATATATGTGAATGGACTGACGGACGATGGGTATGCTAACTTTAAAAATAAGCGGATAAGAAGTTGCGCTTCGTCGCTAAAAGATGGAGGGTATAAACTAAACTCTATGATTCCGTATACCTCAAAAAGCAGAACGTGGAATGTGTCTGAACCGGAGGTAAAAGGTACAACTGTCTATGCAAACCCTTATTTTAGAAATGACGAAAACGATGGCTGGGTGTTCGATGCCAAGGGTTATTGGAGTGCTGTGATAGACGACAACCCCACTGTCAACAAGGTGAGCGTAAGGGTTGAGTGTCGCGCCGGAGCCGACGATATGTGTGCCGGAGCCGACGGAACAGCCGATTTGACCTTTGTCTTGACTAGAGATTAGCTAATAAGGTCTAAAATCAAGTTAAAAAATGATACCCTTATTTACTCTGTTAATATTAATGAATGTTAATAAAAGTAGCTTGTGATACTTATGGTATAAGGCAAGTGTGAAATGGTGTATCTTTTTGTTGTTTGTGACCTTTTTGCTCCTTTTGTGTTGGAGAAGAAAATTAAAGAAAAATACGAATTTTTGGGGTGAAATGTATAATTTTGCACAATAAATATTGAGATTATATAGGATTGTATAATATTGTAATTTTAGCGATAGATAAACGTTGAATGCACATGTGTCTTGATATAATTTGTATGTATTGATGAGATAATATTTATTTTCTGATAAATTCTTATTTTTTGTCTTTGCGGTGTTATAAGGGCATTGTCCTTATAATATGAGAAGATGTATGTATCTCTTATAAGAATAAAATGTATGACGCGAAACATGTATATCTTAGTATATCTGTTTCTTTTTGTTATGAATTAATGAGCACTCTGAAGAATGACGGTATGAAAAAAAAACTACTTTTTTTGACATCGGTACTTGTATTATCTGTTTTAATACCTTTTCAACGGATTAATGCGCAAGCTACAACAGACTATTTTATACTTGTTTACAAAGTGGAAGCCGGTCAAACTCTTTACTTCCCCGCATGGGGTAGCTGTCATTTTAATATAGACTGGGGCGACGGAGTGGTCGAGGAAAAGAAAGGCTCTTTTAGCTGCTGGTATACTGACGACTTAGCCAGTACAAGCCTAGTTTCACATACTTATACCGATGCCGGCACCTACGAAGTAAAAGTTATAGGGAGCAAAGATGGCGGTAAAGGCGGTCTGCCTCGAATTAATTATTCTTTCTCTAGTTTCAAGGATGCTAATAACGTGACTCCCCTAGCAAAGGCCTCACGAGCATCCTTAGTGGAAATAAAACAATGGGGGATTATAGAGTGGTCTTCTATGCAGGGTGCCTTTTGTCTATGTGCGGAAGCGAAATTCACTACCTCTGATAAACCCAACTTGAGTAAGGTTACTAATATGCAAGATATGTTTTTTGGTGTACAGAATTTTCCCAAGAATATTAACGACTGGGATGTCAGCAATGTAACTAATATGTGTAGGATATTTGCTAGTTCTAATTTTAATCAGCCACTTGACAAGTGGGATGTCAGCAATGTTACAGATATGTTTGCTGCATTTCACTATAACAAATCTTTTAATCAAGACCTTAGTGCTTGGAAGATAACTAGCCTGACTGACGCAGGAGTTATGTTTATGAAAAACGATAGCTTGTCTGTCGAAAACTACGACAAATTACTCATATCATGGAATAATCAGGTGATTGCCGGTTTGGCAAACAAGGGCGTGACCTTTCATGGTGGTGACAACTATTACTGTGAAGGAGAAGATGCACGCTCCAGTTTGACAGGCACGCATGGGTGGAGTATAACTGATAAAGGTAAGGCTACAATAACCAGCTACACCTTTGACGAAGACAAAACAAGCTGCCCCGGCGAGAGTGTAACTCTGAAACTGTTGGACAGCGAGAGAGGCGTTACATATACCCTCTACGACAAAGCGACCAATACGGCGCAGGGAGATGCTGTCAATGGTACGAGTTCGGCTATAACATTTAATGTTAGCCCTAGCTCCACAACGAGCTATTATGTTGTTGCCAACAATCCTGAATTTGGATCAACCTCTTGTAATAATCTGCGATTTACTGACGAAATTACTGTAACTGTTGTCACGCCGCCCAACTCAAGCTACACCTTTGGCGATGATCTGACAATCTGCCTCGACGAGAGTGCAACTCTGACACTGTCGGGCAGCGAGAGTGACGTTACATATACCCTCTACGACAAAGCGACCGATAAGGCGCAGGGAAGTGCTGTCAGTGGTACGGGTTCGGCTATAACATTTAGTGTTAGCCTCAGCTCTACAACGAGCTATTATGTTGTTGCCAACAAACCCTCGTTGGGTAGCATGGATTGTGCTGAACGTAACCTTACTGACGAAATTACTGTAACTGTTGTCACGCCGCCCAATTCAGGCTACATCTTTGGCGATGATCTGACAATCTGCCTCGGCGAGAGTGCAACTCTGACACTGTTGGACAGCGAGAGTGGCGTTACATATACCCTCTACGACAAAGCGACCGATACGGAGCAGGGAAGTGCTGTCAGTGGTACGGGTTCGGCTATAACATTTAATGTTAGCCCCAGCTCTACAACGAGCTATTATGTTGTTGCCAACAAACCCTCGTTGGGTAGCATGTCTTGTGCTAAACAGAAGCTTACTGACGAAATTACTGTAACTGTTGGCACGCCGCCCAGCTCAAGCTACACCTTTGACGAAGACAAAACAATTTGCCTCGGCAAGAGTGCAACTCTGACACTGTCGGGCAGCGAGAGTGACGTTACATATACCCTCTACGACAAAGCGACCGATAAGGCGCAGGGAAGTGCTGTCAGTGGTACGGGTTCGGCTATAACATTTAGTGTTAGCCTCAGCTCTACAACGAGCTATTATGTTGTTGCCAACAAACCCTCGTTGGGTAGCATGGATTGTGCTGAACGTAACCTTACTGACGAAATTACTGTAACTGTTG
>JBKECW010000042.1:0-13565 GCA_047975005.1 Bacteroidales bacterium | reverse complement strand
TTTTGGAACTTTAGGATAGACAATAAGTTTATAGTTATCGGTTCTTACCATTCGCTGCAATTGCGTATAACAGCCATAGACAGCCTTATACTCACTCTCATTTCTCTCGCCCCTCGCTTGTTTCAACAAGCTATTAAACTCCACATACACAGGTTTCTCAACACCTGCCAGTTCCAATGTCGAAGGCATAATATCTTGCAGATACACATCACAATCTACCCTTCTATCTTTCGGAATATCAGGACCGATAACGATTAGCGGCGGACGAATACTGCAATCGTACATATTTTGTTTCCCCATCAAACCGTATTCTCCACATGCCAGTCCATGGTCTGCCGTATAAAAAATATAGGTATTATCCATCTCTCCCGACTTTTTAAGAGCATCAACAATCCTTCCTATCTGCTCATCAAGGTGCGTTATAAGTGCATAATACTCCTGCCGATTGACCTTTACAGCATTCTCAGTACGGGGAAAAGGAGCAAGTGCTTCATCACGTAATTTTCTTCCACACCCGATATCATCCTTATATGGATATTCCGGAATAAAATTTTCAGGCACGGAGATGTTCTCTAGCGGATACATATCCACGAACTCCTTGGGAGACTGACGAGGGTCGTGTGGAGCATTGAATGCAATATACATAAAGAAAGGCTTTTCTTTTTTCGCTGCCTTTTCGATAAATCCAACAGTTTCATCGCCCAAGACCTCGCTCCAATGCTTACCTCCCTGCCAATAACCACCTCTTTCTTTATCCCATGCACGCCAAGTGGTATCGCTTTCAGACAAGGGGCGGTTGTAGCCTTCGGGAGTTTGTGGAGGCATACCCGGGCGCACTGTTCCCAAGTTTGTGTAGCACTTGCCGACATCGGTGGCAACATGCCATTTTCCTGCCATATAGGTGTCGTAGCCGGCATCTTTCATCAGATTACCCCAGAGCTGCTTAACAACTGTCGAGTCCTTGAGCTTTGGGACAAGCTCGTTTGCCCTCCATACCATTCGTCCTGTCGACAACATGGTACGAGATGCCACACAAACAGCACCATTCCACGCTCCCATATTGTAAGCATGAGTAAACGAAACCCCACTTCGCACCAGATGGTCTAGATTGGGAGTTATCACTTCCTTATTACCTAAGGCATTTATTGTATTATAGCTTTGGTCGTCGGCAAAGATGAATAGGATGTTAGGTTTCTTATTCAATGTTTCTGCACCCTTCTTTCCACCTGAACCACAAGCAACAAAAACCAGTAGCAAGATGCTTGTTACAAAGATATTTCTGAATATAAATATTTTGGTCATTGTAAGTTTTGTCTATTTTATTTATCCACTTCCAAAGTTACAAATTTTGATTACTTAAGGCAAAAAAAAAGAATCGCAGATTTACATCACACTTGGCTCTTTCTCTGAATCCTTATACTGAAAAATATTGAAAGGCTTGGAGCTCCCTTTAATTTTTAGAATCACGACCCCATGAGCAGGAACTTCTTTTGAGAGCTCATCATTTCGGGAAGTTACCGAGACCTCCTCTGTCCATAAATCTTTGGCGACATACCCTTTCGCAGGGTCTATTCCTACCTGCTCCAGTCTAAAGGCTATTGACTGGGTTTCTGTTGTCCTATTCAGCAAAGCTACTGCCACCTTTCCGCTCATTGTGGAGATTAGCGGCTTTGCCCACACCTCCAGATCTCCGTAATCCACTAGTCTTCTCGCCTGATAAACAAAAGGGCTTTGATTGATGGCAATAAGCTCTTTGTTGCTTATAATACTCAGGGTTTGTTCGGATATATTAACAAGGTCATTACCCAATATCAGAGGACTTTGCAAAATACACCACATTGAGAAATGAGCTTTATCCTCTTCATAAGTCATACCTCTGCCCACTTGCAGTATATCCATATCATTGTAATGACCTTTGGATGCATGCATCCACAAGTCGGCATTCATGTCTATTATATGAAGTACAGACTCGAAACTATTGGCAATATCGCCCGAAATACGCCAAGAGTCAGCAAGCTGCGTAACCCATTTTCCGGGAAACTTCCATCGGCAAACGTTGTACATGACAGAGGGTTTTATTTCTCTAGCAATCCTGCCTATTTCTGTGTATCGAGATTGCTCATCCAGCCCCAACCACTCACCGCCACACCAATCAACTTTTATAAAATCGTAGTCCCACTCATTTAGAAATAGATTTAGGTCTTGCTCCTCGTGTCCATACAGTCCCATACCCGCACCGATAGTATCCTTGTCCCAATACGACGCACAAGTATTAACTCCTGCATCAGAATATATCCCAGCCTTTAGATTTAACGAATGAATGTACTGCCCCATACTTTTCATCCCACGGGGAAACCTCCCTTTATGAAAGAGTATATTACCACAGGAGTCTCTTCCTCCGAAAAATCCGTCGTCTATATTGATAAAGTTGTACCCCAACTTGTCTAAGCCGAGTTTAACCAAAGCATCTGCTTGATTTTTCACAACATCTTCGTTGATATCAATGCGATAGTTGTTCCATGTTGCCCATCCCATCATGGGAGCAGTCTGTTTTACAATTTCATTCTGCTCGGCTGTTGGCGACACCTTGCACGCCACCACCAAAACACACAACACAATCAGTCTCAATTTCATAATAATTACAATTCTTTTAGTACATCTCTAAGATAGAAATACAATTCTAATAGATATTGGATATTAGACTAACAGCCCTATCCTTGCTGCTGTTTTTTTTATAATCTGCCCTTTCAGTGCGCATATCTTCTTGTTACATATATCCCCGAGGCGATGCCACGGGCTGAATTAATCATGGCTTGCGGTCATTTGGGCAAACACTATCTAGTCTACAGCATTCTTAAACTCTAAACAATTCAACAACCAAACATTAATCAGTCGGTATCAGGTAGTGTTTTCTGTCCAAGTCGAAATCAATCATCACTTGGTCGACAAACAGTTCCTCGTCGATTGCATAAATACGAACGGTGTGCTCACCCGCCTCTGCGATGTATGCATCGAAAATTGTGAGAGACTGATTCCGCAAGGCATTTTCAGCCCATTTATCGCTAAGGAACTGCGCCTCAGTTGCAACAACTATTGGCTCTTGATTATCAATCACGACAGCGTATCTCATTTCTGTACTGCCAGTAAGCGAGTGCATCGGAATTACTCCCACTTTTATTTTCACCTTGCCTTTGCTCTCTGTTTTGATTTTATATTCAAGATGTATCTGTTTTTTTTCAATTTTTTCGGCAACAGGCAATCTGACGGTTTTTCCGCTGTGTCCTAGACATTCGATAGTTTCCAAAGAAACATTATTCACATAATCGCAAGCATTGAGAGCTATCATTCGGTCGCCTTCCTTTGGAGTTCCTGCTGTTTCAACCAAAGGCTGTGGCCTGGGCAAGGACAATGTTTCGACATCAATATCCTCCGGTAATTCGGGCAATACAGGCTCTTGAAAAACGGGCAAATCACGAGGTTTCATGTCCATCATCAAGTTCCATTTGCCGTTTAACATATCTTTGTTGTAGGTATAACTCAAAGCTGCAATTTCGTTGTAGGCATCTGTTGCCAAATCAGCATAATAGGCAGCTAGTTTTTGATTTTGTCCTGCATACAAACGAGATTTTTGTGCATATAACACCTTTCGGTTCATTGCCGCCGCCGCCGACACCGGATAGTGAACAAGCTGAAAATAAGCAGCTTTCAAGTCATCAGCAATATCCTTCTTATAAATTTTTGTCGAAATAGTACTAATATCATTGTAGGCTTCGATGCGACGCTCTATCTCATCGCCAAAAGCCGTAGGCGACAATTCTGAGTCCTGCACCGGCTCCCAGCCTCCTTTTACACCTTTGCGATTTAGCTCCGCCACCTCAACCCTGTTCCATCCCATATGTTCGGGCTTGCGCTGCCCTGCCAGCAGGTAGTATTGTCGAAGAATATAATCTATATCACTATTCGCCTTGCTATTCCTAAAGGTCTGCTCCACCCAATTGTGTTGATGCTCATAAATCTTATCTCCCGAAAAATCATCTATATTCCACGCCATATCCATAAAGAACTCGGTAAGATACTCGCTTGGTTTTATATCGCCTACATTCAGTATCCATATCTTTTTTGCTCCATTATCCCACGCACGCTTCATCTCGGCATAAATCAGTCCCGGCTGAGTAGAGCCGAGCCAAAGGTAGTCATGAGGTTTACCCCAATATGAGATGTGGTAGTAGACCCCTGCACCGCCGGAACGCTGCTGCTCCTCCGCATTACTCTGACGGACGATGTGTCCATGGTTGTCGTCGCACCACATAAGAGTAATATCATCGGGAAGCTCCAAGCCGTTGTCATAAGCCTTCAGCACCTCCTTGTATGGAACAAATATTTGAGGAACATCCTTAATATTTTTCTCGGGATTATGGCGTTTTAGCATGCTTCGCTGCTCCTCAAACACTGTATGTAAAACTTGGGTTTCTTCGTCTAGACTCTTGACTCCTTGCATCCGGCCGTCGTGTATTCCACGCATTCCCATGGTATATATGGCATCGGAGTTGGCAAGTTGCTTAACACGGCGTTCCCAATACGACAGCACTTGCTCCTTATTAGTAAGAAAATTAAAATCACCATATTTATTTTTATCCCATTCGCCTGTATTGGTGCATTCCATCGGCTCTGCATGCGAGGTACTCATAACAATACCATACTTATCAGCAACTTCTTTATTGCCTTTCACCATAAAAAACGGTACTGTACATTCGTGCATGGCAGGCCAAATTGTGTTGGCACGCAAGCGCAACAGAAGCTCAAATATTCGAGAATAGGTTTTATTTCCTATTGCCTTATAGATGTTCTTCCTGTTGGTATTGAAGTCATATAATCGTCCGTAAGTTCTGTTACCTTTTGCCTCCTCATTTAGCGTAGGTTCAAAGGTGCCTGCGCTCCATGGCATCAGTGCCCAATCCTCGTCATTCAAGAATACACCTCGAAATTGTACGGAAGGCGCATGTACCACTCCATCAGGCTCATACACAAATTCGCTTTTCTTCTCAGGAACGACATCTGCCCACCAGACCCAAGGGCTCACTCCCATTTTGCGAGAAAGCTCCAGCACACCATATGCTGCTCCTCGTGGGTCGCTGCCTAAAACAAACAAATAGGAATTCCCTTCATCTTGTACTAGCTGTATCTTATACGCCTCCCATTTACCTGCTAAATCTGCAACATTGATGCTGTACTTATCGGCAAGCTCCTTGAGATATAGCTCTTTCTCGGGAATGCCCACAACAATAGTGTTATCTGTAATTTCGTCTGATATGAACATTGGCTCGTCGCAAATCAGCTTAGAATCGCCGATTAGCATATCCAAGGCTGTTTTAACGACTTGCTCGCCGCCACCGTAATACAAATTTGCACCACTCCCATTCTTTATAATATCGAAAGAATCAGATGCAAATACGCTTTGCAGCGAAAATAAAATAAGAAATAGCAAGAATATTTTTTTCATAATTATTCCTATTCTCCTTTCTGCCAAACACGAACGTAGTCAACCTCTATTTTATTTTCTTCCGCTTTCTTTGTCAGACTGAGGCTCAAATTCTTATATTTATCAGAATCACTAGCAATATTCACAGAACCTAATGGGTAGCCATCAACATACAATCTAACTACATTCTGAGTATCTTCAGTGTTGCCACCCTTCGCAAACCACCAAGTATGAAATCTGCGGTTCCAATCGGGATGCAGATGATTCAGTCTCGCCAAAATTCTTTCACTATCTTCTTTACTCACTTGAGGCTGTGAACCTCCCAGTCTCAGCCAGTCGCCCAAAGCCCACTCATTTACTACATCTGAGCTTTGTGTTGCTGCCGAATCTATCCGTGCCCGTATTTCTACGATGTCTGTATTAATATCTATCCTATTGTCAATATTCCCATTTTCGTCAAATTCTCCTGTCCAAACCATTTTGTAATCTTCTGAAACTCTTGGGAGTTCAGGGACTTTAGGCTCTTCGTCACTTTCTTTGTAGGGGCTCTGCATAACAAAGCGATCGGGATGTAATTTATTGTACTCAGCACCATCAGCAAGACCAAGGAAAACTGGCTCTTTCATATCTGCCACCCATGCAGCATAATCATTCTTTATTCTTTTGTATTCTGATTCTTTATCTATCTGCAAAGGGCTTTGCTCTCCGATATCCTCCTTCAGGTTATACATCTCGTCGGTGTCGGTCCTAAAATTTATCACCTTATAATCACCTGAGCGCAATGCATAGCCATTATAATCAAGATGTGGCAAGAAGATGTTCTTATGAGGACTTCCTTTTTTATCGCCTGACAGGTAAGGCACAATATTGACTCCATCTAGTTCATTTTGAGGCTCTATACCTGCGTATGCCAATGCCGTAGCAAACATATCTAGCGACCACACCGGATTTTCGTATACTGTTCCGGCAGGAATATGCGACGTCCACTGCACCGCAAATGGGACATGTATTCCACCCTCGTAGAAGCTCCCTTTCCCTTCCCTCAATGGCCCGTTGTCAGAGCCGTTATGTTTTTCGGGTCCTCCATTGTCAGACAAGAAAAATACGATTGTGTTATCATCAATACCAAGCTCTTCCAATTTGTCAAGCACTCTGCCCACACCATCGTCGAGCGAGCTGACCATGGCGGCATAAGTTTTTCGTCTTTTATCTTTAATATGCTCAAAACGGCTTAGATACTTCTCGGTAGCTTGCATAGGTGTATGTGGAGCGTTGTAGGCAAGATATATGAAAAATGGTTCATCTTTTTTGCGTTCAATAAAAGAAACGGCTTCACGAGTCAAAGCATCGGTAACATATTCGGTTTCTTCCACTCTTCCACAGTTTTTCATCATCTTGGTTCTATAACCGTCCATCTGACTTTTTATTTCCGTAATATCTGCCACTGTTAGGTCTTTGGGAAAGTACATATGTCCACCACTCAAAAATCCGTAGAATTCATCGAAGCCCCGACTAAGCGGCCATTGAGCTGGGTGAGCCCCTAAATGCCACTTCCCCAGCGCCATCGTAGCATAATCGGCACGTTTTAAAGCTGAAGCCATAGTCTCCTCTGTCAATGGCAAACCCTGCTCAATGTCGTTTGGAGCCAGCAGAGGATTGCGACTAAAGCCAAATCTATCTTGGTGACGACCGGTCATAAGCCCTGCCCGGCTGGGTCCACATACAGAAAATGTTACATAGCCATTGGTACACTGCGCTCCATTGCCAGCCAAACGATCGATGTTTGGCGTAGGAATGTCCTTGCACCCATTAAAGCCGACATCTGCATACCCCATATCGTCGGCAAGGATTATTATTACATTCGGTTTTTCGGCTAAAACTTCATTTTTTCTCTTACCACAAGAGCTGAACATTGTGCATGTCAGCAACAATAAAATTACGGGGAAGATGTTTTTAAGTTTTTTTTGTTTCATTCCTTTATGTTTTAGTATTATATTATAATAAGTAATGATAGATTACCAAAAATGCTATACAACATGTCACAAAGCATATCTGAAGGCAATATTTAGTCTTTAGCTTACAATTTTCAAATATACAAACTTAAACTACACTAAACAAAAAAAACACATTCCCATAAACAGAGCAAGTTAAAAGTTCACCACCATCATCCACGAAACCGACAATCATCATCGACAGAGCATAGATCATTCATATTTACAACTTGTGCTCTCAAGAATAGACGACTAAACAATTCAACTATTAAAGCCTCTCACTCTTCAATCTCCAGCAGATAGCAACACGTTCCGGGGCCCTTATTAATATTACAACCTCCGGGGACAAAAAGATGAGTAGGTTTTCCATTTTTAATCAGCAACTGCGGTCGCTCAAATTTAGGGTGACGGTAGTTACTTGCTTGTTCAATAAGTTCTTTATCAATATATCTCTCCATTACATGAAAGCCTTCTTCGGCTTTATCAAAATCAAAGGAAAGACCGTCTTTGGAGTGCAACAATAATCCTTTGTTGCGGTAGTTATCCGTTACCAACATACAGACCGAATCATCCTCCATAAACACATATGGATCCTCTATGTAACGAGTATTGTTAATCAATCGTTTATGCCCATGAATATATGGACCTTCCAACTTGTCGGCAATTGCAACTACATAAGTATTATCGCCCTCCAGCCCTTTCCATTTAACACGATAATAAAGATAGAATTTACCATTAGGATGATGCAGTAGTGCCGGATTGTCAACACCTCTACCGGCTTCACGCAAGGGGTAACTCCATGCAAGAGTATCATCTGCCGACGGTGCCGACAACACATAAGCACAATCCTCCCACGAGCCATTTAAGTCTTTCGTTTTCATCATTCCTATCCTAAAGCTAGAGGCATTTCTATTGCTTATTGTTGATGCATTTGCTATATAAAGCAATACAAATTCATCGCCCACTTTAGTGATATACGGATTGTGCTGAGCACCTGTATTCCACGCCCCTTCTATCGCCTGTCCGGGTTTCAGCAAGGTCTTTACATACTTATAAGGGCCCTCAACATCATCAGCAACATAGTGAGCAATTTCCGAAGTGGCATACCAATGATTGAAGCCATACTGCGTTTTCTTATCATTCTCAATGGGCATCCGTGATACAAAAACATGTACACGTCCATCATTTCCCCAAATTGGAGAAGAACCCCAAATATGGAAATTCTCATCTTCGATAATGACTTTCTTGAAGACTAACTTATCTGCAAAGCTCTTTATTTCCTCATGGCTACTCTGTGCTTTGACTCCTAGCACAATCAAAAATAAGATAGTAACTATTGATATTTTTCTCATTTACTCTGTATTTAATTTGAATTTAGTTGTGCAAGTTAACATATATTCTCCAAATCCAGATTAAATCTGAACATCAGAGAAGATTTTAGAAACAAGGAACAGACATAAAAAATACCTGTTCCTTGTTAATGTAAATTTTAAACCTATATTACTCATAAAAAAGTGGCATATCACCCAAGAACAGCTGAGAAATCAGAGTCTTTGAGATGTACAACAAAACCCACCTTGAATAGATTTTGAAAATAGCCAAGTTTAAATAGCTTATGGCTTCAAGTTTTAGCCTTTTGATGTAGCGAATTATCATCTTCTTTGCTATCGCCTTTCTCGTCTATCACAATCACAAAAGGCTTGTCAGAGGGTTCTGCGCCCGACAAATAAATTATGTATTCATCCTTATAAATTTTCTCGATTTTAAGGCTTGATTGGGGTTCACTTATCAGGAAAGCAGCATCAACAGACTGACTTCCCAATGTTTTCACCCTCAATGCTCCCGACATAGGTTTATTGAATACCACCATATATTTCTTGCCTGTTTTTCTATTCACCGTATAGTATCCCCAATCTTGTTTCTTCCAATTCAGATAGCCACAGCCATATATAACCTCTTTATTTACAGACATCCAATCGCCAATTTCTTTCGCCAAGGTATCTTCCTCCTCTCGAATATCGCCTTTGCCGTCAGGTCCAAAATTAAGTACGAAATTACCGTCCAAAGACACCGACCTAACTAGCATCTCTATCAACTCATTACTAGTTTTTACGTGTCCGAACCAATTTGAATGGTATCCCCACTGATTTTCGGGAATAGTCATAACACAGTCCCAATCATTGCCATTAATATCCTCAATGGTTTGGGGTATCTTACGTTCCCACCCTTGTTCATAATCACCAATAAGATTACCATTTGTGTCAAAATGTCTACTGCCGTAATCGTCGGGTCTGAAACGACTACCGATGATGAGTCCGGGTATCATAGCTCGGAGTTCTTTATCAAGGTCATCAGCAAATTCAGCTTGTTCTTTCCATGCTGCATCCCAAGTTCCGTCGAACCATAAGCCTTTAGTTGTCGGGTATCTTTCGAGCAACTCCACTAATTGATTTCTAGTAAAGGTTTTAAACTCCTCGTATTCTTTTCTATCCTTTTCAGTTTTGATTGAAGACTTATATCCGTGATGATTCCAATCGATTATAGAAAAGTATAAATAGACATCTATGCCTTGCTCATCGTAAGCCTTTACCAGCTCACCGATAATATCCTTTTTGTATGGAGTATTTGCAATGGTATAATCAGTGTATTTACTAGGCCACAGACAAAAGCCGTCATGATGTTTTGTGGTAATAATCATATACTTAGCTCCCATGTCTTTAGCTTGTTTTGCCCATGCTTTTGCATCGAAATCGGAGGGATTAAATTGTTTGTAAAGATTATCGTAGGCATCTTTAGGCATTTTGTTCCAAGATCTAATCCATTCGGCAGCTCCTGTGTAGCATTCACCGTTCCAGTGCCCGCCTGCGATGGCATACACTCCCCAATGGATAAACTGTCCCAAGCCGTAATCTCGCCACGCTTGCATTTTGTCGTCAGTTCTTTTGCCCAGTCGGTGGGCACCATGTTCGAGAGCTATATTTGTTCTTTTTTCTACCTCTTGCTTTTGTGCAAATACCATAACAGGACTAAGCATTAACACGCATAACAAACTTACTATCAATCTATTTCTCATCTGTTTATTTTTTTATAATCCTCCATGTTCTTCCGTTTTCTCTTTTGCTTCGGGCATACGGCTATTCCCTTCATTTGATTTTGAAAAGTGCCACTCTATACTATCTTCATACAGTTGTCCGTTCTTTGACACCTTTGCTTCGATTGTGTTATTTCCCTCTTTTAGCTCCACATTCTCAAATATATAATGTACATCGGTAGTCCCTTTTCTAAAGCTCTTTATTTCGTTGCCATTCACTATCAATTTTGGAGTTCCTACATTTGAATAGGCTGTTACCGTAGTCGTCTGATTTACACGCTCGTTGCAGCGACGCTGCGTCAGATACAAGACCGGTTCTTTACTCCAGTTTGCTTTATACCAGTAGAATGGGTCTTTTTTCACCTTCCGGTCGTATGTAACAAGTCCTTTCATATTTCGAGCAGGCACTCCTCCCTGATGGTTTCGCGGAGTTGCAAAGTCAAAAGTATTCCAAACGTAAGAGGCAAGTAGATATGGATGTTCTGATATTATTCCCCATTGTATTTCATGGAATTTTGTAGCGAAAGTTTCAGGGTAGAATTGCGAGAAGAAGTTTCCTACTTCGCCTACTTTTTCCTGCTGTTGGTCGATATTTGCTTCTGCACCGTATTCGGCAAGCATGGTTTTGTATGTCGGATATTTCTCCTCTAGTTCCTTTGCCCAGCCTTCGAGGTCTCCGATTTTCTTTTCATACCAACCGAAATAGCGATTTATACCCTGAATATCCGCATTTAGATTGACCTCGTGTTCCATTCTACCATAGCCGTTCACCGCCACTGTGTATCTGTCGGGGTCTTCGGATTTGGCAAGGTCGTTCAAATCCGTAGTCAGTGCAATTGTAGCCTCATACGGAGTATATACCTCATTATGCAATCCCCAAACGTATATCGAGGGATGATTGTAGTTTTGTCTGATTAGTTCTTTTAGTTGCTGCTTGGCATTGTCTGCTTCTTTTGTAGACACCCTATTGACAAAAGGTATTTCTGCCCACACCATAAAACCAATGCTGTCGCACTTAGCATAAATATATTCAGCTTGCTGATAGTGGGCAAAACGTATTGTCGTTGCACCCAGTTCTTTGATAATATCTAAATCAGTAGCATGCTGTTCATTGCTCAGTGCGCTGCCATACTTCCACCATTCCTGATGACGGCAAGTCCCATACATCGGCACTTTCTTACCATTAAGGTACATTCCATCGCCGGCTTTCAGTTCGAAATGCCGAAGTCCGAGAGGCTGCACCACTTCATCAACAACTCGCCCGTTTTCAACAATCTGTACTACAGCCTTATACAAATACGGATCGTCCAAACCTTGCCACAGGTGGGGATTGTCGATTTTGAGATTCTGCTCCAAAAAATGCCTACCTTGCGGAGAGATAGTAAAAGGGCTTTCTTGTTTGATTATGACATTATCTTCATGGGTGTAGATTGTCGTCAGGAGGCTGATTTTATGGTCTTCCTTATACTTATTCTCAACTTTCACCTTCACGCTCACGTCGGCAGAGGCAGCAGAGACGTTTTGTTGACGCAGATATACTCCGGGCGAGGCATAGTCAGTAACGGCAATATTTATCTTATCGGTAATAATCATCTCGACGGGTCTATACATTCCTCCGTAAACACCGAATAGCGTCTGATTTATGGGTATCACGTCCGCACGTGCCGTATTATCGACTTTGACAAGAATTTCATTCTCTTTGCCTGCTTTCAGCAAGTTGCCAATCTCTACGGCAAAAGCGGAATAAGCACCTTTATGATTTCCCGCAAACACCCCGTTTATGTAGACTTCTGCAACAGAAGCCACTCCCTCGAAACGCAGGAACACTCTTTTGTCGGTCATACTAGTTTCGGGCGTAAACATCTTCTTATAGTACGCCTCACCTTCATAATAAACATTCTTATCAATCTGCATATCAGATGCATTCCATGTGTGCGGAATAGTTACGTCCTTCCACCTATCGCCAAAAGAATGGTTAAATATTACGGGGTCGGAAGAAAAAGGCCCTTTTTTAAACTGCCATCCAGTATTGAAAGGCACAACATCTCTTGCTGTCAAAGGAATGATAACAAGAGTGAGAATAAATAGAATTATAGTCTTTTTTAGATTCATAGTGTACATTTATTTTGCAAGATAATAAATTTTCTATAATGTTTTGTATGGGCAGAAGATTGCAAATGTAATGCACCTATTCACCTCTAGCCTACAACATTTCCCAAACTCTTTATTAACAGCCGTCGTCATTGCGAGCGTTAGCGTGGCAATCTGTTCTTTGTTGCAGGAGATTGCTTCGTCGCCGACTCCTCGCAATGACGTTTTTTTTGTATTCGGTTGTTTCATTAATCATCAATAATTAAATAGCCTATCGCTTCATGTTTTAGCCTTTTGGTGTACCGAATTATCATCTTCTTTGCTATCACCTTTTTCATCTATCACAATCACAAAAGGCTTGTCAGAGGGTTCTGCGCCCGACAAATGAATGATATATTCATCTTTATAAATTTTCTCGACTTTAAGGCTTGATTGAGACTCACTTATCAGGTAAGCACCATCAACAGACTGACTTCCCAGCGTCTTAACCCTCAATGCTCCCGATACCGGTTTATTGAATACCACCATATACTTCTTGCCTGTTTTTCTATTCACCGTATAGTAGCCCCAATCTTGTTTCTTCCAGTTCAGATGACCACATCCATATATAACATCCTTGTTTACAGTCATCCAATCGCCAATTTCTTCTGCCAGTTTTAACTCTTCTACTCGACCTTTCCCCGAAGCCTCAGGTCCAAAGTTTAATACGAAGTTTCCATCCAAAGAGACAGCTTTTACCAACATTTCTATTAATTCGGAGCTAGTCTTAACATGTCCGAACCAGTTTGCATGGTATCCCCATTGGTTTTCGGGGATAGTCATAACACACTCCCAATCATTGCGATGCACATCTTCAATAGTTTCTGGCATTTTTCGTTCCCATCCTTGTTCGTAGTCACCAATCATATTCCCA
>JBKECW010000041.1:0-25747 GCA_047975005.1 Bacteroidales bacterium | reverse complement strand
TCGAAGCAATTTTCAGGATGTAGAGTGTAGTAGCTTCTTAGCACGCTTTCGATATTTTTTGTAAGAACATAATACTCTTCGGGTTGCATCAGCGAGTCAATATCAAAACTCACTAAACTACTGTCAACCGCAAGAACTATGTCTTTCAGTGATGTTTCCATATCGCTTTTGTTGTACAGCTCAATAAATTCGGCTTCTCCCGAGTAGGGGTCGTATAGTATTTCGGTGATAAGTAGTTCTTCTGCCTCCACTTTTCTGTTTAGTATATCGAGGGAATAGCTCTCCAACTCGTTGTTGCACAGGTCGCTAAGCTGCGTGTTGAAAGTGATGGCAAGCCTACGGTTTATGGGAATATCGTTTTGAAAAACGACAAATAGGATACTATCATTCAGCCACAAAACGCTATCGGCAGTGTTGTCTGTCAGTTCCAACACCTGCTCTGCCTCTAGTATCTGCTCATTACCAAAGTATTGCATTGCTTCGGAGAAGGTGAACCTAAGCTCACGCTTTGACGCAAACTCCCAAGCAAGCAGTTTTGGCTTTGTTACATCCTGATTTTCAGCATTGACAGAATTTACTTTTGCAGGTGTTCCCTGCTGTGCTGATGTAGAACTTGTCCAGTTGTATTTGTGTCCGCAATCTCGGTGCAGGTCTATTCGTCCCAAAGCCCATCCCTTTCGTTGAGCTGTTGTGGAGTGCCATTTGTTGCTGTACTCCACACTCGAAATTGTATCGCCGAGGGCATTATAGATACTCAGCAATGCTCCGGTGTTCGACAGGCTAGGCATTGATTGTAAGAATATTATATCCTCGTGGCTACTCCACAAGCCACTATCTGCCATGTCGACCAAAACTTTATACTCATTCGGGAGGATAGTATCCATCTGAAAATCAGTAGCTCTGCTTCCCGCTCCTAGTTGGCAGCTATCGAGTAGGACGGGGAAGTCTCCTAAGTTTACTATCTCCACATACTCGCTATTTGGAAGTGGGGATGATGAGTCGGCTTGTGCATATATCTCGCTGATAATAAGCTCTCCCACTTTTGGCGGAATAGCAATTATTACTTGCAGGCTGCTGTCAATCGTGTGACTGTCAATAGATTCCACGCCTTGCAAGTGTAGAGTCAACAAATAATCGGAGTTGCCGTTGTCGAAACTTAGTTCCAGCGAGGAGCTCCCTATTTGCGTGAAGTTGGTGATAATCAGTGCATCGTTTTTAGTATTTGTAAGCCTCACCCTTGCAGTGAAGCCCTGAGTTGCAAGGTCTTCGTTGAAAGTCAGCAGCAGTTTGTTTTCGGATACGACAGTAATATTTTCAAGTGCAAAGGGGATTCTGCTTCCACTGATTTTGATATTATCGAACCATAACAAGCCCTTACGTGTAGAGGTATGCTGAAAAATAAAACCTGCATATTGACAGGGATAATAGGGTAAAAACTGTTCACCAAGAGATAAGAACCTATTACCCATACTATCTTCCGCACATAGCCACCATTCATTATTTACATTTTTGCCTACATAAACCTTACAATGCATATTGGCGTTGACATCCAAGCTCAAAGACGATAGTAGTTTTACAGGCTTGCCGTTTTCGATTTGCCACAGTTTCAATAAATCGTCGGAGCCTTTGATATTTACGCCACAAGCCACACCCGAATAATTGTCGGAAGCACTATCAGCAAGGAGTACAAAGGCAAATTTATTTGATGATGAAGGATCCCAATTTCCATTTTGAAACTCAAATTTCCATTGCAAGTCCTTGACTAAATCAATATTCATGGGCTTTGTCCACAAGCAGCTCTCATTCCCTTCGCTGTTTGGATTATGCTGCAACATTGATTCTCCATTTTTGTCAGCAATTATCCAAGCAGTATCCTCTTGCCATATATTGCTATTGAAAGAACTGAAGTCATCACTAAGCAAAGTCGGTATGGAATTAATCACTATTAGCGAGTCGGCGGCGGTAAATCCCTCATTCTCAATGGTAAATGTTAGGGGCGTCAATCCTGCTGAACTTATTTGCAGATTGTTCCATCGTGCCAGACCATTGTTGATATTGGCATTCGAGTTTAGTTCCTCAATACGTGCTGTTCCATTAAAAGTAGTCGCACGGTTTCCCAAAGTATCAGTAATTACTGCTTCTATGCTAAAACTCTCATTGCTAGGCACAATCAGAGGGATTGACGTAATGCTTAATGTTTGAGCTTCTGTTTCTTGATATTTTCTAAGTAGAATATTGTCAATAATCAGCTTATCACTCGAATATCCTGTCAGTATTTTTACCGAAATAATACAGAACATGGAGCTAGCAAAAGAATATTCAATATTTTGTTTTCCGAAATTTCCTTGCAGCAGACTATTTTGGGGTAAATTGTAAATAGTGCCGTCAACATTCACACTCACAGATACATACTTGTTTGAGGCATTACTCCCTGAGCCTGTTTCGCTGACGTCAAGCGACAATACAAGGCTATCAGAAACGACAAAAATGGTATCGCTTGTCCAGACGGCTTCTCCCTTACAATCTCGTGCTTCAAGTCGACCTCCTCCGGTGGACACAGTCTTCACATAATCGTTTGCGTCGACAAACGAGCAAGCATCCACATTCAGTGTCCATGTAAGCGAGTTCGGCATATTCTGCCCGCCACTCCAATATCCAATACCATCGTCATTAAAATTCTCATTCCAGACGACAGCTAGTCCTTGAGAGAATACCAAATATGGCAACAATACCGCTACTATGGCAGTTGCCCATCTCATGTGTAAATATTTATTCTCCCAAAGATATGTAAATAATTGCCGTATTCCTATTGATAAAACGCATAATATCAGCAACTAAGATAAATTATTCTTCTATCCCCACATCAGCAAATTATCTCAGCCTTTTTTCTAGTTCTTTTCGTACTTCTTCGGCTGTCGGGTTTATGGCTATGATAGTGCCGTCTTTATCAATTAGAAATATACCACCACCGGAATTATCGACACCATATTTTTGCCATATATTGTTTTGTCTGTCGAGTTCTACGAGGTTTAGCCAAGCCCATTTATTTTTTTCCATAAACTTCACCAGCTTGTCGGTACTTTTAAATTCCCCTGCAACACCAACAATTGTAAATCCCTTGTCTTTAAACTCATTGTAAACAGGAATCATCTCTCTGCTGTGTCTGATACAAGAGCCGCACCACGTAGCCCATAAATCTAGCAGGGCAACCTTTCCTGCAATCTCATCCGACAGTTTTATTTGTTTCCCGTCCATATCAGGAGCAGAGAAGTCAACATATTTCTTTCCTAATTTTATATTATCTATTGCGTCTATTGAATTTATAGCCAGTGTATTGTACGGATGTTTGGGATGGGCATCCGAAAATCTTTTATAGTCCTTTCTCGCCTCGGCAATGTCTATGTCGTTTTTTTGTCCGTTTGAAAGAAGTTTTCTTAAAAAGAAGTAGTATGAAACCAATGTTGAGTTTTCTTTGACATACGCTTGTGTTTGCTCAAAGGACTCTTTATAAATACGGTCTCGTTCGTCTTCCAGTCTCTTTCCTTCGGGTGTGAGAGCCAATCCTAGTTCATGTAGGACATCTAATTTTTCGTAAATTTGTTTTTGTTCTTCCCTCGATTCTACTTTTTCAAGTTCTGCCATAATCACTTTCGTTGTATCGCTAAAATACAGACCTTTTTCTTCGAGCGACTCTATAATGTTGTCTATTGAATCTGCCTTATCGTAATACTGTGAGTACATATGGTCATTATACTTTTCATATTCAGCGTTGAGCTTTCCGCCTTCCACAATATTTTTCTTAAATTCATCCTCCGGGTATATTGTAAGGTTTATTTTTTCGTTTTCTAAGAATACGACAGAGTACGCCATTTGCCCATCCAGTATGTCTTCACTTGTCATAAGCTCCACGCCTTCCGGATAATCAAGTTTGGCAGAATAATGAAACTCGCCGTTTTCTACAGGAATCCTGATTATGGAATCAAATCTTAAATCCTGTCCTGGTTTGGTGAGGAGAATTGATTTTGTCTCAGGATTAAGAACTTTACCTGTCAGCTCCAGTTGCTTGTCTTCTGATGTACAGCTGAATAGAGTAGCTGCAAAAAGTAGCAACATTGAGATTTTAGTTGTTGGTTTCATGTGTTTGTTTTTTAATTGTCAGATGTATCTCGTCAATATAATCATTCTCGTATGAGAAAACTTGTTCCATGGTAAACATTCGTTTATCCAATTATTTTACATACTATTGCACGATATTAATCTGTTAATATCAAGGCTATTACGAATATTTGCCATAAAATAGCTTATAGCGTAACGCAGGTATTGGACTTTATAGACGGACTCTATATAACTGCTAGAATATCAGTTTTATCGTAGCAACATTAGCATCTAATGCTCCGTTGGGTTTTACGAATGCTTGTCCCTTTTGTGTCAGTTCCACTTTTTGTCCTGTTTCGAGTACTGTCGCCGACTTAGCTTTTCCGAGCTTTTCGGGGATAGCAAGTGTTCCGTCGCCCCAGTCCATCACGTGAGCATAAACTATTGTCTGCCCGTTCTCTGTGCGTTTGGTAAGCCGTCCCCATGTGGGTGGTTCTACCTCGTCGATGGGTAGTGTGCCGTAGATTGACTCGCCGTTGGCAACGAGCCATGCTCCGATTTCACGTAGTCGGCGCAGTGCGGGTGCGGGGAATGAGCCATCGGCGTATGGTCCGATGTTTAACAGATAGTTACCTCCTAATGAGGCATTTGTGATCAAAAGTTTAATCATTTGTCCCGATGATTTCCAATTGAAGTCATTCGCATGCCATGCCCACGACTTGTACATTGTGGCTGGAGTCTGCCAAGGACGACCTAAATTCTTCTCGGGATGCTCGTTGTCAAAAGCCGATATATAGTCTACCCTTGGTCCGGGATCATAGGCACAAATACGTCCGTTAATGAGGCAGTCAGCTTTTATCGAGCGTACCAAGTCAATCAGTTCGTCTCGTCTTTTTGGAGTGATGTGGTCTTTGCAGGTTTCGCTCCAAGTGTCAAACCACAACATGTCGGGCTTATATCGTTCTAGCAGTTCCCTTACCTGGGGTAGGCTTTTCTCCTGCCAGTATTTTTCAAACATTTCATCGGAGGGCTGCACTTTATCCTCCCAATCGGGCTGTGCTCCGCCTTCGGCTTCCCAGTCCTGCCAATGGGAGTAGTAGAACCCGAGTTTCAGTCCGTATTTTCGGCAGGCGGTGGCAAGCTCGCCCAGTAAATCGCGTTTGCAGGGAGTTGCGCCCATGTCGAAATCGCTCACATCGGAGTCCCACAGTGCAAAACCATCGTGGTGTTTTGATGTCAATACTAAGTATTTCATCCCTGCCAGACTTGCCTCACGAGCCCATTCATCTGCATCGAAATTGATGGGGTTAAATTGCTTTGCCAGAGCCTGATATTCTTTTGCGGGGACTTCAAGTCGCATCTGTATCCATTCAGAGTACCAGCTCTTGCCGTGTGGTAGACTTTCGTCGGGCAGAGTGTGTCCATTATAGCTGCCTTCTAGTATGCTGTACAAACCCCAGTGTAGAAACATGCCAAAGCGAGCGTCTCGAAACCAGTCGGAGTCTGCTTTGACTTCTGTCTGTTCTATTTTTTCGGGTTCACTTTTATTGTTGGAAGTACATGCACTTGCTAATGCTCCAAAGACCAACAGCGAGGCAAGGAACAATTGGTTGCAAAACGATTTAGATACAGTCATAATAGTAAATTCAAGTTACAATGGTAAAGATAGTTTTTTTTATCCGAAAGTTTGCCAACTTTACGAGAAAAATTAGAAGAAGGAGTTACTTAAGTTACAACTTGTAAATGCAACTTTTTCTCACGGACTACAGCACCGAGAATGACATATCTTTATTTCAGAGAGGAAAGAGAGAAGCTTCTCTCCTTCGCTCTGCTGAATGGATAAATGTTGTTGTCTTCGCCTATGTCCGTCCAAAGAATAAGTTTGCAGATATGAAACATTTAACCGAGAGTCAATTTGTACAATGTTGCAAGACCAGAGTTCGCAAGCAGGCATAGCAAGGGTGATAGGCGACGCTACAATAGCCGATGCTATTTTAGACAGATTAGTGCACTTCATATAGAATGGAATTGAAAGGTGAGAGTATGAGAAGAAAAGTGTAATTTTGTCACACAAGAGGCTAAAAATGATCTAAAATTAGGGAGGGTCAATATCACCGGAATATTCAGTTATAGAGCCTATTTTTGTTATATTTTTAAATAGATTATGAGCTACTACGAAGATAAAATATTCGATAACAGCATTATCGAGAAAGGAGAGTATGAGGCTTGTACCTTTCAAAACTGTAATTTTGGCGAATGCGACTTGTCAGAATTTAAGTTTCTGGACTGCACCTTCAAATCTTGTAATATAAGCTCAGCGGTATTGCATAAGACAAGTTTGCAGGATGTTGATTTTGAGGATTGTAAGATGATGGGCTTGCGTTTTGACGACTGCAGCAAGTTTGGGCTTGCGTTTAGCTTCACAGATTGCCTGCTTGATTATTCCTCGTTTTTGAAGTCTAAACTCAAAAAGACGGTATTCAGGAACTGTAAACTATTGGGAGTTGACTTTGCAGAGTGCGATATGGAAGGTGCAGTTTTCGACAACTGCAACATGGAGCAAGCTGTTTTTGACCATACCAATCTCGAAAAGACCGACCTTCGGACTTCCTATAATTATTCTATCAACCCCGAGCAAAACCGAGTGCGGAAGGCAAGATTTTCATTGTCGGGACTTGGTGGACTGCTGGAAAAATACGATATTCGCATTGAGAAGTGAGAATACAATGTTGAACTGTTTAGTCGTTTAAGAGATACAAGATATTTGATAATTAGGCATATGGAAATTATATTTAGAACAAAGGAAGAAGCCAACGAGGCGCAACAGCGGGAGTTTCTGAAGCTCTCTCCACCCGAGTGTGTATTGGCTTTTTTTGAGCTTATGGAACGAGTTTCTCGATTCTCACCCCACAAAAGCCCTGTAAAGGAGGGCAATTTTCATATTGTAATATGACACATTAAAATGGAACTAAGCAAAACAATAGATGATTTTCCTACTACTACTCTTATATTTATTTTTCCCCGCTGTAATCATTTTACTCACAAAGAAATATTCTTTTCTGAATAAGATTGGGGCAGTTGTGCTTGCGTATATTGTTGGTATTGTGTTGGGGAATATGGGCATTCTTCCAAGCATATCCGAGCAAATGCGTGAGTTGCTGCACGACAGGGCTTATTTTTCTAATGCTCAGATGGACGAGTATATTCGGCAAGGCTTGCTGACCGCCGCAGATATTCTCCCCAATAGGCTGGCTCGATTTCAGGACATAATGATGAGCATTACCATCCCCTTGGCAATACCCTTGTTGCTGTTTACTCTCGACATAAAACGCTGGTTTCGGCTGGCGGGCAGAGCTTTGCTGTCGATGATACTTGGACTCGCAGCACTTGTGCTAGTGATAGTGGTAGGGTTTTTTCTGCTGAAAGAACATATCCCCGCAGCGTGGAAAGTTGCCGGAATGTTGGTGGGTGCTTATACGGGTGGTACTCCTAATCTGGCAGCAATTGCAACAGCATTGGACGTTGATCCAAACATTTTTATCTTGGTAAACACTTACGAAATCATTGTGGGTTTCGGTTTTCTTGTTGTTTTACTCGGTCCGGCACAGTCGTTGCTATCACGTTTTCTGCCAAGGTTTAGAAGTGTGTCTACTCAAGGAACAGAACAGGCAGAAATAAACAGCGAGGAGTTCGACGATAAGCTCACCCGCTCAAGTCTCTTAGAAATGGCAAAAGCTTTTGGGTTATCTGTAGCAATTTTTGCAATCTCGGGCGGTGTCAGCCTGCTTGTCCCTAAGTCTGCCCAAATGGTAACGGTCATAATTGGCATCACGACCCTGGGAGTGCTTGGAAGTCTTGTGCCTGCTATCAATCGCATGAAGCATTCCTTTTCTTTGGGTATGTATCTCATTCTTATATTTTCGCTACTTGTTGCGTCGATGGCAGATTTGTCGGCACTGCTGAATATCGACTTCTTACATCTGTTTTTGTTTGTGGCATTGGGAGTCCTTGGAACGATGCTGATACATGTATTGCTGTCGTGGATATTCCGCATCGATGTAGACACCACAATCATTACCATCACAGCACTTTCTTTCTCGCCGCCTTTTGTCCCGCTTGTAGCATCAGCATTAAAAAACAAAGATATTATTATTTCGGGCTTGGCGGTCGGCACACTGGGCTATATAATAGGCAATTACTTAGGTATTTCGCTTGCTTACTTTTTGAAAGGCTTTTAGCGCTGATTTTGGTTTTCGGTAGGGCGAGATCGTGCTAATTAGCCTAATGTCTTTCGCATTAACAGTGCGTTGCTGCCATCTCGGTAATAGGTTTGTTTTTCAGAAAAGCGAACAAAGCCTTGTTGAGAATATAACTTTATAGCAGCTTTGTTATTTTCGCTCACTTCTAGTGTTATATATTTGTGCTGGTGTTCTTTGGCTTGCGCAATTGCCTTGTCTATCAGTAGTTTTGCAAGACCCATGCCTCGGTGCTTCGGAGAAACGGCAATGGAGTATATTCTGGTTTTAGAACTATTTCTTCGCATTAATAATATCAGGTACGCAGCTATTTCTTCGTTATCTCGGATTAGTAGAAATATACTATTTGCATTGATAAGCAGATATTTTAATTGCCTCTTGTTAAAAGCCTCTGTGCTAAAGCACTGTTTCTCTAGCACTTCAATCTCGTACAAGTCCTTGCTTGTCGCTCTTTCTATGCAGGGCATTGATCGCATTAAGATTTTTGTCCTTTTTGCTCCATTCTGTGCAGAAATTCGCGTAAAATAAGACGATACAGCTCGTCTCCAAGTATATCGTCTTCTATACCGTAATCTATCGATGGATTGTCATTGACTTCTATAACGACTGATTTGCTGCCAAGTTCTTTTAAATCAACCCCGTACAGTCCTTTGCCTATTAAAGATGCTGCTTTTATGGCATTGCGCAAAATATGCTTAGGAACCTTTCCTATAGGGACAGACTCGAATGAACCTGATTTAGTTTTCTTGTTGTCCTGATGATTGTAAATCTGCCAGTGTCCACGTGCCATGAAATACTTGCAGGCATACAACGCTTCTCCGTTTATTATCCCGATGCGCCAGTCAAATGGAGTCGGGACAAATTCTTGAGCTAGCAATACAGACGCCTGTTTGCTTAGCTCTTTTACGGCATTTTGATATTCATTCGTTGAACTCACTTTGTGCATGCCTATTGAGAAAGAGCCATCCGGGATTTTGAGGATGATTGGAGAACCAAGTATTTCAGACAAGTCTTCAAAAGAAATTAAGTTGTTTTTGAAAATTAACTCTGACTTTGGAGTTGGTACTTTTTCCCTGTCCAACAGCTCTTTTAGATAAACCTTATTTGTGCAGCGGATAATAGACAACGGGTCGTCTATTACCACCATATCTGCTTGGTGTGCTTTCTGAGCAAGACGGTATGTAAGGTGGTTTACGGCGGTAGTCTGTCGTATAAACAGACCGTCAAATTCTAATAAACGAGTTGTGTCCTCCTCTGTGATTAATTCGGCATTTATATTCATCTTTTTTGCCTGTGTTATAAATCGATTTAGAGCAGTTTTGTTGCTTGGAGGCATTTGTTCTTGAGGGTCATGTAAAATTGCAAGATCGAAACGAGATGCCTTGTGGTGGCGAGGTTGACGCCACACCCTATTGTTGAAGTTGTCAAGAGCCGAGGCAAATAAGTCTTCCTGTTTATCATTTAATTCTTTAAGACTTAGTGTTTTAATAGATTCAATCTGGTTTTTAGGACGATTGGCAAAGCTTACACGAATAAGCGGGCAAGGAATCTGCTCAAAAATGAAACGAGCAATCTTCGCAAGCTCTGGCTCTTCCGTAAACCCAAAGTAAATGTCTATTTCGAATATATCCGATTGAATACTCTTGGATTGCATCCATTTATAGCAAATTTTCTGAAGCGAATCATCAAGGCGCATTAACGACCCGCTTTCTATTCTGTTGAGGACACCAACGTCCGGAATAATTTTATGCCCACGCGCTTGTGCAAGCAAAGAACAATAGTATCCTTCGGAATGGTATTCGAGGTTGTTGCAAAGGTTTATGACTAACAGGGGGCTATTGGTTGATTCGTTCTGTTGCAGATATTCTGCTGCGGTTACGAGGGTTTCAGTTTCGTAGTATGGTTTCCATAGGTCGATAGAGTCGACCAAAATTATTGTTGATTTCATTTATATATCCATCTTTGAATAAAACGGCTGCTTTAACATTATTCTATTTTCTATGCAAAAATAGCTTTTTGTCGGTATTGTTTTGTCCTAATCTTTTTATTTGTTGCATTATCTTTAATAATTGTGGATGTAGAGGAGGAAAATTTTATTGCAATTAGTCTTTTTATTATCTTCGATTGTTTAAATAAGAACTAGCAATGAAAACAAATACTCGGATAATTAAAGAAATTACACCATTGTCTGACAAGGACTGCTTCTATGTGGCAGATCGCAACAAGAAGGATTTTACATACCCAATGCACTCTCATGCCGAGTACGAGCTGAACTTTATAGCCAACGCGTCTGGTGTTCGGCGTATTGTAGGAGACTCTGTCGAGCTTATTGGTGATTTTGACTTAGTGCTTATAGCCAGCAGGGATTTGGAGCATGTGTGGGAGCAGCATGAGTGCAAATCTACCGATGTAAGGGAGATTACTATTCAGTTTTCTGCCGATATGTTTTTCTCTAGCTATTTGGACAAAAGTCAATTTAAATCGCTGAAGACAATGTTCGAAATGGCACAAAAAGGGCTGTCATTCCCCATGTTGGCAATAATGAACGTATATCCGATGCTTGATAAGTTGGCACATGAGAATACTGGGTTTTATTCGGTGTTGAACTTTCTTGCCATCCTTTATGAGCTTTCTTTATTCAGCGACAAAGCGAAGACTCTGTCTAGCTCGGCATACGCCAAGACTCGCGTGCACTCTGAAAGCAGGCGGGTTGAAAAAGTTAAATCTTTTATAAATGACAATTATACAGAAGAGATAAGATTAAGCCAATTGGCTGAAATGGTTGGCATGACTTCCTCTTCCTTTAGTCGATTCTTCAAATTGCGTACAGGGAAAGGGCTGACAGATTATATTATCGAAGTCCGTTTGGGGCATGCTTCCCGATTGCTGGTAGATACACAGATGACCATTTCAGAGCTTGCTTATCGTTGTGGCTTCAATAATTTGTCAAACTTCAATAGAATATTTAGAAAGCATAAACAATGCTCTCCTAAAGAGTTTCGTGATAATTACAGCAAAAGAAAGATGCTTATTTAGAAGGAGACGAGCAAGTGCCGTATAAGTCAGCATTAAAAATGCTTTTGTATTACGAGGCTTTGTTGTTCATTCATTTCTTATATATATCTCTTGCAGAACCTTGTGCAGACGGCATTATCAGCATGTCGGCAATATTTACATGCGCAGGTCTGCTGATTATGAAATATACGGCCTCTGCTATGTCGTTAGCAACAAGCTCTTTAAAGCCTTCGTAGACCTTGTCGGCTTTGTCCTTGTCGCCGCCAAAACGTACTAGCGAGAACTCTGTGTTCACCGCTCCCGGGCAGACAGAGCTTACTCTAATATTATCGGGCAATAGCTCTATACGCATTGCCTCGGTTATTGCCTGCACGGCATGTTTCGAGGCGCAGTAAACGCCTCCGTTAGGATAACTTTCTCTACCTGCTATGGATGATATATTGATTATTTGCCCTTTTTTGTTGGACTTCATTGATTTAGCGATGACCCTGGATGCGTAAAGTAAGCCTTTGACATTGGTGTCAATCATGCGCTCCCAATTGTCTATATTGCCGTCGCTGACATGTTCCAAGCCAGCCGCTAATCCTGCGTTGTTTATAAGCACGTCAATATCAGAGTGCTTGGACGTGATGTTTTGCAGTGCTGTTTCGGCTTCTTGCCTTTTTGATATATCAAAACAATACGAGTCTACAGCAACTTCGTATTTAGTCTCAAGGTCGTTTTTTAGTGATAATAGCCTGTCTTTGCGCCTGCCCGTTACGATTAAGTTGTAACCTTTTGATGCTAAGAGTTCTGCGCAAGCTCTGCCTATTCCAGATGTTGCTCCGGTTATTAGTGCTTTCATTGTTGTCTTATTTTGTAACTGCCGGCTGGAGGTTCTGTTGAGATTGTCCTTCTGACTTGCTTCAGTCGGCTTGTTGTTTTCAATACGTGTCCGATTCTTGGCTTTATGCCAAATCTTTTTCTATTACGAAAGTAAGAATAAATAATTAAAAGTGCTATATTTGCCTTAACGATAAAATTATGAGTGTAATGGAGACAGGAGTGTCAGTTGATAATTATAATCTCGATTCCATAGAGCAACCGGCTAGTGTCAAGAGTGTTGTGGACGCTATGATTGTTGATCCGAGTTTGTCGCCTATAAACTACTTCGGTTTTACAGGAGATGCAGACAAAAGCGTGATAGGAATCGATACAGAGGATAATAGTTTCTTAAACATAGCCGGGATAGACAGTTTTCTTACGGTCTCTACCAATTGCCTGTCAGAGCACTTGCTCGACGATAGCTATAATGCGACACTTGTGTTGCTGTGCAAGGCACTCCGAAAACAATATGCACATGGAGGGACTCCACTTGCTTTCAACGTAACAATAAGTAACTTGCAAGTAGGAGGCACATCGAACTATGAAGTAACGGGAGAAGTAAATCGAGCCGTTGAGGAAATAGAAAAAATTTACGACCTTAAACTACTAGAGAAGAAGATCCGTTTTGCAAAGAGTTTTGTCGAAAAGCCAACTCCCGAACTAGTTATCACATTATTGTCCCGATTTGAGACTCCGGCAAACAAAGAAAATAACTGCTTCAAAGGGAAAGGCGAAAATATAGTACTGATTGGCAAGAGGGATGAGGACTTAGCATCGTCTGACTATCTGAGAATTTGCCATGATGTTATTGAGTCGCCACTACCCAAATTTGACGTTGAAACAGAACTTAAGCTAAATATGGCAGTTAAATATCTGGTGAATCATAATATAGTAGTCTCTGCATTACCAATAAATAGAGGAGGTCTGTTTTTTACGTTATATCATGCGTGTGTCAAAAAAGGACTAGGTTTTGACATTACCTCAGATATTGAGATGCGGAGTGATTCCTTTCTTTTTGGCGAGTCTTTAGGACGATTTATAGTATCGGTGAGTGGCGAAAACGAAGATCAATTGTTTGACTATCTGCGTGAGAAAAGTATTCCTTTTATGCTGCTGGGACACACAACCAAAGGCGAAATACGAATAGACGACGAGTCAATGGGCTATGTAGAAAGTAGAAAGAATGTCTAAGCAAGTAAACCCTTATAACGATACGCAAGGTAAGACCGAGCAGGTGCGTCAGATGTTTAATAATATTGCGGGAAATTACGATTTTCTAAATCATTTCTTGTCGTTTGGGGTAGATGTGTATTGGCGAAAACAGGCAATCAAAAGATTGCAACCTTTGGAGAATGCAAAAGTCCTAGACCTAGCCACTGGCACAGGAGACTTGGCAATTATGCTTGCTAAAAGAGGGGCGACAGTACAGGCAATTGATTTGTCAACAGAAATGATGGAGAAAGGAAAGACAAAGGCTGCCAAGCAAGAAATGGAGGACAAAATATTCTTTAACACCGGCGACGCCTCGGAGTTGACATTTGCAGATAAAGAGTTTGACGCCGTTACGGTTGCTTTTGGTGTGCGAAATTTTGAAAAGCTGCAACAGTCGCTAAAAGAAATGCATCGCGTGCTAAGGGAACACGGACAAGTACTAGTGCTAGAGTTCTCGAGACCCAATAATGCTTTTGTTCGGATTTTGTATAATTTCTATAATTTCAAAGTATTACCATTTTTTGGGCGCTTGGTTTCTAAAGATAAACGAGCTTATGAATATCTTCCCGAATCTATATCGCAATTCAAAAGCGGGCAAGATTTTGCAGTGGAACTAGAGAATGCAGGGTTTAGTGAAGTGTCATTTGCTACATTAAGTTGCGGAATTGTGACTGTTTATTGTGCTAGGAAACAATAATTATCAATGTTTTACAGTTTTAGAAAGAAAAAAATAGTGAAGAAATTATTAATACTGATATCTGCTCTTGCTTCCTTTTATACAATAGATGCACAAGCGCGCAAAATGCAAAACTTATCGACATTTGGCGAGAAGAAACTGCATTTTGGTTTTTCGCTTGCGGCAAACGGATATGATGCAAGAATTACTAACTGGCCGACTCTAGGAGCAAATCCAGACTACAAAGAGGAGGACTTTGTAGTAGGGACAGTTGCGCCTAATTCAGTGCTTAGAGCCGATGTTGTCGGATTGACTCCGGGCATTACTGTCAATCTTATTGGATCAGTGAAATTGAGCAACGACTTTAGCCTGAGATTTACACCGGGTTTGTCAATTACTACCCAAAAAATACATTTTAACGAGCCTATATACGATGTTTTTGAGTCTGCCGGAGCAATAGATGCCTACAGCAAACGCATGACATGGGTAGATTTCCCCCTGCTGATAAAGTATCAGGCTCGACGAATAAATAACAATCGGCCATACGTAGTCGCCGGAGCTTCTGCAAGATACCTTGCCACAAAGACGGGACGAGAAGATCTCATTACATTTAACAATATGGCGTATTATCTTGAACTGGGGGTCGGATGGGATACGTTCATGTCTTTCTTTAAGTTGTCTACTGAGTTTAAAGTCTGTATCGGACTAAACGATATTCTTGACCGCACATGGAAAGAACAACAACGTAATTACTATACTCAATCCATTAGAAATTATACTCTTAATATCTTTGTGTTGAGTTTCCATTTTGAGATGTAGATGTACAACAATCGCCTAATCGATATAACAATATCCGCACAACAAGCTTTTGTAGAGAAAGATTATAGGAAGTATCTGACGGACAAGGTCGGCGATATCCCTAAATCGCACACAGTAAGTCTGAAAAAACGCTCGATAGATGCCCGAAATCGAAACATTAAGGTAAATTGCCAACTTGAGATATCAAATAAAAGGATTTGCCAAGAAATATTTCTTGTCGACAACAACGTCGCAAGAGCAAAACCCGTTGTTGTGGTCGGTGCCGGACCTGCCGGTATGTTTGCGGCTATTGAATTGATACGTAATGGTCTTAAACCCATTCTGATAGAAAGAGGTTCTTTGACATCTGCAAGAAAGCGGGAAATTGCACAGATGTATCGTAGTATGGAAATCAACGAAAACTCCAATTTGTGCTTTGGTGCCGGAGGTGCCGGAACCTTTTCTGACGGCAAGCTGTATACGCGGTCGAAAAAAAAACAGGAGATGCATCAGGTGTTATCTATTTTCCATGAAGCCGGGGCAAGCGGAGAAATACTAATTGATGCTCATCCTCATATTGGTAGTGACAAATTGCCTGCTATTGTTGACAATTTACTTGCTTATATCACCAATGCGGGCGGAGAAATTATGTTTAACACCAAGTTTCACAAGTTAAATATTAAGACGGGGAAAGCAACGGGAGTTGTTTTGTCGGGAGGGCAGTCGATTGATGCCGAGTCGGTTGTCTTGGCTACAGGGCATTCGGCAAGAGACGTTTATTACAATTTGCAAGACCAAGGAGTAGCGCTCGAAGCAAAGCCCTTTGCTGTAGGTGTAAGGATTGAACACCCACGTGAGTTGATAGATCAGCTGCAATATAATACAAAGAATGTCCCTAATTATCTGCCTTCGGCAACATATTCCTTTGCTGAACAGGTCGATGGGCGAGGGGTATATTCTTTTTGCATGTGTCCCGGAGGGCTAATCGTGTCGGCTTCGACAAACAATGGAGAGTTGGTGGTCAATGGCATGTCTCCGTCGCATCGCAAAGCTCCTTTTTCAAATTCTGGTCTAGTGGTAGAATTACGACTTGAAGATTTTGAGTCTTTTGCCAAATACGGAGCTCTTAGGGGGCTTGAATTTCAGAAATATCTTGAGATGCAGATCTATTCAGCCGGAGGAGGAGACTTTGTAGCTCCGGCTCAGCGAATTGCGGACTTCTGCCATGGGAAAACAAATTCTGAAGTTATAAGCGGCTCATATATTCCGGGTTGCAAGTCTACAGATGTTGGAGGTGTACTTCCACGCTTTATAGGCAATAGGCTAAAAAAAGGAATTGTGCAAATCGACAAAAAGAAAAAGGGATTTTGTACTAACGAGGGACATATTGTAGCGGTAGAGTCAAGAACGTCCTCGCCGATTAGAATACCACGAGACAAGGAATCATTTCAGCACCTGCAAATCAAAAACTTATATCCATGTGGTGAGGGGGCCGGGTACGCAGGAGGTATTACCTCCTCTGCCATAGACGGCATACTGGTGGCAAGAAGTATTGCAGAGGAACTGCAAAAATGATTTTTGTTGCGGCTTGATTATTAGTTTCTTATCTGTCCGTCGCCATCGATAAGCCACTTATAGCTTGTTAATTCTGACAATGCCATAGGACCTCGTGCATGGAGTTTTTGTGTGGATATTCCTATTTCTGCACCTAGTCCGAATTGCGAACCGTCGGTGAAAGCTGTCGAGACATTGCTGTACACAGAGGCGGCATCCACCAGTTTAAGAAACAGTACCTTACGCTCTAGATCTTCGCTGATAATACACTCGCTGTGCTTAGAGCTGTATTTGTCGATGTGTCCCAATGCCTCGTCGAAGGTGTCGACAGTTTTTATTGCCATTTTGTAATCCAAAAACTCCGTGCCGAAATGCTCCTCATTTGCATTTTGCAATAAATTATCGGGGTAGGAGCCTTGCAATGCATTATAAGCTCTGCTGTCGGCATATATAATAACCTTGCTGTCGGGGAGTAAGCTGCACAGTTCTGCTAGTTTATCTACTTGGGTCGAATGTATTATCAAGCAATCTAAGGAATTGCAAACTCCGGGTCTGCGAGTTTTTGCGTTGTTAACGATATTCTTACCTTTTTCGACATCTCCAAACTCGTCAAAATAAGTGTGGCAAATCCCTGCACCTGTTTCTATCACAGGAATTGACGAGTTTTCTCTTACATAGTTTATCAGTTTTTGCGAGCCTCGTGGTATTATTAAATCTACTAAGCCATGTGCCGACAACAGTTCGGCAGTCGCTTCTCTTGCTGTTGGTAGAAGAACTGCGACATCAGTGCTTACTTTATTATTAATCAGTATTCTATGAATTGTCTTGATAAGAGCATTATTTGAATATTCCGCATCACTTCCACCTTTTAAAATACAAGCATTACCGGATTTGAGGCAGAGAGCAAACACGTCTATGGTAACATTGGGGCGTGCTTCGTAGATTATGCCTATAACACCAAACGCTACACTTAGCTTTCTTATTTTCATGCCGTTGGGTCGTATTACCTCATCCAGTATTTTGCCAAGGGGAGATTTCATTGCCGCAATGTTTCTGACATCCGTGGCAATTCCATTGAGACGTTCTTCGGTCAGTTTCAGCCGGTCGAACTTTGGGTCTGCCGTATCCATCCTGTCCAAATCTTTCTTATTTGCTGCAAGAATGGTGTCTTTATGCTGTTCTAATTCATTGGCAAGCTCTATCAGTATCTTGTTGATGCTTGTTTCTGCCAGCAAAGTCAGGTCTCTGCTCGCTCTATGTGTCTTTATCAGTTGTTCTTTAGTGCTCATGTTATTTCAGGTATAAATAATCGTAGTGTATAATTGCCTGTTTGTATTTTCTCCCGAGTTTCTCTTGTGCTGTCGAGGAGCTGATATTTGCTTTTCCCCAGCCGATTAAATCTCCTTTTTCATCCTTGATTTTGATAATATCCCCTTTTTTAAATTCTCCTGTTGTTCTGACGACCCCGACCAACAGTAGACTTGTGGCTTGTTCTGAAATCAGGGCTTCTTTTGCACCGTCGTTTACAATAAGTTCTGCTTTGGCAAAACTATTTGACAAAGCCAACCATCTTTTCACATCGGATGGATTCTGTTTTTGTGCCACAAAAGTCGTATGCTCAACCTTTTTGTCTGAGTCTAGCAAGTCAAGGATTATATTCTTTTGCGCTCCGTTGGCAATATGCACGTCGATACCCTGCTTGGCAACTTGCTGAGCTATTGAGCCTTTAGTCAGCATTCCACCACGCCCGAAGCCTGATTTTTGCCGACTTACATTGTTCATCCATACCTTGTCTTTTGCCTCTATCGTTTCTATAAGTTTTGAGCTTCTATCCAGCGGATTGCCATTATAAATGCCGTCAACATTGCTAAGCATAATCAGTGCTTCGGATTTTTGCATGCAGGCAATCATTCCCGACAGTTCGTCATTATCGGTAAACATCAATTCAGATATTGATATGGTGTCATTTTCATTTATTATTGGGATAACATTGTTTTCGAGCATTGTTCTTATGCAGTTTCTCATATTTAGGTAATGCTCTCTGTCGGAGAAATCACTTTTTGTGGCAAGCACTTGTGCGCAAGCAATATCGTGTTCTTTGAAAAGGTCTGTATATCTGCGCATTAGTTTTACTTGTCCTATGGCGGAGTAAAGTTGTCTTGCCGAGACGGCATCTAAGTTCTTGTTTGGCTTTAGCTCGCCTCTGCCTGCTGCCACTGCCCCTGACGAAACGATAATAATCTCGATGTCCGTGCGTCGTAAAGCTGCAACTTGGTCGATAATATGAGCAATTTGCGACACATTCAGCATCCCGTCGTTGCGAGTGAGGATATTGCTGCCGATTTTAAGTGTTATACTTTTGTATTTCATGTCATGCTTTCAAAAGCTCTTTGCATTCCTACTATAAGCGATGAGCTGAAACCATTATGTTCCATTTCGTTCAGACCTTTTATGGTTACACCTTTTGGGGTAGTTACTCTATCTATCTCTTGTTCAGGATGATTGCCTGTGTTTTCCAGCAATTCGACAGCTCCTTTCAGTGTTTGCAGAGTAAGCTCCTTCGCCACATCAGGTTTCAGTCCAATTTCTACACCGCTCAGCATAGCAGCTCTGATATATCTGAATGCATAGGCAATGCCACATGATGCCAGTACTGTTGCCGCATCCATCTGTGAGTCGCTGATTACAAGGGCTTTGCCGAGTCGGTCGAACATGTCCTTAATCAATACTACCTCCTTGCGCCCTGTTTTGTTAGCCGAAATGCAAGTCATGGACTGCCGTATAGACACAGCCGTATTTGGCATAATGCGGTATATGGGATTGTCCTGTCCCAACAATTCCTCCAGCTCTTTTATTGATACTCCTGCCGCTACAGACAGGATTGCCTGACTTGCCTTAAGACTGTCATCAAGGTCGTCGATAACGGTTTTTAGCAGATGTGGTTTGACGGCAAGCACAATACAGTCGGCATCTTTAATCGCCTCTTTATTGTTGGTAGTAACGCAAAACCCTTTTGATTTAAACTCTTCCAATTTTCCTGCATTAGGGTTTGCCATGCATATTGCCGAAGCTGTCAAGTAGCCGGAATCGGCTATTCCTTTTGCCACCGAGCCTCCCATTACCCCTGCTCCTATCACTGCAATTCTTTCTATTTTCATTGGCTTGTATTTTTGCAATAAGCAGTAAACTGTGTGCTTTTGCAGTTTATAATCATTCCCTCCCCATGTGTTAGGGCTTATTCATTGCTTGTATTCTGAAACAAGTTGCAATTTAGAAAAAAAATGATACCGAGCAAAGTATTTGCTTTCTGGAATTTGGTGATAATGAGTTTTTGAGTCGAATAAGTAGCAAACCGGTCGGAGAGTTCTCAGTTGTTTCTGAGCTTCGTTTGAAATCTGAATTTAGATGAACTGAAGAATATTATATCGCAGATTAGGCATACCTAATGCCAAGAAAACTTATTTTTATGGGCAATAATTTTGTTGCTCTTGGGTGCCTTCAAGTCCATGTATAATGGTAGATAGACCTATTGATATGACGAATAAAATACTTACATTTGTGAAATGTAGAAGGTATTAGATATGTTATGTAATTATTATACGGTTGGAGAGCATTCGTTTCAGCTGACTTTCTCAAAAAGAAATGCTTGGATAGACAGTCTGTCTAATTATATACCATTTAGAGTGATGGATCATGTTGGCACATGTTTGTTTCAATTGACGATTGTTGACTCTCTAGATAAAAACAAAGAGTTTAGGCATGTTGGGCGGTTTGATGACGATATTGCATCTATTGATATATCGAAGTCTCCATGCGGAAATTTTCGCATACTGCTTGCTCCTCCATCCAGTTCCTCCTATGGGGAAATGTATATTAATACAGAGTTTCGCGAGGCGCAAGTAAGTTTGCCTAGCGATGAACAAGAGGCAGTATTTTGTCTTAACAACTGCCTGATGTTACTATATGCCATTGCATCTGCCGGACTAGATACCTTGCTTATACATGCATCGGTGATAAAGAAAGAAAACAAGGGCTTTGTATTCCTAGGTAAAAGTGGAACGGGTAAAAGCACCCACAGTCGTCTGTGGATCGACTATATTGATAGCAGTGAACTACTGAATGACGACAATCCTGTAATTCGTATTATTGACGGCAGGGCTTATGTATTCGGGTCTCCATGGAGTGGGAAGACAGCATGCTACAAAAACATCAGTGTCCCATTGGCAGGGGTTGTGAAACTTAGCCAAGCTCCCGAAAACCTAATAAAAAGACTATCTGCTTTGCGGGCTTATGCAACATTGCTCCCTGCTTGTTCCAATATGAGCTGGGAAGATGATATCGCTACTGGTATTCATCTGACGTTAGAGACGTTAGCCCGCAGTGTGGCATGCTATCAGCTTGATTGTTTGCCTGACAGAGATGCTGCGATGCTGTGTGCCTCAAATCTGCAAAATGAGTAAGATGCGAAATGTAAGTTTACCCAATGAAGAACTATTACCCGAAATGGCAAAAATGCTATCAGGTGGTAGTGGAGTTAGCTTTAAGGCTAAAGGTGTCAGTATGTTGCCTTTTATTGTCGGTGGGCGAGATATTGTCGAGCTGCGTCGTAAAGATTGTTATGTGGTGGGCGATATAGTATTGGCAGAAGTTCTGCCGAAACATTTTATTCTGCATCGCATTGTGAAAGTCAATGGTGATGACATAACTCTGATGGGTGATGGAAACATCAAAGGAACGGAACGTTGCCAAATAGATGGTATATGCGGCTATGCTACAACAATAATAAAAAAAGAGACCCGCATAGACTGCAACAGTAGGTGGGAAAGACGAAAAGCATGGATGTGGAGGGCGCTATTACCTGTGAGACCTTATCTATTAGCGGTATATAAGCGGTGCATTTGATATTTAAATAAAAAAATAAAGGATGAGAATAAAAAAAGGATTCACACTCCGTAGTGTCGGCAATGAACGTATCGTAGTTGGCGAGGGGCTTGAGCAAATTGACTTCAATAAGTTGATCGCCCTAAACTCTGCTGCCGCCTATCTTTGGGAGTCCGTAGAGGGGAAAGGCTTTGACGAGTGCACATTGGCAGATTTGTTGATGACAAAGTACGATTTGCCCAAAGCTCAGGCAGGAGCTGATGCTCATGAAATAGCACAAGCATGGATAAGTATTGGAATAGTGGAAGAATGAAGCATTGCGAGCAACAGTTCTTTGCACTTATGCGTTCGGGATTGTGGGGCAAGCCGATAAATGGAGACCTGTTTTCGGAAGTTGTCGATTGGGACTCTATCCTGAAAATGGCATCCATGCAGACTGTAATTGGTGTATTATTTGACGGTATCTCTGTTATGCCGCAGGAATTGCAAGCACCTTCGGCAGTTATGCGGAAGCTGTATCAGAGCGTTCTTCGCATAGAGCAAAGCCACGAATTAATGAGCAGGACACTCGCAAAGATTGTCCCTCCTCTGCAAGAGGAAGGCATTAGTCCTATATTGCTAAAGGGACAAGGAGTCGCACAAAACTATGCAAATCCCCTGCGCCGCCAATGTGGAGATATTGATTTGTATGTGGGTAAAAACGACTGTGGCAAAGCAAAAGGAATACTACTCGGTATAGGTGCCGAAAGTGAAACGATCGTCAAAAGTGAAAAACATGAAAATCTCTGTCTGTTTGGAGTTGCAATAGAGCTTCATCTGCTGGCAGATAAGTTGCGTAATATCTTTGTAGATGCTAAATTTCAAAGATGGACACAGAAGCATTTTATGGGCGAAAGATTGAGAACAATGCAAATCGCTACCGTAGACGTAAAATTGCCACCTGTAAATTTCGATGCATTGTACATCTTTATCCACTTTTACCAACATTTTCTGTTGGGAGGTGTCGGATTGCGACAGTTGTGCGATTGGGCGATATATCTACATGTCTTTTGCAAGCAAATTGACAGAGAAGAGTTACTTAAGGATTTAAAATCCTTTAAGATGCTTCGGACATGGCAGATATTTGGGTACATTGCTGTAAATTATCTAGGTCTAGAGCAAGATGAATTTCCATTCTATTCAGATGCATATAAGTCCGTCGCAAAGGAAATAATATCAGAACATATATTACAAACAGGGAATTTTGGACATTACGATCAAAGTCGCACAACCCGTCCGCCGGGATATTTTTCGGGAAAGTTGCATCACCTTAAGTGTTATAGCAAGCGTGCTGTGCGTTTGTTTCGACTTGTCCCCAAAGACGTATTTGTTTGTTATTTAGTTTCAGTAATAAATGGGGCAAAGCAAGTGATAAAGGATAAACTATTTTCCTCTTGGGAAGGAAAAAGAGTATAACTATATTTCCTATCTTCTCAAAAGGATAGTAAAAACAATATATAAACATATGAGAGAAAATATACAGAGGCTGTGGGGATTTGCAAAGGGCTTTCGCTCATGGATTGTGCTGCGAGGAGCGGTGGGGGTGTTGCGGGTTTGTTTCTCATTGATGTTTGTGTGGCTATGCAAACAATTGATAGATATTGCAAGCCATGTTGTCGAGGGGAATATTAGTTATTATATTGTTTTGCTTGTTGTTGTAATGATATGTGAGTTGTTTCTGTCTGCATACGGAGGATGGCTAGAGAATAGGAACGATATTAGAATTAAAAATAAGCTGAGGCACAACCTTTTTTCACACCTTATGTTTAGTGTGTGGGGTGGGAAGGAGCATTTTCATAGTGGCGATGTGCTAAACCGCATAGAGGAGGACGTGCGCATGACGGCAGAGGTTCTGTGCAAGACATTCCCATCCATACTTGTGGTTTGTTTTCAGGCCTTGTCGGCATTTGTATTTCTTTGTCAGCTTGACAAAAGAATGGCATGGCTGATGATTTTGATAATGCCCGGTTTTTTGTTGTTGAGCAAAATTTATATGAAGCGAATGCACCGTCTGACAAAAGAAATCCGAACAAGCGACAGCCGAGTGCAATCTCACATGCAAGAGAATATTCAGCACTCTGTGTTGATCCGCACTTTAGAGCAAAGCGAGAATGTGAGTGATAGGCTGGGTTTTCTTCAAGATGTATTGTATGGACAAACCCTAAAGCGTATTAACCTAACCACATTTTCCCGTGCCCTGATAATGCTAGGGTTTGCTACCAGTTACGCTTTTGCTTTTGTTTGGGGAGTCAAGGGCATTTATGCAGGAGCAATAACATACGGAGTGATGAGTGCATTCTTGCAATTGGTGGGACAGGTGCAACGCCCGATAGTGGAGTTGAGCCGTTATATTCCTACCATTGCTCAATCTTTTTCCTCCGTAGAGCGTCTAAAAGAATTGAAAGATATAGACATAGAGGAACAAGGGAAGTTGCATATTTTTGATCAAGAAGTTGGTGTTCGTATGGAGGGAGTCTCTTTTGCCTACCCAAACGATGACAGGCAAATAATAAAGGACTTTTCTTTTGACTTTGCTCCCGGCAGTCGCACTGCCATTATTGGAGAGACTGGCGCAGGAAAGAGTACTCTTATTCGATTGATGCTTGCTTTGTTGCGACCGCAAGAAGGAGAAATCTATCTATATGGTTTAAGCCAAAAGAAAGAGGTAAGCCCGCTCACTCGATGCAACATGGTGTACGTGCCACAGGGCAATACGCTACTTAGTGGCACAATACGAGACAATCTGTTGCTAGGAAACCCTAATGCGACCGATATGCAAGTACATGATGCTCTTCATACTGCCGTCGCTGAGTTCGTTTACGACTTGTCCGATGGGTTGGATACCCTGTGCGGTGAGCGAGGTTCGGGACTGAGCGAGGGACAGGCGCAGCGTATTTGCATTGCCCGAGGCTTATTGCGTTCGGCTAGAATTTTACTACTTGACGAGTTTAGTTCCTCGCTAGACAGTGATACGGAGGAGTTGCTCATGGAACGACTTATTTCTAAGGCAGTTAATAAGACCCTTATATTTATTACACATAGGGAAATGGTAGCAGAATATTGCAGTCATGTAATAAAATTACATCGTCTGGGTGTCGATGATGACTAAGGTTGCTTTTTAAATTTCAATATTCTTTGTAGCAAGAATGAAGCGTTTAGGTTCTGCGCTACGCCCTTGCTGATTTTGTAGGAATAGTCGATGTCGTCGGCAAGTGCTATCTCAAAGCGATAGTTGCAGAATTGGGTAGGGTATTGTTTCTCCAATTTCGACAATGCTAAGTCGTGGGTGGCAATGATGCCTGAAACAGGCTGCTCTTTTACTTGTTCCAAGAACATAATAGAGCCACGCAGCTTATCTTCGGAGTTTGTGCCTTTGAGTATTTCGTCGAGCAGCAGTAGTGTGTAGTTATTGTCGTTGCATTCTTGCAGCAGCTGACTTATACGGTTTAGCTCAGCGTGGAAGTAGGAAACGCCGCTGTTTAGGTCGTCAGAATTACGCATACTGCTGAATAGACTCATCATCTGAAATTCAAAATCTGAGGCGCAGACCGTCATCCCATACATAGCCATGAGGTAGTTTATGCCGACAGTACGCAGGAAGGTACTTTTACCTGCCATATTTGCTCCTGTTACAATGCTGAATTGTTTTCCGTCGATTACGAAATCGTTGCATATTCTTTTCTCTTTTGCGATAAATGGGTGTCCCAAGTCTTTCGCATTTAGCATTAACTGTGAATTAGGAGTATGTCTTGCTTCTGTAAATTCAGGATGGTTGTACATCATTCCTGCCATACTTATCAGAGCGTCGAAGTGGGCAATTGTGTCGAGCCATGGTTCCAGCTTTGCGGCATAGTGTTTTTTCCATTTATGGAAGCGTCTTAGTAGAAATAAATCTCTAAGAAACAAGCCATTGAATAGGACTAATGCATAAGCGTTGGCACGTTGGTCAAAGCTGTTCAGCAAACGAGACAAGGCTCTGAAAGCTTCGATTGAGTTGTCATCTCTAAACAGTCTGTTATACATATCATTATTAAGCTCGGCATGGAAGTTTTGCTCGTGTATATGATTAAGCAGTTTGTGGTAGGCATTCATATTCTTATGTAGTCGTCCGGCTTGGCTTGCTTCGGTGTTTGACTTCGATGCCATTACGATAGGCACTGTCAGTTGAATTATAAACAGCAATATGGGGATGCCTGCGGGGATAAGTGCTAGATAGGCTGCAATACCTGATGCGAGTGTGATAGCAATACTGAGATATATTAGGTAAAGAGCATATTTTGAGTATAGAAAAGAGGAGGAAGTGTTGAGCAAGCTATGTGGTATTTCTTCGTTTTCGGGTTTTATCTTAGAGCCGATA
>JBKECW010000040.1:0-105590 GCA_047975005.1 Bacteroidales bacterium | reverse complement strand
GTCGTAAGAGAATTACTGAACGGCTGCAACGTCGATTTAAGGAAGGCATGACCACCGAAGTGGAAAGCCTGCTAAAATCAGGAATAAAGCCCGAGACACTAATCTACTACGGGCTGGAATATAAGTTTATAACTCTCTATGTAACAGGCGTAATCAGCAAGCAAGAGATGGAAGAGAAACTAGAAATCGCTATTCACCAGTTTGCAAAACGCCAAATGACATGGTTCAGAGGCATGGAGCGAAGGGGCTTCACCATCAACTGGCTAGACGGCAATCTGCCACACGAAGAAAAGATTCAGAGGATCGAAGTACTATGTCAATAAAACATTCTACACTCTTGAATATTTATTATAAACAAATATGTTATCTCTGAGTCCTAATTAACAGACTACGATTCACCACAGGCATTGTAACACATTGTTTTACAGATACACTACACGCTTTACATCATATTGTATCTTCAATCTAAAGTTCACTTTTCCTTATCGGGAGATTTTGTTCTAATATTAGGGGGAATGTAATTCAAATATTTTACCCCGTTCATATGCTCTTTTTCTTCTGCTATAAGTCTCATATATTTCTTACATTTTGAGCTTAATCCAACAGTTCCAATCTTTCTTACAAAGGTATGCTAATGCCTCCTTCAGAACCTTATTTCCCTTACTAAGTTCATTTACTTCATCAGATATGGATTCTATGAGTTCATCCTCTTTTTACCGACTTCTAAGAACTCCTTTGTCCATTTGTAGTAACTACTGTCGTGAATGCCGCATTTTCTGCTTATCTCGGCAGAACTAAAATACTAGTAATAAGTGGTAACTATACAGTAGTCAGAATAGAAGACAAGCAAGGAACAGTAGACCTTGAAGGTAATTTCATTTTTGAGCCAAAGAAAGGTGCGACTTTCTAAAACCTCTCTCTATTACAAGTACAAATCAGAATAAGTGAAGGCTTACCTCCATTTATTCTGATTTGTACTTATTCATCTAAAATAAATCCAGCTCTGCAATAATCACGACATCAGCATTCTCAGTGGTTTCGCCTGCTTCTATACGTACAAAGCGGGCATCCACAGTTTTGTCAAAATGATAAAACCTTTTGGAAGGGTCGTTTATTAAGTTGCCAAACTCAAAACTACCTGCATCAGTCCAAGTTTTATTGTCTTTGCTCACCTTTATCGTACCTTTTAGCATCAAGCCTTTAGGGTGATTTTGAGGTGGAGTATAGGCAAAACCTGTCAACTTATGTGTTTTGCTCAAATCTACAACTATAGAACGGTCTACTCCCGACACCCATGCAGTTCCTTTCTTCTCATCGAAGGCTGCATTCTTGTTTTTGTTCAAACCATTATCGGATAATAGTTTCCAGTCTTTCTTAGCAAAGCCAAGTTGTTCTTCAAATATAGCCCCTTTCTCGCCATTGAGGATGGCAAGGGCTTTCAAGGTTTTCGCCTCTGCACTGAAAGCACCATCATATTCTTTACTGTCTGCATCAGGAGTTTTACCGTCGAGAGTGTAATAAATCTTATATCCTGCATTTAGGTTGTCTGCTGTATTCTCGCCGTGAGGCTTCCAAGAGAAGTTTGACTTCATCGGCATCAGGCTTACCATTCCCTCAACAGTCATATTGTATGTCAGGCGTGGCGGACGGGCCTTGTAGTAGTGGGCGGACACCTTGCTTATTGCAGGAGTTGCACGAAATTCGGTGAAACGTATTCTTATCTTATCAGTAGTAACATCACCAAAACGTAAAATACGTTTATAGCCTATATTTGTGGCATTTGCTATCTCTTTCCACTGTCCGTCTACCCATGCATCAACAATATGTTTTGCCACTCTCTCGCCCTGAACATTAATCGCTTCTTGTATCACAAACCTATTGATAGTAATTGGCGAGGGCATACTGATAGTTATATCTTGATTACTATTTTCGATTGAGACGTAGGTATTTTCGTCATTATCTAAAATCTCTTTTGCTCCCTTTGCACCTGCCAACAGGTCAGTCCCATAGGTTTCTTGTATCAGCTTACCTGTTTCTTTAAGCACCTCAACGTCCTTATCGGAAAAACGTCCCTTGCGGTTTGGCGGGATGTTAAGCAGAAATATTGAATTTCCACCTACCGAACGTTCGTAAATATCAAACACATCATCTACACTTCTCACCTGCTGACGCTCGTCGTCTCTATAAAACCACCCTGCACGAATTGATGTATTTGTTTCTGCAGGATGATAATGCAAATACTTGGCATCGTACAACTTCTCGTTGCTTGCCAAATCGTCTACCCTCAAATCGGGGAAACGTGGAGTTTCGTTAGGGTCTAGCTCATAGGGCAGCACATTCCACTCTGTCGCCCTAGTAGCACCAGACTCATTGCCACACCAGCGTATATCCTCGCGTCCAAATACTACAGCATCAGGGGCAAGAGTTCTTATTAACTCCATCCATGCTTTGTAGTTATAGGTTTGTCCACCTTTTCTTTTGGGGTGAGCACCGTCAAACCACACCTCGTGTATATTACCGTACTCCGTAAGAATTTCAAAAAGTTGATTTAGGAAATACTCATTATAGTCATCCACCAGAAATTCAAACTTCGTTTTGTTCTCAAAAGGTCTTCCCTCCACCTCACGAGGAATAGTGCGGGTGGTATATTGGCTGAGATTTCCATACAGTCCTTCGGGATTTTCTATCTGATATAAATCGGCAGGCGAAAGATAAACGCCTAGCTTAATACCATACTTTTGGCACGATGCGGAGAGATCTTTCAATATATCGCCTTCACCATCTCTAAATCCTGTCGACATTATGCCATGTTTTGTATATCGGCTTTGCCACAGCACAAATCCGTCGTGGTGCTTCACGGTCAGCACTACCATTTTCATGCCTGCAGCCTTCATCGCCTCGCACCATTGGTCAGTGTCTAGCTCTTTTAAGTCGAATATTGCAGGGTCTTCTTTGCCTGTACCCCACTCCATGCGTGTAAAAGTATTAGGTCCAAAATGTATAAAAGCAATATATTCATTCTTCAAAGCATCAAACTGTACTCGTGTGGGTATTACGTGTGCTGCCTTTTTGATAATATCGGCATGGCTGTCGCCTTCCTCAATTTTGTATGTATTCTTAAAAGGGATGTCTTGCGCCTGCATTTGCACTGCAAACAATAATAATAAGAAGATAAGATTTTTCATCTGTTTACGTTTGTTTTTTTACAAAAATAGGTTTTTTTATTGAAACAATTAGGGGCGAAATATCTTCGCCCCTAATTCTGCCCGTACATTATCATTCATTAAACAAAGGCTCTTGCATCTTGATGGTTTATATCCAACGATAGGACTTTCTCAAAATATTCCTTTGCTTTGTCGCTGTCTCCCAATCCCAACTTACCTAGAGCCATCACATAATAACAATGTATACAGTTACGAAGATTTAGGTCTTGTTCCCAAATTGCCAAATCTGGCAGAGACACAGCGAAATAGTCAATCTTACACTTATCAAACAAGTGTTTTTCGCCATGCGCTATCAATTTATTGAAGCGTCCACTTGCCTTATCCATGTTGCCAAGCGCTTTCCATGCCAAGCCTTGATAATAAATTTTATCGGGCTGTTGGTCGTTATAAAAGAAGGCTTGCTGAGGTTCCTGAGAGCCAAATGTGGCTTTCGTAAGAAAAAGCACAGCTTTCTCCTCATCTTGCAAACCTCTGTATGCAAGTCCCTTATAATAGTCCACATCGTTTTCTTCAGCATTTATCAACTTTCCTTCGCCCAAATTATGGGGGTAAGAATCTGTTTCGTTCAATAGTTTAAGAGCCTTGTCAAACTCTTGATTTTTGATTGCGATTTTAGCAAGTTCCACACGGCAGAATACATATTGCTTGGTGATTTTGCCCTCTCCGCCTTCCCACGGATGAAACCTGCGGGAAGCAATCAGTGCCATCGCCTTATTGTAATTTCCCAACTGATTGTATAGCGTAATTCTTTCGATACATAAATCATCCCGTTGTTCCACCAGTGCAGAATGTTTCTCCAAGAAATCAAGTCGCTCTCTGTGAGGCACTCCCACGATTTTATACAATTGATCGAGTTCCATCAGCAGGCGAGCATCAGTCTGATCCAATGCAAATGCTTTCTCCAACAATGCTTTAGCCTCCATTCTTTTATCACACTTGTTGTAGTATGCCAAAGCAAGATTTCGCAAGACGGTTGGATACTTATCATTTATTTGCATTGATTTCTCCCAACACTCCACAGCATTCTTGTATTGGCGTGCTGCATACCAAAAGTTCCCAAGATAATACAATGCATAAGAATCGGAACTGTTGACAGCAATAGCATCTTGCAGTATGAGCACCTCCTCAATGCGGTGAGGGAAACATCTGTCGGGTTTCATTGCCTCTGCTTTAGCGTAATACTCCTTAGCTTTCTGCTCATCTCCCGACTTTGAGGCAAAATATCCCAAAGCATAATATACCATCGGATACACCTCAGACTTATCGGAAACGTATAGCATAAGAATGTCCGAAGCCTCTTTGTACAGACCTGCCGCAGCAAAGTCCAGAGCATATTCAATGTAAGTATGTACAGAATTTTGCATCAGACTTTGCATTTCCTTCAGCACCGCCTCGTCATTTGTTATAAGATATTTCTCAAAACGACAACCGAGGTTAAACCCATCTATTTTCAGGGAGTCTTCGATAAAATTCAGAGCTTCCTCTCTTCTGTCCAACTTTCTTAGGATTGATGTTTTCAGCTGACGAGCCTTATGGTTATGCCAGTTTCGCACCAGACTCCGCTCTACATTCTCTAATGCTCTACTCCACTCCATGTTACATGTATCTATCTGAGTCAGGGCAAAGTACGCAGAGTCTTGCCATGCAGCATTCCACGTCGCTTTGAAAAAGGCAGTATAAGCCTCGTCTGGCTTATCTTGCATATTTAGCGACCAGCCAAGGTTGTAATAAGGCTCGCCATCATAGGGATTAGGGTTTCGCTCGCATTGTGTTTCCACAGCTCTTTGAAAGAAGTCCTCAGCCTCTGCAAACTTGCCTTTGCGCATCAGCAGGAGTCCCATAGCATTGTTGCAGCGTATATCGCCCGGTTCGCGCCTAAGAGCCTCCATATAGTAATCCATCGGATTGTAAGTAGCATGTCGATACTGCTCAAGATGTTGCCCCGTGAGGAACAATTGCTCTATGGAAGCAATATCTTGGGGTTCTTTGGCAGCCTTTGCCGGGTCAGGAGTTTGCTTTATTTCGGGTTTATCCTCCTGATATGTCAATAGCAACTTAGCATCCGATGTGTAAAGTTCAAATATTAAATCTTCCGACAACAAACCTTTAGTATCCACCTCTTTTACGTACACTTGCGTGGGCGACACATCTTTAACCTCATCAAGATATACTTTCCCTTTTGTATCTTTCAGTATTATATGTAAATCTTTATATTCTGATGTTGTATAGAGAGTTACGCAAGTACTTTCGCTCTGAACGTCCACATTTACAAGAGCATCCTTATTGGCATTTTTCACGTATCCCACTTTTGCATAAGGCATAAAATACTGCGTCCACGACTTTTCTTCATTGGGCTGAAGCCACGAGAAGTCAGGTTGATTATCAGTATAAACCCCCGTCATAAGTTCAATGTAAGGACCATCCTCGTCGGTAAGGTTTCTGTCCCATGCCAGTCCAAAGTCGCCATGTCCCCATGTCCATTGTTTCTTACCTGGCGACACATGATGATTGGCAACATGTAGTAATCCTGCTTCTACGCCATCCTCGTATCCACCTACAAAATCAAACTTCGACTGTATTGCCATATAGGATGTCGGAACGGGAATATTCTTGTATTTTGATATATCGACACCTGCCGAATAGTCTTGTTTATAGTACTCTCCTGTTGCTATTGGGAAATTAGAGACGTCGCGCTTGCCATGGTCAAACACCGCATGCACATCAGGTGGGAACACCGATTTGTAATCATCGTTAACGACTACGGCAGGATTTGCCCACCACAAAAAAGTCTGCGGAAAAGACGTTCTATTGTAGATTTTTACATTTATCTCCAGATATGCTTTACCGGGACGCAGGGTAAAACCTTGCATACCTTTAGTTCTGAACATGCGTTCCACCTCGTTGCACCACACCGTAACACTGCCGTCGCTGTTATTTTGAATACGGTAGTCGGTAGGCAGAAAGGTCGATGGGCGGTGATGTTGAGGCCAATTAAATTCTATTCCTCCCGATATCCAAGGGCCTGTAAGCCCCACCAATGCAGGCTTAACAACCTGATTATAATAGACAAAGTGGCGTTTTTGCACCTTATCGTACGCCATGTGTACACGACCGCCTAATTCGGGAAGTATCATTATCTTAAGATACTCATTTTCCAAAAATAAGGCTCGATATTTCTTGTCTTTTTTCTCGTCGGCGACCTTCTCCACAACAGGGTATGGATACACAGCACCCGAGCTGCCCTGATACACTCTCTTTTCGAGGAATATCGGATTTTTCTCATCTTCGCCTATTTCGTAGGTCGGCAGCATTATGTATTCCTCCCAAGCCTTTGCTGTGCCTTTCTCATGGACAGTAGGCTGGATTAGATATTCTGTAATTTTTTCCATTTTATTTCGTAAATTCTTCTTCTATTTCTTCCAGTGATTTCCCTTTGGTTTCGACTAAATTTTTCCAGATAAACAAAAATCCCAGCACACATATTCCTCCATACAGCCAGAATGTTCCGTAAGCTCCCAAACCTTTATTCAGCATAGGAAATGTATATGTAAGAACAAAACAAGCAGCCCACAATGCAAAGGTCGATATTGCCATCGCAGCACCACGCACTCTTGTGGGGAATATTTCGGATATAACCACCCAAGTAACAGGCGCAAGGGTCATAGCATAGCAGGCAATAGCAAGCATCACAAGTATTAAGACCGCAATCCCCGAGACATTATAATAGTAGCATGCTCCCATCAACGCATAGATTACAGCTAAACCTGAAGCTCCAAATAGCATCATTGTGCGCCGTCCTAACTTATCTACCGTATACATACCTACAAATGTGAAGACTACATTTGTAACACCGGTAATTACAATATTAAACAATATATCAGAAACATCGTATCCGGCTGCCGAGAACACTTCCTGCGCATAATTAAAGATTACATTAATACCGCACCATTGTTGCAATATGGCAATAACAACGCCCACAAGTATAATCTGAGGCATCTTCCCTTTAAACAAGAGTGAAAAATTAGCTTTCTCCATCTCCTTGGAGAGCGAGTTTTTTAGATTCTCTATTTCCTTGTCAGCATAGGAACTGCCCCCTATCTGCGTCAGCACTTTTTCGGCTTTAATAAATTTCGACTTCGTGCTTAGCCAGCGAGGGCTTTCGGGAAGAGCAAAAAGTAGCAAGAAAAATAAGACCGCAGGCACAGCCTCAGCCCAAAACATCCAACGCCAGCCCATTTGTCCATTCCACGAAGTAAGAATATCCTCTCCCGGCACTACAGCATCAGCAATCTGCCAATTTACAATTTGTGCGGCAAGAATACCTATTACGATTGTCAGTTGATTTACAGACACCAATCTACCTCTAATATTGGCAGGTGCAGCTTCGGCAATATACATAGGCGACACATTAGATGCTATACCTATACCGATGCCCCCCAGCACACGATAAATAATAAACCACGTGAGTTCATCGGCAGCTCCCGTACCTATTGCGGAAATAATAAACACCAATGACGCTGCATACATCAGCGACTTACGTCCGTATTTGTCTGACAAGGAGCCGGAGAACATCACGCCAAGCAAACATCCCAGTATTGCGCTCCCCATCACCCAGCCCTGTGCCGATGCTGAGTCTGTTATTCCAAAAAACACCTCGTAAAAGGGTTTTGCTCCGCCAATAACCACCCAGTCGTAGCCGAATAGCAATCCGCCCATGGCTGCGACAAAGGTTATCAGATATAGGTACACTTTTCGATTTTTCATTATGTATTTCTTTAGATAATAGCCGAATAATCAAATCGTCAGACTCCCGGACTAACAGCCTAAATCAGTTATGAATAGTCATACTAACATCTCACTTATCAATTAAATAAGGCTGTTTGTCTGAAAATCTAATATATGAATATCTTGCATTGTATTATTTATTAAGTAACTGTTTCACAGCATCGTCGTTCATGCCGTCGCCCGAAGTATCGTCGGTATTGTTGATTATTGCATCCACCTGATATTCCTCTAGTTCACAAATATCGCCAGGAGCAGTTCCCGAAGCCATATAACTCTTAATGGAGTTTATCAGCTGACGACTCGCAGCTCTATCTTTAATATCTTTGTCGGGGTCGATACACAAGACTAACAAACGCCCCTCGCCCACTTGTGCCTCGAACGCGATCCCTAGTTTTCTATTAGACTCGTATGTATCAACACTCTGAATCACAGGAGTTAAATCCTTATAGTCAGTCAAATCTACTGCCGTCGCGTTATTCAGAATATCCCACCACTGCCAGTCTGCATAATACGAAGTCGGGAAGTTCTTGAAAGCGGGATGTTTGTCGTGTATCAATGTTCCAACAATCATCGGTTTCCAACGGAACATGATGGGATTCCAGAAGTGGCTTGCAAAGCGGGTTTTTCGTCCGTTTATTTTTTCGGGAATAAGAAATACTTTCTTTCCTTGCCTCAACAGTTTCTTTGTTTGCTCGTTCCACTCCCTAGTGTAAACATATCCACTCTTCTCCACCTGCTCTTTGGCGGGGTACACCCAAATATCCCACTCATTCTTATAAGAGTTCAAACCAACTTTAAGGGTCAGTTTCTTTGCTTGCTTGACATTGGCAAGGCTAATTTCCACATCACCAAGAGGGTCAAGGGTAGCACAAGGTACATTTGGAGTGCTAATGCTTCCACTTTTCACTGCCCTCCCTTGTTCATCTACCAAATTCCACTCCAGCACACCTGCCCCGATTGGCTCTTTGCCATAATGATACACTTCCAAGGCAGCCTTAAATGTTTCATCATTCGTATACGCACGTTTAGGAAAGCGAGCCAATAATACGGTAGGCGCACAGGACTCTCTATATTTTTCGGGAGTAACCAGCCCTTTGTCTTCCCAAAAAGCATCCAGTATCCCAACAAAAGCACTTCCCTGTCCGGGAAAATCTGACAAACCGAGCAATTGGAAACCGCCCGAATTAGGAGTTCTGAGCAAAGCCTCATTCACTTCTTTATACTGCAAGACAGTGTGAGCACCCGTAGCTCTAAAGAACTCATCAGCTTGATTCAGCATGCCATTACGAGCCAATCGTTCTCTAAACACTTCAAAATTACGAGGTTCGACAACTCCTGTATATTTTTTCATTTCCTTAAAATCAGGAAACATACAGCGTTGACCGCTTTCGTGGGCAATTACGGGAACATCTATATCCGATTCCTTGCGCTTATCCCACATTGTCGAGGGCTTACCTTCGTATACTGTAATTCCGCCTTTACTTGTTACATGAGATGTATAATATTGATCTGACTTTACGTGAGTACGTGCCGTAGAAGCCGAATACAAACGTCGGCTATCATACTTCTGAGCTTTCTGCACCAAGTCTTCCAAAACATCGAAATTTCCTTCATTCTCATTACCATTACACATTAAAATAAATGACGGATGGTTGCCATATTCGTCAAGCAATGCATACATTTCTTTTTCAAAAAAATCACGACGCGCAGGATGCTGTCCCACATCTTTTATCCACATTGGCAGCTCTGCTTGCAAATATATCCCCACCTCGTCGGCAGCAATAAAAGCTGCTTCGGGCGGACACCACGAATGAAAACGAATATGGTTCATGCCGTAGCTCTTTACGGTTTCAAATATTCGTTTCCATTCTTTTGCCTCCATTGCAGGATAACCTGTAATAGGGAAAACCGCACAGTCGAGAGCTCCACGCAAATGTATATCTCTGCCGTTGACACGTATATGATGCTTGCCCTGCTCCACTTTTCTCATGCCAAAGCAAAAAGATTTAGAATCTTTCATCTCTCCAATATTCAACTGAGCATCAACTTGATATAAATTTGGATTAAACTCGTCCCATAGTTTCATTTTGTCTCCCAAAAATATGTCGAAGCTAGCTTCAGTTCCGTCCTTAGAGCTGCTAATTGAAAATTTTTCTTCCTGCACCACTCCCCCATCTTTATCGGAGACTTTGAAAGTAATCTCCCCGTCTTCAACCGTTTCTGAGGGATTCAACTTAATCTTAAATGAAACTTTTTTATTATCAATATCCGAGAATGATTTTAAATCGGCAATATAGACTTTATCTTTTGCGATGAGTTCCATCTTGCCCACAATCCCATTCCAGTTTGTCTGTGTATATTCAGTTGTTCCGTGATTCCATTGATCCATAGGATATTTTAGGCGATTGTCAACACATATTGTAATAGTGTGCGTGCCGGGAGCCATTTGTTTAGTCATAACAAAACGGTTTGGGGTACTCAGTCGCTCGTCAGCCGCAACAAGCTGACCATCAACATACACCGTGGTTTCCCAATGGCATCTTTCAAGATTGAGAATTATCTCTTTGTCCTCCCATTCTTGCTGAATTACCACCTCTCGCTGATACCATGCCTGCCCCAAATATTCAAACTTTCGTGTCAATCTGTCGACATAGCGAGCTGTTGTTTTAATACCTTTACCACCAAGGTCGGTTGTTCCTGGCAACAATATGGTTTCCGACAGTTTTGCCTTAAACAACTGCGAACCCGGAGTTTTACCAAAGCCCATCGGATCAAGCTGAAACCGCCACATTCCGGACAAATCTATTGTATTATCCTGCGCTGATAACATCCCAAAGGACAGCATTAAGGCAAGTATTAAGAAAAATCGTTTCATAACTAGTATTTTTAATAATTACGTAGCGCAAAATTAACACAACTCACTACAACAAAAAATGTAACAAGTCACGCAAAACATGTAAAATATCACGATGTGTATTTATGGGTCCTGATGACGAACGCTTTTTATGGAACGATTAATTAATATAGACAAGTTGTCCTTACAGGGCGCATCAGTATTGGGACGTACATCATTACCCCATGCTTTGCATGGGGCTAAAATAACAATGGCTTTCAGCCATTTGCACATCAAAATATCATTTCACTAAAAGTTGAACAACTTAATTTACAAGCACTTACCAAACATACTAATCGTTCCCCGCACCGAAGGTGCAACTTAATTCAGCCTAGTGCAAGACACTAGGACAAAAAACATCCCCCTTCAATCCCGCCCTGAAAGGGCAGCATAAATCAACAAATAAAAACAATTTAAATTTTACTATATTTGTTGCAGAACAAGAAAAATATCATTAGCAACAGCCCGTTATCAGAATACATTCCAAATGACAATACAAAACGACAATGGAAGACGCCGATTTATAAAGAAGAGCGCAATGGGAGTTGCAGGACTAGCACTTGCAGACAATGTTCTTACATCGTGCATGATGAAGACGAGTAACAAAATTACATTTGGAGTAATCTCAGACGTACACGAGGATTTGCAAGAAGATGCCACTCAGCGTTTGCAAGATTTTGTAGATGCTGCCACTCAGCACAAGCCAGATTTTATAATTCAGCTGGGCGACTTATGCCATGGCACAGGCGCAGACAAGATACTATCCGTGTGGAATAGCTTTGTGGGAGAGAAGTACAATGTACTCGGCAACCACGATATGGATCACAACTCCAAACAAGAGATGGTGAAACGCTATGAAATGTCCAACAGCTACTATCATTTCGACAAAAAAGGGCTACGTTTCATTGTTTTAGACTGCAATTTCACCCGCAAAGACGGAAAGCTAATCGACTACGACAATGGCAATTACTATGTTGCCCGAGAAGACAGAGGGCTTATCAATGACGAGCAACTACAATGGCTAAAAAGTACAATAGCCGACAGCAAACTCCCTTGTGTCATATTTTCGCATCAGGCATTCGACGAGATTGGCGGCTCTGTTCCAAACCGGGAAGACATCAGAAATATAATAAAAGAAGCCAATAGCAGTGAGAAACGAGTTATCGCCTGCCTTTGCGGACATCATCATATTGATGCACACAGCAAAATCGACGGAGTCGACTATTTGCAGATAAACAGTGCTTCATATTTATGGGTTGAGGGCGAGAAGAAATTCTCGAAGGGCAACATGGCTGAATATCAAGACTCTGTATATGCCTTTGTAACAATAGATTTAGACAACAAAACAATAGAAACCAAAGGAGTACACAGTCAATTCAAAGCTCCTGCACCGACGGTAGAGGATTTCACAGCAGAAGTTTTCAAAACCGTCAATGCCGGGATGAAAGACAGAACGCTTCGGTTTTAGAGAAGATTTTTGCAACTTTGAAAATATTTAAGTCTAAATAGTGTCTATCCATAATATCAGGAGTCCAAAATATTTGATAGGATATGAAAATGAAAAAAAAAGCTGAAGGGTTTTCGGGAGAGAAGGCAATTATCACGCCCTACAGCATACGTAGTCAGCAACTCAGCAATCCGATAAGCAAGCTGCTTTATATTACCCATATCGGCTACTACCCTCATGCCAAGTTCCATTATCGCGAGCGCAGGGAGGGCACAAAAGAGAACGTTTTCATCTACTGTGCAGAAGGTGAAGGCTGGTTGCAGACGGATGGCGACAAAGTAGATATATCAAAAAATCAATGTTTCATTCTGCCAGCCAATAAGTACCACGCTTATGGAGCAAAAAAACATAAGCCATGGAGCATATATTGGTTCCATTTTCTAGGTGAGAATACCCCATTATTTTTATCGATATTTGGAAGAGTCCTTAATATAGACGAAAGCAACAGCAGCCGTATTAATGACAGGCTCTCTCTTTTCGAGGAAATGTATGAGAATCTCGAAATGGGATACAGCCCTGAAAATTTAGAATATGTAAGTCTATGTTTGACATATTTTCTAAGCTCTATCAAATATATAAATCAATATCGAAAAGTCAATAACATAAAGAAAACGGATATAATACAGAGCAGCATTGTCTTTATGAAAGAAAACTTGGAGAATAAGATAACATTGGAAGACATCGCCTCCAACGTAGGCTATTCTGCATCGCATTTTGGAACTCTGTTTACTCAGCGAACATCATTTTCCCCTATGGTGTACTACAACCAGCTCAAAATACAACGAGCCTGCTCATACTTGCAATTTACAGACCTGAAAATCAAAGAAATAGCATACAAACTTGGTTTCTACGACCAATTTCATTTTTCCAAAGCCTTCACCCACGAGATGAGCCTAAGCCCCAAAACTTACCGCACAAGATATAAAAATGAATACACGCCGCAGTGATGAACAATACGAGAACTGCAAAAAGAGGCAGTATTAATACAAGATATATGCTGTAAGTTGTAGCAGCCGATATTGATATTGCGAGAAGCTTATGACGAAGCAATCTACTCCGACAAAACATTATAAAAGTAAAAAAACCACCGCTCTCTCAAGCATGAGAGGCGGTGGTTTATAAAATAGCTCGAATTATGAATATGTTCAACTCTTAATAAGCTCTATTTATTGATTAATAAGAATAATAGAGCATATACTCCTTCTTTGTCTGAACAAGTACAAGGATACATTTACTAAACGTTTTACATATTAGACGCATTAATTCTAAATGGTTGCGCAGAGGAGAAAAGAAAAATCACACGTCTTTAATAAAATTCGTCTCGTAAAGGTCCTTTCTTCTATCCTTCATTGTTCTGACAGCGCCGTTATGGTGCAATTCTTTCAATAGATTAAGGTCTACATCTACCAGCAAGGTCATTTCAGTGTTTGGTGTTGCCTCGCCTTTCACTGCATTCGAAGGAAAGGCAAAATCAGAAGGAGTGAAAACTGCTGCTTGTCCGAATTGGATGTCCATATTGTTCACTCCCGGCAAGTTGCCCACACATCCTGCAATAGCGACATAACATTCGTTTTCGACAGCTCTGGCCTGTGCACAAGTCCTAACTCGCGTATAAGCATTCTGAGTATCGGTCAGATACGGCACAAAGAGGATTTTCATCCCTTGGTCGGCAAGTATCCTTGATAGTTCAGGGAACTCCACATCATAGCAAATTACCAATCCAACCTTTCCACAATCGGTATCAATAACTTTTATTTCATTACCGCCTTTCATTCCGTAACATTTTTTCTCGTTAGGCGTGATATGTACTTTGCGGTATTCGTCGATCTTTCCGTCGCGGTGAAGCAAATAGCTGACGTTATACAAATCTCCATCTTCTTCAAATGGCATGCTACCCGAGATAATATTTACGTTATAACTGATTGCAAATTCTAGTATTTTATTTTTAATTTCTTCGGTCATTTTTGCCAACTCCAACATGCTGTCCCTTTCAGAAAGATGATTGAAAGGAGCGAGCAGCGGTGAGTTAAAAAATTCGGGAAATAAAGCAAAATCAGCATTGTATCCAGCCACGGCATCAACAAAAAACTCAACCTGCTCGTAAAACTCATCAATAGTATTGAAATGTCGCATCTGCCATTGCACAAGTCCAAGCCTGATAACACTGTCTTGCATCGCATTCGGTTTTTTGCTGTAATATATATTGTTCCACTGCAGCAATACCGCATTTTCCTTAGAATCCTCGTCGCCGGGCAGATATTTTCTCAATACTCTTATAGGCAAGAATTCATTGGATAACTGAAAAGAGAGTACGGGATCGTATATTTCTTTATCCCTGACCTTACGGATATATTCTCGTGGTGTTAGTTCCTTACTGTGTTTGTGGTAGTTTGGTATTCTTCCGCCAATAATTATTGATTTTAGATTCAGTGTCTCGCAAAGCTCTTTCCGTGCATCGTATAGTCTGCGTCCAAGTCGAAATTGTCTATATTCCGGGTCGACAAAAACTTCTATCCCGTATAGCACATCGCCAACTGCGGAATGGGTGCTGAAAGAAAAATCTCCAATTATTTCCGAGTAGGTATGCTCGTCGTCAAACTCTTTGTAATTAACTATAATTGAGAGACAAACTGCTGCTATTTTATCGTCAACAGTGATACATATTTGTCCGTCGGGAAAGATAGAAGTTAGTTTTTTGATACTTTTCTTCGACCACAAGGACTCAGGCATAGAGGAGTAAGCCCGTTTCATCACTTCGGCAAGTTCATCGAAATCACTAAATTGCAGTTTTCTTATATCTATTTGCATCTTTCTTGTTTTTTTAAAAAATTACATTTCTTTAGTCGTATTTATCTGGGCGCAAATGTATACTATTTATTGATTATTCCGAGCGAGTATTCCCTTATTTTGAGGTAATCTTCCCTTAACAGAAAACCACCACTGATTATCAGGTAATTACACAAGCAAAGTGTCTTCCCTTAATTATGGCAATATTTCTAGTGGTTATTTTTAAGGATGTAAGCAAATGAGCAAGTCTATCCGGCATTTTACCAGAGCACTGCCATGCTGTGTACACAGGTGACAATATGCTTTAGTGGATAGGTACATCCATAAAATACCAATTTTGTTATGATTGCACATGATTGGTAAATATCAGAATCTCAGTCCGCATGATAACACAGACTTAGCATTATCGTACATAACATGATATTTCAAGCAAACACCTCTTGCAAGATCTCCAAGGAGTTGATTTTGTTTATGCCGTCGAGGTGTATAGAGAAGTATTTTATGAGGGCATGCAGGAGCTTGTTGCGCTCACTACGGCTCAGGTTCATATCTGAAGTCTGGTTTCTGCCAAAGAATCGACACGCCATTATCGACAATTCAGAATCTAAAAAATTAGAATGTGCAGGCATAACATCTACAAACAGCCCCTCCTGAAAATCCCAATATATAGTGTTTGTATGCCTATGGGAATCAAGCTCTCTCGGCTGAATGCCAAAATGCTCTGACAATCCGCATAAAAATTCAATATGAAAATTGGAATATCTGTCAAGATTATCAAAATACTCAAGGGAGTATTCTATATACCGGTATAAATCATCGTCGGGAGAGTTGTGTTTTAGGCACTTTTCCAAAAACTCTGCAATAAATAAAGACATTGAACCTTTCACAACGTCCATGTGTATAGTTTTATATGTCTTGGCAAGCCTTATATCGGTAATTCTTTTCATGCTTTCGGAAGCATGGTCCAAATATGTTACTTCCACATTTGACAGGGGCAACAACGCACTTATAACCTTATGCTTATTATTTCCTTTAGGAATAGTTGTCATATAAGACACACGTCCCTCATTGCGCGTATAAATGTGGACAATGTTCTTATTATCGTTATATTTCAGATGTCCTAATACTATTCCTTCGTTTATTTTCTTCATTTTGTTTCTGACATCAAGAATTGCAGGAGCTTTTGGGTAGCTCTCCCGCGATGGCTAATTTTGTTTTTAGTGTCTTTGTCCATTTCAGCAAAAGTAAGGTCGTAGCCATCGGGTCTAAATACGGGGTCATAGCCAAAGCCGTTCTGACCATGGCATTCAGTTATAATTTCGCCTTTCACCTCGCCCTCAAACAGATATTCTTTAGTCCCCAATACTAGAGCTATCATGGTAACAAAGCGCGCCTTACGGTCTCTCAGTCCGTCGAGTTTTTGCAAAACAAGGTTTATATTATCTTTTGCTGATTTCTGTTCACCTGCATAACGAGCCGAATACACACCAGGTTCACCATTTAGAGCATTTATTTCAAGTCCGGTATCATCGGCAAAACAATCAAGCCCATAGTTATCTTTCACGTATCGGGCTTTTTGCAGCGCGTTGCCTTTTATAGTAGGCTGAGTCTCGGGTATTTCTTCTGTACAACCAATATCCGCTAGGCTGACTATTTCTATTTTAGTTCCAACAATTTGTTGCAACTCACGAAGTTTGTTGGGGTTGTTTGTGGCAAATACTATTTTCATACGACTCTGTAATTTTTTAGAATTTCGGATTATCATGCATCAAGTCAACGGTTATCCTATTTGACATTTTAATTATCTTATTCTCCCAAAGCTATATATATCAATATATTTCAGGGGAGATCTTTTTTATTTTTCAACAAGTAATAATACTCCGCAACAGTAATATAGTAACCAGACACTTACCTACCTAACATATTGCTTCAATTTGGCAATGTCAAGAATTTTCACATTCTTTCCTCGAGCTTCTATGATTCCGTCTTGGTCTAGCTCTCTCACTGCTCTTGACAGCGAGGGTCTTGTGACTCCAAATATTGTCGCTAGAGCTTCGTGCGATTCTTTGAGTAACAAATCTGTATTACCTCCAACAATATTATCAATAAGGTAAGATGCGTATTTACCTTTAATAGTTTGGAAACTAAGAAACTTTATCTTTTGCGACAGGAATTGCGTTCTAGCAGACAAGACCACCAGATAGTTCTTAAGCATCTGTTGGTGTAGTTGTAGTAAACTGATTAAATGCGTCTTGTGTACGAATAATAATTCCACATCCGTTTTAGCGATAACATTTACAGGGAATTTATTGTATGCGCCAAATATAAATGCGGGAGCAATAAGAGCGGGGGCATACAGCTCATCAATTTTGAGACTTCGGGCATCAGGGTCGGTCATTTCAGTCTTAACCGTCCCTTTTGTGAGAAAATACTGCCCCGCTACCTCGTCTTCCATCAGAGCAATAATATCCTTCGCTTTATAATGCTTAATCTGATAGACAACATTACAATCAAGATCTTCTAGGTCGGCATCACTAATACCCGCAAGTATTTTATTTCCTTTTATTTTTTCAAAGAAGTCAATGGACTTATTTTTAACAACATTATTACTCATTCACCCCTGTCTTTATTCGGTCCTTTTACTCATAAACTATTTAATATGCCCTCTTGTCACAAAACACTACACCTCTGTAATCATTCCATTTTCAGACTCAGCTCCAGCCACATGTTTTCTTTCTCTTCCAAGAGATTGTTTATCTTCTCTAGCTCTTTGCTTTTTTTTACGATTTCGTCCTGAGAAAATACACTTTGCTCAAACCCTGTTTCTATCTCTGACTTTTGATAGTTCAATAAATCTATATCTGCTTCTAGAGCATCAAACTCTTTTTGCTCGTTGTAGCTTAATTTTTTAGAGCTTTTGTTTTGTCTCCTACTCTTCGTTTCAATCGTTTTCTCCTTTTTATTTTGAGATTTTTCCTGACTGTATTTTCTATCCTCGGCAAGTCGAAAATGCGAATAGGATCCAGCAAACACTTCCACCTTGGCATTTCCACGAAACACAAACAGCTGGTCTACAATCTTATCCATAAAATAACGGTCGTGGGACACCACTATTATATTGCCTTGAAAATCCTGTAAAAATGCTTCAAGTACATTAATAGTTACAATGTCCAAGTCGTTGGTAGGCTCGTCGAGTATAAGAAAATTTGGGTTTGTGATAAGTATGGAACATAGGTACAGTCGTTTTTTCTCGCCACCACTGAGTTTTTCAATAAAGTCATACTGTCTTTTTCTCTCAAACAGAAATTTCTCCAACAGAGCCTCAGCAGTAAGATGTTTTCCTCCTGCCAGCGGCATATACTCTGCAATTTCACGTATAGCATCAATTACCCTATCGCCATCGTTGAAATTTATACCTTGCTGATTGTAGTAGCCAAAGCTGACTGTCTCCCCTATCTCTACATCTCCACTTTCAGCCTTCAAAGCTCCGGTAAGCAGGTTCAGAAAAGTTGTTTTTCCTGTCCCATTATTTCCGATTACACCTATTCGCTCGGCACGGTTAAAATTATAGGAAAAGTCATTCAGTATGATCCTATCGTCAAAAGCAAAGCTTACTTTTTTAAATTCTGCAATTTTTGACCCGAGTCGTTTCATATCGATATTCAGCTCCACCGAAGACTCGTTTCTCCGCACGGAGGCTTGTTCTCTCAGTTTCTCGAAGTTATCGATTCTGTACTTCGACTTAGAGGTACGAGCAGGAGGAGTTGAGCGCATCCACACAATCTCGGTGCGCATAAGATTGCGGGCCTTGTCTACTTCCTTTTGTTGATTTTCGAGTCGTTCCTCACGTTTCTCTAAGTAATAGCTATAATTACCTTTATATCTGTATATTGTTTTATCGCTCAACTCCAATATTTCGGAGCATGTTCGTTCGAGGAAATAACGGTCATGAGTAACCATCAGCAGCGTAATACGTTCCTTGATAATAAAATTCTCCAACCATTCTATCATGTCCAAATCCAAGTGGTTGGTAGGCTCATCGAGAATCAGAAAATCGGGGGTATTGATAAGCTCCATTGCGAGGGCTACTCGTTTCTTTTGACCTCCCGACAGTGTTCCAATCTTCTGTTTTAGGTCGGTTATTTTCAACTGAGTAAGTATTTGCTTAAACCTCAGCTCAAAATCCCAAGCATTCAGTCTGTCCATCTGTTCTATGGCGATTTGACAGGCTCGCTGATTATCAGGATTTAATAGGGCATCTTCATATTGTTCTACGGCTTTCAGAATTGGCGATTGAGCTGAAAACACCACCTGCGAGACCGACAGGTTTTCATCCAAATCTATATTTTGCGACAGATAACTGATGTTTAGATCTTTTTCAAACCTGACAGTTCCCAAGTCTGCTTCAAGCTGTCCTGTAATAATGTTAAGCAGGGTAGATTTCCCTGCACCATTCTGAGCTATTAGTGCGACTTTTTGTCCTTGCTCTACAATAAAAGAGGCATTTTCAATCAATGAAAAATCTCCAAAGCTCTTTGTTATCTCATTTACTTCTAAATACGGCATTTTCAGCGACTTTGTTTTGCTTCTTGATTTATAGGGCTCATCATTATTGAAAGTATTAGGCTCAGAAACAATGCCCACCAGAAGCTATCAACCCCAAATCCTTTCACAAAATAATCGGCAAGTAAAATTATTATAGAGTTTATTACAAATGTAAACAAGCCTAAGGTTATAAGTGTGAGAGGAATTGTCAACCAAAATATTATTGGTTTTACAATGTAATTCAATAGAGATATTACCATTGCCACCAAGATAGCAATAAAGAAATCTTTTACATATATACCACTAAATAGGTAACTGCTTACTACTATTACCAGCGCATTTATCAACCACTTTATTATTGAGAGTTTCATTGTCTAATAGTCATTAATCATCCCAAAGATAATACATTACTTTTGAATATCGGCAAGACGATCTTACAAACTCATATCACCATAGCTTCAATTTATTAATATGCCATGTTTATAATCTTTGGAGATTTTTGTATATTTGCTGATTGTCGTGTTGCATTTAATAGTAATAAGGCTTGATTTTAGAAGCATTGTTGCAGCATGATATTATGAAAAAAAACAGAAATATAAATTATGATATTACTATCAATTACAGGATTATTGCGAACCGTGCTAGTCTTAGTATTGCTGTACTACGGCATTAAGATGTTTTCTAAATACGTATTGCCGTCATTAATAATGGAAGAGAAATCGAAGTCGCAACAAGGCAACACAACAAAAACCAAGATTAAGGAAACGCAAAATCACAAACAGGTCATTCCTGACGATGAGGGAGAATATGTTGATTTTGAGGAAATAAAAAACAAATAAAGTAAAAATATTATGGCAATTGATTTTAAAAAACTAATTTCACACTGCAAGGAGTATGGATATGTATTTCAGTCGAGCGAGATATACGATGGACTAGGAGCAGTTTACGACTATGGACAATATGGAGTTGAGCTAAAGAATAATATTAAACGTTATTGGTGGGACTCAATGGTGCTATTGCACGAGAATGTTGTGGGATTAGACTCTTCCATTTTTATGCACCCCACTATTTGGAAGGCATCAGGGCATGTTGACGCATTCAATGACCCCTTGATAGACAACAAGGACTCGAAGAAAAGATACAGAGCAGATGTTCTAATAGAAGATCAGATTGCAAAATATGAAGAAAAGATTGAAAAAGAAGCATCTAAGGCAGAAAAGCGTTTCGGCGATACCTTTGACAAGGTAATGTTTCTTGAAACCAATCCTCGTGTTCAGGAATATAAAGAGAAAATCAAGGTTCTTCACGATAGGTTCGCCAAGGCCCTTAATGACAACAACCTCGAGGATTTAAAGCAGATTATTATAGACTACGAAATTGCTTGCCCAATATCAGGAACAAGAAACTGGACAGAGGTGCGACAGTTCAATCTAATGTTTGCTACCGAATTTGGTTCTACTGCCGACGGAGCATCGAAAGTGTATCTGCGTCCGGAAACGGCACAAGGTATATTTGTTAACTACCTGAATGTGCAAAAAACAGGAAGAATGAAAATACCTTTCGGTATTGCACAGATAGGCAAAGCCTTTAGGAATGAGATAGTTGCACGCCAATTCATTTTCAGAATGAGGGAATTTGAACAAATGGAAATGCAATTTTTCGTTAAGCCCGGCACAGAGCTGGATTGGTTTGACAAGTGGCGAAACACTCGTATGAATTGGCACAAGTCTTTGGGCTTTGGCGACGACAACTACCGTTTCCACGAACACGAAAAATTAGCTCATTATGCCAATGCGGCGGTAGACATTGAATATAAATTCCCATTTGGTTTTAAAGAGGTAGAGGGAATACACTCCCGTACAGACTTTGACCTATCGCAACATCAGAAATACTCAGGCAAGAAGATACAGTATTTTGATCCAGAACTCAACGAAAATTACGTCCCTTATGTTGTTGAGACTTCAATTGGCGTAGACAGAATGTTTTTGCAGGTTATATCAGCATCATACGAGGAGGAGCAACTCGATAAAGAAAGCCGCGTAGTACTAAAGTTACCTCCAATGCTGGCACCGATAAAACTAGCAGTAATGCCTCTTGTTAAAAAGGATGGGCTTCCTGAGATGGCAAGAAAAATCATCAACGAACTCAAGTTTGACTATAATTGCCAGTACGATGAAAAAGACAGTATCGGCAAAAGATACAGGCGTCAGGATGCTATTGGCACACCACTATGCGTCACCGTAGACCACCAGTCATTGGAAGACAACACTGTAACAATAAGATACAGAGACGACATGCGTCAAGACCGCGTGAGCATTGACTCATTGGCATCAATAATAGACAAGCAAGTAAGCATGAAAAACATGCTGAGAAACCTGTGCTAAGTAAGGACTAACAAAGGATGCCAAAAAAGATTCTTTTCGCACTGCTCACAATGTTGGGCAATTGTCTTTACGCACAAGATATAGACAGGGACTTAGAGATTGCCAAGCGGTACTTTGCCGATAGCGAATACGAAAAGGCAACCCCCTTGTTTCTGTCCTCATACGAAAAGAGTAAAGCATTGCCAACCCTAAAGCTGTACACAAGTTCAATGATAGGAGAGGAAAAATTCGATGAGGCAATATCTACGCTCAATAGATTATCAAGGAAAGACAGGCCCAACAAGTATTATTTCCTATATCTACAAGGATACGTAAGCAAGGCACAACAGAAGTCAGACAATGGAGAGTCGTACTTCAAAGAGGCATGGAAGAATATTCCTAACACCCCAGAGCACTATCAACTGTTAGGAGATGAATTGATAGAAATAAAAGAATATCAGCTAGCCGGTTCTATTCTAGAAGCAGGAAAGGAAATGTATCCAGATTACAATTTCAGCGAATCTTTGGGAATGGTATACATGCAACTAAAGCAATATGACAAGGTAATAGAACAGTACCTATCATACATAGACAGAGGAGACTCTTACTTATATCTTGCACAACAATATTTCACCTTAGCCTTTCGCTTTGATGATGACGGCTCGTTAAAGGAAAGTACGAGGACCGCACTGATGAAACGCATCCAGACACGAGGCAGTACTACAGCCTATACAATGATGTTAATATGGGTGTATGAACAACAAAACAACTACCGAGCAGCACTCAAACAAGCAATAGCATTAAACAAACGTACCAATACTAATCAGCACATAATCCTAGAACTAGCCCAAAACTGCGAGAGGCAAAAAGATTATGAGACTGCTATAGAAGGTTACAATCATTTTATATCCTTAGGAAACCGCCATCAATACTATTCCCTATCACTAGAGGCTAAGGGTAATATCTGCTATAAGTTATTCGTAGACAATGGCATATACAACAAAGAAAGTTACGAAGAATGTAAGCAACAAATGGAAACGTCGCTCGAGATGGTTCGCTTCTTAGGCAAAAGTCCAAGCCTGTTAATAAACTATGCCCACCTTCTTGCTTTTTACGGCAACAATATGCAAGAACCGATAAAATATTTAGAGAACGGGATAAATCACACAGGATACAACGCCAAGCAAAAGTCAGAGCTGCAACTTGAACTTGCAGACATCTATTTATACGGCAACAGAATGTGGGATGCCCTGCTACTGTACTCACGAATAATAGAAGCGAACAAGGAAACAGAGATTGGCGATTTAACCAAACTAAAGAAAGCAAAACTTAGCTATTTCATGGGTAACTTTGAGTATGCCAAGGGACAGTTAGACGTAATAAAGGCTTCGACATCAAAGCTAACATCAAACGATGGTTTTGTATTGTCGTTATTAATAGGAAATAATTTGGAAGCAGGAATTGACAACAAGCCTTTGCAATTATTCTCCAAGACAGACTTGTACATGTTTCGCAATCAGCTTGACAGCGCAAGCAATGTCATAGACACAATCTTGTCGAGGTATAATTTTAGCACACTTGCCGATGATGCCATGTTGCGAAAAGCTAATATATACCATACGCTCAAGAAATACAATGACGAGGCAGAGATACTACTTGATATTATCAAACGCTATCCAAGTTCAGAGAGCATTGACAAGGTAACATTTCAGTTGGCGGAGCTTTACGACTTCAATCTAAACAACGAGTCAAAGGCTAAAGAATTGTATAAAATCATAGTTTTGGAACATCCTAACAGCATACACGCAATAGTAGCTCGACGAAGATACAATTCTTTCGAAAAACCAAAGACCAATTAGCACGATTTTAATCTATTCTATTCTCATGCTCGTTTAGGACTGAGTCATCCTTCTCAAACATAGACTTAATTAGCATTATTGCCCCGACAGACAGTACTGCGAGAGCAATACCATTCCTGACTTTCTTATTCTTCATAAGCCCCTTGGAATATCTGTATGCTGTTTTAGACAAGCCGAAGGCATTAGCCTTTAACAAATCATATACCCAAGTTCCATTGATATATGATGGCAATCCAAGATTATTGCTAATTCCTGTATTGTCTTCAACTACATCCTCGGTTGCATTATCTTGATTACTCTTTGAGATGCCTAATTCTTTTTTCAAACGATCAATCTCAGCATTAAGTTCGATTGTATTATTTATCTTCTTTTGACTCTTCATTCTCTAACATTCTTAATGACTCCGAAACTAAAATAGATCTAATTTTTTTCTCTATTACTGTACGTTTACTCAATACCATTATTAGGAATATCAAAAGATGTGCAGCGGCAACCACCAAAAAGCCCATGATATTATCATCCATTAATCTACCAACCCAAAGACTTAAGCCAATGGTGAACAGAAGATAGGTAAGCAAAAACAGAAGTAAAACCAACAAAAGGATTATCCCTCTAGCTACAGCTTTTGAAAAGAAACTTACTCCTTGAAGTTGGACAAGCTTAAATCTGTTGTTTATGTATTGTTCAATCTTTTTTATCATAGTCAAAAAAGTATTAGGGGCAAAACATTTCACCCCTAACAATCTCTTCTAAAATTACTCTGCATCCATTCGAGATTCAATATCATTCTTAAGATTATGGATTTTTTTATTGACGTCATCCATTTTCTTGTCCATCTCGTCTTTAAGATGCTTGGCCTTATCACCAATTTTCTTTCTCGTTTCCTCTCCTCTTTCAGGAGCCAAAAGAACGCCTGCAACAAAGCCCAAAGCGGCTCCGGCAACTATTCCTACTAATGTTGATGATGAATTACTCATAATTTCATTTTTAAATTCACTGCTAAGTTAAAGCAAAGCTAATTAAAAAACAAGTTATCAAACAAAAACCTGCAACTATGTGTAAAATTATTACCTTTGCATGTGCAATTAAAAATAGCACAATGCCATATGCAAAGGGTATCGAAAAAGAAAGACCTAGAGAAAGAGATTGCAAATCTCAAGAAATCAGGAAGGATCATTGGCTTTGTTCCAACTATGGGAGCATTGCACAGAGGGCATTTGTCACTTATCAAAGAGTGTAAACGTAAATGCGATGTAAGTGTAGTAAGTATTTACGTCAACCCCACACAATTCAATGACAAGTCCGATTTTAGAAATTATCCACGCGACACTGATACCGATATAACAAAGTTAGAATCTGTTGGAGGAGTAGACATTGTTTATACTCCAATAAGCGAAGAATTGTATCCTGACGAAAGTTTACTTGACTTTGACTTGGGTTACTTTGACACGGTAATGGAAGGAGCCAACAGACGAGGACATTTCAAAGGAGTAATTACAGTTGTAGACAAGCTATTTAGTATTGTAAAACCGGATTTTGCATTCTTTGGAGAAAAGGACTATCAACAGCTCGCAATAATAAAGCACATGAGCAAAGCTTTGCACAAGGAAATAAAAATTATACCTTGCCCGACACTGAGAGAAGACAGCGGGCTAGCTATGAGTTCGAGAAACGAACTTCTAAGCAAAGAAGAACGAGCAGAGGCTGCTAATATTTATCAAAGTCTTAAATTAGCAGTAGACAACGTTGCCAGCTTCAACAGCATAGCAGAAATTAAAAAAGATATTATCTCTAAGATTGACAGTTTCAAGCATCTAGAAACAGAATATTTTGAAATTGCTGACAAAGACAGTCTAAAAACAACAATGTCTATGGATGCGCTAACACAATCGAGAGCTTTTATCGCGGTAAGATGTGGCAAAGTAAGACTGATAGACAATATCCCCTTTAAATAAAAAACAAAAAGATAACAATGTACATAGAAGTTTGCAAGTCGAAGATTCACAAAGTTACGGTAACAGAAGCAAACCTTAACTACGTAGGAAGTATCACCATCGATGAGGATTTGATAGATGCTGCCAATCTGATTGAAAACGAGAAAGTTCAAATTGTAAATATCAACAACGGCGAAAGGCTAGAAACGTATGTAATAAAGGGCAAGAGAGGTTCTGGAGTTATATGCCTAAACGGACCAGCTGCACGAAAAGTTCAAGTAGGCGATGTGGTAATAATAATCTCTTATGCCTTGATGGATTTTGCCGAGGCAAAGAAACATAAGCCTACGATAATTTTCCCAGACATTACTAATAATAGGCTGGTGAAATAATTGCAAGACTCTATATATTAGCTAATAATGGCTTTTCTACCACTAACCAAAAAAAAATACGCATTTTTTCTTTGTTAGATTATAAAATATCCCTATCTTTGCACCGCTGTTAAACAAAACAAAAGGGTGCCATAGCTCAGTTGGTAGAGCAAAGGACTGAAAATCCTTGTGTCCCTGGTTCGATTCCAGGTGGCACCACAGTAATCCGAATTACTAAAGTAGTTCGGATTTTTTTTGTACAAAAATAGAATTACATAAACTCGTAGCTTAGACCACTAAGAGCGTTAACAAAACTGTCTAATTCTCCCTTTGCAGTAATAAAAGTAACACTCTGGAGTATCCGTCGATAGAGTATTAGAGGGTAGCATACTTTTGCTTATCTCCATAGATGTAGAACAGAGTTTGACAAAAAAAACTATTGAGGAAGTTCTGACACAGAAGAGCCTGCTAAGTAACTATTACCAAAAGAAACACCCGACAGAATCTGCCGGGTGTTTCTTTTGGTTTTCTTCTCTACGAAGTTACAAGCCCATCAAGCGGGTACTTATCTTTCGGATATTCTCCGTTGTCTAATTTTTTACGAATAACTTTAAAGCACTCTATTGTGTACTTCACATCATCCAAACTATGCATTGCCGTAGGGATGAGACGTATCAGCAACTCTCCTTTAGGAATAACAGGATAAACCACTATTGAGCAGAATAAATTGTAATTCTCTCTCAAATCATAAACGACCTGAGTGCCTTCTATTGGCGAACCACTGAGATAAACAGGCGTTACGGCAGTATTGGTATTTCCTAAATTAAAACCTTCGGCTTTCAGTCCATTTTGCAGGGCGTTTGCCACTTCCCACAGCTTATCTTTAAGTTCTGGCATTGTGCGTAACATTTCGAGGCGTTTCTGAGCTCCGATAACAAGAGGCATAGGTAAAGACTTGGCAAACGTCTGCGATCGCATGTTGTATCTAAGGATATTGCAAACATCTGTATTGCATGCGACGAATGCTCCAATCAATGCCATAGACTTGGCAAATGTGCCAAAAAGAACATCTACTCCATCAGTACATCCGAGATGTTCAGCAGCACCAGCACCAGTTTTACCCATTGTTCCAAAACCATGAGCATCGTCAACAAGCAGTCTGAAATTGAACTCTTTTTTCAGTGCAACAATATCGTCAAGTTTACCAAGCACGCCCGACATCCCAAAAACACCTTCGGTAATAACGAGTATTCCGCCACCTTGTTTTTCTGCCAATACGGTAGCACGAGCCAGCTGTTTCTTCAGGCTCTCCATATCATTGTGCTGATATACATACCTTTTTCCCATGTGTAGACGCACTCCGTCTAATATGCAGGCATGAGAATCGGAGTCGTATACAATCACATCATTCCTGTCCACAAGGGCATCGATGATTGACACCATCCCTTGATAACCGAAGTTTAGCAAGAATGCATCTTCTTTACCAACAAACTCTGCAAGAGAACGCTCTAATTTTTCATGCTCGGAAGTTTGTCCTGACATCATGCGGGCTCCCATAGGATAGCCCAAGCCCCATTTAGCGGCGGCATCAGCATCCGTTTTTCTGATTTCCGGATGATTTGCCAGTCCGAGGTAATTATTGAGACTCCATGTAAGAACCTCTTTACCGTTAAACTTCATCCTCGCATTTATCTCTCCCTCTAGCTTGGGGAATGTGAAATACCCGTGCGACATATCCATATGTCGCCCGATATTACCTCTTTTCGAAACAACCTTTTCAAATAAATCCACTTTGTCCTATTTTATTATATGTTACTATTCGTTTATTATGCCACCTATAATCATCTAGTAGGTAGCAACTTTACTGACAAAGATACAAATCGACCTTCGCTAGTTAATATCTCAATTGGAGTTTAGTAGCGAACTAGCACCAACCGGCTTCTACTCATGGAAGTTCGATATTTGTTATCAGTATCTATTGTTTATATTCAAATTATCATTCCGACTCCTACGGTGTTATTGGTCGATTCATCTATAAGTATTAGCGAGCCTGTATTACGATTTTTAGAATAACTATCAAAGTATATTGGTTTTGATGTTTTTATTCTAACTTTTGCGATATCATTGAGCTTAATCTGCTTGTCATCAGTTATTTCCGACAAGGTGTTAACATCAATCTTAAATACTACTTCTTTAATGATTGCACGAACCTCTGAAGAGCAATGCATAATGGAGTACTTGCCTCCTTCGGTCATTGAGTTTTCGCTCATCCAACACATCATTATCTCTATGTCATTCGACTCTTGCGGTATGTTATCGGGTTTTGCAATCATGTCGCCACGAGAGATGTCAATATCGTCTTCAAGTCTTATTGTTGCCGACATTGGAGGAAATATTTTCTCTAATTCTTTGCCGGCAAACTCTACATGTGTTATTTTTGTTTTCTTTCTGGATGGAAGAACGACAACTTCTTCACCTTTCTTGAATACTCCTCCGACTACTCGCCCTGCATATCCTCTGTAGTCGTGAAACTCGTCGGTATATGGTCTGACAACGCACTGCACCGGAAAACGAGCGTCATCGAGATTTTCATCGCTTCCAATATGTATATTCTCAAGAATATGCATTAATGTGCCACCTTTGTGCCACTTCATGTTTTTTGAACGTCCGACCACGTTATCTCCTTTCAATGCACTAATGGGCACATACTGAATATCTTTTACGCTAAGTTTTGCAGAGAATTTTTTGTATTCAGCTTTAATTCGTTCAAACACTTTTTGATCATAGTCGACAATATCCATTTTGTTGACACAAACTATAATATGCGGAATTTGGAGAAGAGATGCAATATAAGAGTGTCTATATGTTTGCTCCACCACTCCATTTCTAGCATCTACCAATATAAGGGCTACGTTTGCAGTAGAAGCCCCTGTCACCATATTACGGGTATACTGAATGTGTCCTGGTGTATCAGCGATTATGAATTTGCGTTTTGGTGTTGCAAAATACCTATATGCTACATCGATGGTAATTCCTTGTTCCCTTTCAGCTTTCAGCCCATCAGTTAGCAGTGCGAGATTCATGCTATCCTGCCCTCTTCTTTTACTGTCTCTTTCAACTGCCTCTAGCTGGTCTTCAAAGATCGATTTACTGTCGTAAAGCAAACGCCCGATAAGGGTCGATTTGCCATCGTCCACACTTCCTGCGGTGGTAAACCGCAACAACTCCATATTCAAGTATCCTTGATTGTCAAATTTATCTTGCATTTTGGGGATATTGCTTATCAAATTAAAAATAACCTTGTTTTTTTCTGTCTTCCATTGCTGATTCAGAGCGTTTGTCATCGGCACGTCCACCTCTTTCGGTAACACGTGTAACAGCAATTTCGTCGATAATATCCAACACTGAAGAGGCTTTAGACTCTGTCAGTCCTGTACACGTAATATCTCCGATAGTACGGCATCTAAAGTCTCCTTCTACGACGGTTTCGTTATCTTTCAGTTGCATAAAATCAGCCCATGCCAACCACATTCCGTCTCTCACAAAAGCTTTGCGTTTGTGAGTAAAATAGAGACTTGGCAATCCTATTTTTTCGCGGTATATATATTGCCAAACATCCATTTCAGTCCAATTGGAGATTGGGAACACTCTGAAATGTTCGCCCATATTTTTCTTACCATTAAATATATTCCATAGCTCAGGCCTTTGTCTTTTGGGATCCCACTGTCCAAAGTCGTCTCGATGAGAGAAGAAACGCTCTTTAGCTCTTGCTTTCTCCTCGTCTCGACGTCCTCCTCCAAGAGCTACATCAAATTTATTTTTTTCTATGGCATCGAGTAGTGTAATGGTCTGAAGCGAGTTTCTGCTAGCATAAATACCAGACTCCTCTGTCACTCTTCCTGTATCTATTGATTCTTGAACAGATCCTACAACTAACCGAGCTCCTAGCTCGTCTACGATATCATCCCGGAACTTAAGAGTTTCCTCAAAATTATGTCCTGTATCGACATGTAGTAATGTAAAAGGTATTTTAGCAGGAGCAAATGCCTTTTTAGCCAGATGCACCATCACAATAGAGTCCTTACCTCCCGAGAACATCAATGCTGGGTTTTCAAATTGAGCTGCTACTTCGCGCAGTACATATACCGCCTCGGATTCAAGCTCATCCAAGTGGTTCAAAGAATAATCGTCCATAAACATTCATAATAAGCACGCAAATATAGCTCTTATCCACCACATAGGCAAGTCTATCATAAACTATTCAGAACGACCAAAACAAAGGTATCAGAATTACAGCAATAGTTCCCAACAGGATTTGCAAAGGCAGTCCAAGCCTCAAGAAATCGTCAAAACGGTAATTCCCTACATTCTGGGTTATTAAGTTAGCTTGCGACCCAAGAGGCGTAACAAAACTTAAAGATGCCGCCACGCAGATTGCCATTATGTACGCTTTAGGGTCTACGCCTAGATTTGTGGCAACACTGATGGCAACAGGAAATATCAATGCCACTGCAACATTGTTTGTTATAAGTTCAGTAAGTACAGATGTTACAACATATATTATAATCAGCATTCCGTATGGCCCAATGGGCTTGCTCATGCCCGTAAGACTATCGGCCACAGTAGAAGCAATGCCTGACGCTTCGACACCGGCACTTATACCAAACGCACTAGCAATAGCTATCAGCACGTCCCACCTGACAAACTTCGTGAATTGGAAACGAGAAATAAAGCCAGATGCAACCATTGCCACAAAAGCGAACAAGACAAAATACAACATTATATCTATGCCTGAGAATCTTTCGTTATTTTGATAAACAAGAGTGCCTACAACCATTATCAGCAAAATAACGGATGCTGCTACTACATTTCTATAGTTTATTTTTTGAGTCTCTATTTCTTCTGACTCTGAGGCGAGATAAAAATTCTTTGACTCTGCCCAGTTCTTGGATATATTTTTATTCGACAACATTATAATATTATCACCTCCTCTCATTTCTATATTGTCAAGCTCGAAGCTAGAGAATCGTTTACCATTTCGATGAATAGCAAGAATTTTTGAGCGGAACTTCTCTGCAAAATTGTACTCTGCAACTGTTTTTCCTATACCTTGGAAACGCGGCGACAGCACAACCTCAACTTGAATAAGGTCTTCTATTTTTCCTAATTCGGATATCTCCTCCCATCCAAAAATCTGAACGTCAGGCATTGATATAGCGGAGGTAACACACTGGGAGTTGCCCGAAAGTGCCAATACATCTCCTTCCAACAATTCAAAAGGAGAGTTTGATGTTTTTATTTTTTTTCCATCTCTGCTGATTTGCACAACTCTAAAATCTCTCAGCAAGGGGTGCGAACGTTTTTCTATAAATTCGCCTATCAGCCCACTACCTCTAGGCAAAATAACTTCAATATAGTAATCTCTAAAGGTTGACTGATCCAGCTTTTTTTTATCAATAAATTCGCCTGGCAGCCACTTATTGCCGACTATCGAGACATACAAAACCCCCACCACTGCAAGGATTGCACATAGTTTCATCGGCTCAAACAAGTTCAGAGTGTCCATATTTTGCCCTATAAGCAAACCATTAACAACAAGATTTGAAGTAGATCCTAGCATAGTTGTTGCACCTCCCAAAATTGCAGCATACGATAGAGGTATTAGAAACTTCTGCGATGAAATATTAAACTTCTCTGCCATTCTTTTTATAAATGGCAAAAAAATCGCGACTACCGTAACGCTATTAACCAAGGTTGCGAGTGCAGCAATGGGAAGCATCACTCTAAAAATCATCCGCGGCAATGGTATTTTTCTGTCGAACAGGGTTATTTTTGATAATAGCAAAAACATACCCGAATGACTTATACCTTCTCCCACAAGGAAGAGCAGTAGTATTATTATTGTAACTTTATTGGAGAAACCGACATAAGCCTCTTCAAGACTTACGACTCCCGCAACAATCAAGATGACGAGTATACCAAACAGCACTACTCCAGGTCGGAATATTTCTCTGTTCAAGAGAAACATTCCGACAATGATGGTTACTATGGCAATTCCCAATTCCATACAACAGGATAGAGTTTAAATAGGGATGGTCAATTCATCCAAGAGCTGCTTAATTTCACCATCAACAATTGGCGATATTTTTTCATTTATATTTTTGTGGTAAGCGTTCAGCCACTCGACCTCCTGCTCTAGCAATAGTTCTTTTAGCACTGGAGCAGTGTCGATGGGACAAAGTGTCAAGGTTTCCCATTTCAAGAAATCGCCATATTCATTTTTAGTGTCCAGAACGGCGGCAAAAATATTCTCTATCCTAATCCCATATTCGTGGTCTCTATATATTCCGGGCTCATTTGAGAAAATCATTCCCTCTTCTACTCCGACGGAGTTATAGTCTTTGCGAATATTTGCAGGTCCCTCATGAACATTCATAAAGTATCCGACTCCGTGCCCAGTTCCGTGTCCATAATCTAAATTGTGCCTCCACAAGGCACGACGAGCATACGAGTCCAACTGAATCCCAAGAGTTCCCTTTGGGAATTTTGCCAATGTGAGATTTATCATTCCTTTTAGAACCATTGTATAGTCAACTTTCTGCTGATGTGTTAGCTCTCCCATCGCAAAGGTACGAGTTATATCAGTCGTTCCATCTTGATATTGACCTCCTGAATCACACAACAAGAAGCCTTCTTTTTCTATTTTAAGTGCTGATTCTTCATTTACTCTGTAATGTACAACTGCTCCGTTAGGATTGAACCCAATAATTGGGAAGAAACTAGGTCCATAATATTCACTCTGCGAAGATCTTGTTTCCATTATCATATTGGCAGCGTCGAGTTCTGTAATTCCTTTTCCTGCATTCCCTCGCAACCAATATATAAAGTTCAGCATAGCTACAGCATCCTTTTTCATTGCATTTCTTATATGCTCTAACTCCGACGGATGTTTTATGGCTTTGAGATAAGTTGCAGGAGAATCGCCTTTTACGGTTTTATTTTTGAATAAAATCAACTCTTTAAGAGTTATATTTATTCTTGCACTATCTATAAGGAAGGTTTCTCCGCTAACGTCTGTAAGGCGAGCCTCTATATTGTAGTATGAGTCCACCTCAACACCGTCTTGTTCAAGTTCTGCTCTTATCTCATCGGAAATAGCTCCATCGGCAACAAAAAGAACTTTATTCTTGCTACTGAAAAGAAAATAACCTACAAATACTGGGTTACACTGAACGTCTGTCCCTCGTAAGTTAAGTAGCCATGCGATTTCGTCTAGTGCCACCATTATCTGTGCACTTGCCCCACTTTCAGCGAGTTTTTGTTCAACTTGCAAGAGTTTCTCTGCTCTTGATATTGTTGCAAACCTTTCGTCATGTTTAAATATTGTCTTGCCGGGAATAACAGGTCTATCTTTCCAAATCTCGCTAAGCAGATCTCCGCATTCTACCATATTTATGCCTTTTCTAGAGCAGCCTTTTTTCACTGATTTCAGAAAAGCTGGTGAGAATGTAAATCCATCATAACCGACTTTATCATCCTTCGTATATGTTGAATACAGAAACTGGCAAACCGTCGGCACGCCGTCTACGCCAAGCTTATACAACTCAACGCCCGTGCCTTCTAATTCTTCCTCTGCCTGGATGAAATACCTAGAATCAGTCCATAAAATGGCGCGTTCCATTGTTATAATAACATTCCCGGCACTACCCGTAAAGCCTGTAATAAACTTTCTTGTCTCCCATCTGGAAGGCATATATTCACTTAGATGCGGATCAGTTCCCGATATCACATAAGCATCTATATGACTACCTCTCATCACTTTACGAAGGGCATCTATTCGGCTTACTATTTCTTGTTTAGACATATCTTCTATCTTTTATTTTCTGCTACAAGTCTACCGACTTACAGCTAATTTATAATTTATAACAATTCTATGAATGCATCAATCTATACATTCTTTTTATTTATTACGATTAAACTCTCTAAGCTGGGGTATTACATTCCACAAGCCTTGAAATAATATCTCTCATCGCTGGTGACGAAATCTCGCTCATATTAATCTGACGCAAAGGTACAAATTTAAAGTCATCTACATCATCTGCAACCTTCATACTCGAAAAATCCTTAACGTCACATCTAAATACAAGCTCGATGGTATCGACCTCAAGCCCGCAAAAAGGATACTTATTGACAAATGTGCCAAGATACTGCAGTCCGCAAAGTTCAATATTCAATTCTTCGTACACTTCTCTTTTTACGGCTTCTTCGGCAGTCTCGCCAAACTCCAAAAATCCTCCCGGCAACTCGTAAGTACCCTTAAAGGGCTCTCTGGCACGCCTGCACAACAATAGCTCTCCTGCTTCGTTGAATATCACCGCAGTCGCGGCTCCCGAAGCATTCATAAAGAAATTGAACTTGCAAGATTTGCACAAAAACTCTCGTTCTGCCAGTGCTGCAAATCCTTTTGCTCCACATTTTGGACAAAACTTAAAAATCTCTCCCACTCTTTTTGCCTCTACCATATACTGTTAATTATGCTCTTATTAACAATTAAAAACGCCACCGTGTTCGCTAGTCTTTCTGCACATTCACAAATGCCGTTTGACAATATTACTAAATTTCACAGACTTTTCAATGTAAAAAGCCTTCTCACGAGACTAACAAGAAAACAAATATTCAATATAAAACCTTATTCGCAAACACATTACACCACTCAAACATTCTCATATAAACAATTACATATACATATTTGTTTTCATTGTTGTTACGCATGAAGATATTAGTATAAATAAAAAACATACCCTGAAATCATTTTTTAAATAATAAAAGTATCAACACAACAAATTTTTACATCACATGAAAAAGTATTTCTTAGCTACACTACTCGGCACATTCATTGCTGGAGGTGCATTTGCTCAGAGCTCCGAGTATTCAAAAACAACTGAATATACGGAGACTATCACACCTAGCCCGCAGGCAACGAGCAACAATGAGTTGCGGGAAACAGAAGAAACAGAAACAGTAGTTCTTGCCAAGAAGAAGGAACCCAAAGCAAAGGTGGACGATTCCGATAAATTATTCAAGCAGCTATCATTTATACCACTGCCTGTGCTGGCATCTAGTCCCGCCAACGGGTTTATGTATGGTGTTGCACCGTCGTTAAGTTGGCTGTTTGGCGACGAAGCTACTACTAGTCGCTCATCGTTGGTATCGACAGTTTTATACACAACAAAAAAACAGTTTTTGTTTACAGCCAAAGGTACAGCCTTTTCAAACAATGACAGTTGGAATTTTCTCGGGGACTGGAGGTATTTTGTAACCTCGCAACCAACCTTTGGTTTAGGCACAGGACCTAATTCTTCAAAATTAGCCTATAAAGATTTTGAAGGCTCCCCTGTTCTCAACATGCCTGAATTTAATGATGCCAGTTTTATAGATGGTTTGTCGGGCGGTCAGTTCATGGAGTTTAATTACTTGCGTCTTCACCAAACAGCCCTCAAGCGCATTAGCGACACTCGTTTTTTTGCAGGTATTGGCTATCACCTAGATTACCACTCCAAAATTAACGACCAAGCTCTCGATCTTGAAGGCGACACGATTACAATTACGTCTAGATACTCGTATGCGAGATCCAAGGGCTTTGACATTGACAAAACAATTACATCGGGAATATCTATTAATGGTATATACGACAGTCGAGACAACCCTATAAATCCATATTCAGGGCGTTATGCTTATATCAATTTCAGAGTTAACCCCAAATTCTTAGGCAGCTCTAAAAACTCATCCACGCTTTGGGTTGAATATCGCGATTACTTCAATCTCAGCAAGAAGCGCCCTCGCCACATGATAGCACTGTGGACTTACGGTAATTTTGTAACTTCAGGCGATGTCCCATACCTTGATTTACCTGCTGTCGGCTGGGATCAATTTGGACGTTCGGGCAGAGGTTTTGCACAAGGACGCTTCCGCGGTGAGGATTTATACTATGCTGAAGTAGAGTACAGATTGCCATTACAGAAAAACAAGGAAGTTTTAGGGGCGGTTTTTTATGCGAATATCACAACGGCATCGAGCCGCACCAACAACATCAATCTGTTTGAATACGTGGAGCCCTCAGCTGGTGCAGGATTGCGTATAATGCTAGACAAAAGAGCACGAACTAATCTGACCTTAGATTATGCTATTGGAAAATACGGTTCGAAAGGCTTCTACCTAAGTGTAAATGAAGCGTTTTAATCTTAATAATCTCAAAAAAAGAGGGGTCTGCTCCTAAAGAGCACCCCTCTTTTTTTTTGAAACAGACTATCGCTCAGTTCACCTATCAAGGTGTTTTTTGCCTCTGACATACGGATTATCATTGTTTGTTATTAGCTTTATTGCACCTTCTAACACATTTACATCTAGCTCTTTAAAATTACCTATAACTTCCCCGTCAAGTTGCAGAAGCCTCTCTTCTGAAAATTCTATTCTCGCTTTATTGGTACTAATCACCTGCTCGTTTACATTATCTCTAAAACTCTCGTTAAATCGAGACAAGCCTGCCGATATCAAAACGGTTGTATCTATCTTCTTCACTATCACAAGTTCGAATTTCCCATCCATCGGGTTTCCGCAGACATTCAAAGGCACTCCAGTTCCATATTTCCGAGAGTTACAGATTGCCACCATAACTCCCGTCTCGTTTATTGTCTCCCCGTTTGCCTCCACGCGAATATCAAATGGCTCCATCTTTGAAAGTTCTTCTATTAAATATTTTGCGTATGTTATCAACCCTCGGTTGTCATCCTTGTCGTACGCATGAACAATCTGAGCGTTGACGCCCACATCTCCTATATGTATTGAATAATATTTATCGTTTACGACCAAGAGGTCTAAACATCCTATAACCCCAGACATGACAATGTCCTTCAGCGCACTCATAGGATTCATATTTACGCTAAGCTCTGCAGCCATTCCATTGGCAGAACCCATAGGAATAATCCCCATCGGGATATTAAAATCAAGTAGCGCCAAGGCTGTGAACAATGCCGTACCATCCCCTCCAATCGAAGCAACTTTATCAGGTTTGTACTCCTCAAGCACTTTACACAAAGCAGATTGATCATTACTCCCCGAGGTTCTAAACACTAGGTAATCTATGCCATACTTATAACAAAGTGTTCCTGCTTTATTAAGAAATGGCTCTTTGTCGATGCCTCCTGATATAGGATTTACCACAAATAAAAGTCTTATAGGATTATTGTTCATCTCTATGTATTTATCTCATTCTGATTTATAAATTCTATTCCAAAATAATATGCATATTCTATTTCTGACTCATCGTCATTCGTTCTAAAAGTATATTACTGGCACTCCCAAAGACATCAAATCGCTCATCATTCGCTTGCGCCTAGCAGAGATGAATGATCTTGTCTTTCTGATATATACTTCTCGTATCTTATCTGGATACATACGCACTACATCTGTATATATTAGTACATCTCTCTGACTATCATCCCCAAACAATACGAAACTGTCAATATCCGTATTTTCAATTATAAATATTATGTTGCTCAGTTTGGAGCTTATCCCCTTTTGGGGATTAAAAAGCCTAAGGAAACTCAAATAAGGAGTAAGCAACATCATACCATCAGGCAATGCATTGCACCTTATTATTTCCAATATAGCTCCTAATAGGTTGGCTTCACTTCTTGAAATATAAAAAAAATAGGCGCCTCGTTCTTGCGCCTCCTCAAAGACCTTCTTTGTAAATTCTACAACACCCCTTTGATGTGGAGTTGTAAATATCACAGACCAAAGACGCTTAAGAAGAGTTGCGGTATGCGATACTATAACGGTATCATCAATATCTGATATTAATCCAACAGAACTATCCGACATGGGAAAGCTCATAGAACAATTATGAATCACTTGCAATGGTACATTGTTATTGGAGAGAGCAATGTTTATTTCTGCACTATACGGCTCATCCAATACAAGTCTAAAACCGCCTCTACTATCTGTACGAACTCTTATTTGGTTTTCTCCCACAAGAACGACAAGCTCTCGATTAGCATAGGCTCTTGTGAAGTAAGAACGGCATACATTTGAGAAATTCTTCTGCCAATTTACTTTCTTATCATAAAGGTATGGCACACGTTTCAGCACCACTCCTGTCACGAGTGTTCGCCAATTTGTCAGCCCAAGAACCGATAACTGCCAAACAATAGGCATTATTTATATTTTACAGTATTCTTCATACATAAACCCGCTTCTGTTCAAAAGTCAAATGTTCACGAAACAAAAAACATGCCTTTTTTTTTCGAAAACATATTATCCTCAGACCTTAGCACAACCAAAACGACTACTTGCAACGAGGGATTTATTCAATCCGAAACACTCTATCTGTTTATACATTCTTGATTAGTCTCGTTACACCTTGTACAAAAAAAAGTACAAATCGCATTTTATTTTAGACTCATAACGGACTATCTATCACACGACACTATACAGAAAGTGCCTGCATAAAGCAGGCACTTAACACTATACGAAGGTTTCCCTTGAACATAAGCTACAATAAAATGAATAATATGAGACAATATTTAGCTCTCATATTCACTCCATTGTTACACCCACTTTCTCTTTTTCGCCCATAACAACAAACTCCACGTTTGCACTAGCACCATCGGCGGCATTGCTAAAACTACAATCGAATGTTATGGACTGTGCTCCTTTATTAATTATATTTGCTGACTCGGGAATATCAATAGTTTGTAGGCGATTCCAACTTTGATCGTACACTACAGCTTGTTTACTTTCAGATATTCTTATGTGTTGCCCCTTTTTCAATGTAATAGGGAAATTAATATTTTTGTAATTATTGATTTCAATTTTTATCCCTGATATATCTGCGTTATGAGCTGTAATTATCATGCCCAAGGATTGCTTATCATTGTTATTTTCAAATGTAAATGTAGAATATAATGGTTCTCCGGGCTGGCGCACTTTGTTTTCGTGCTTAAATTTATGCGCATATATACGTGTAAGAGTCAGCGACTTATCATCATTTTCTGTCAACCTAAACTCTGTTGAGATATCTCTCATCAATTCTTTTTGTTTTTCTGTAAACTTCCCTGCCAATCTGGCGGTTTCCCAAGTGTTTAATATTTGTAATATTTGCTCTGAGTTCCCATTTGCTTTCAGGCTTCTCAATCCTGCGACAAAGGCAAAACCAGCATCGTATCCGGCAGAGCGTGCCATAAGCCATTCAACATCCTCGATGGGCAGGTTTGGAGTAAGGTTAAACCATCCCAGCATACCGGGCATCAAGTTGCGCTTATAGAACTTCTGATTAAACAATCGATATTCTGTTTGACTCTCGCGGAAGCCTGCATACCAAGGCTCGCCCCAGTTCATACGGGAGTATATGTGCCAGATATAATGCCCCGGGCGACTTGCTCCCATAAGGAAATGACTCTTCAAGTTATCGTCCAAACGATTGTACCATTGCTCAACCATCAATGCTTCGCCGTAATTTCCCATAGCAGTCGACGATGCTCCTTCAAGTCCGTCGAAATCGAGCATACGAACTCCTGTGTAGTTCATAAAGTCGGCAATCTTCTCGGCAATTTCTTTATCTAGGTCAGCATCGCCAAGAAACACTTTATAGCCGTGGTCTGTCAGCTTTCCGATAGTATCATTCTGATTGTGTGCACTTGCCGTTGTTCCATAAGCTCCACGCTGACAATCCAATAATTTCCAAGGAGCTGTTTCACTGATGGTTCCGTATCTTACAATCTCATCTCCTATTACAGCACTATGCAGATTATTTCTTCCTGACAGAACAAAAAAATCTGGCGATTCAATTTCAATTTCTTTATCGCTAGCTCCAATCGCTTTCGTCAGTTTTGAATATCCAACCTTTGCTAGTCGTTTGTCGGGAACGGGAGTAACATAAGCATCGTTGGTATGAATAAAATTACTAAGAGTATGAGTACCAATATGTACCCCTTCCTTTTCGGCTTTCTCCACACAAGCCTTCATTCCGTCATATCCATTAGGAAACAGCTCTTTAATAAGAGGGAAATGCCCCCAAGTCTTAAAGGGATGCCCATGATAAAGGTAATTCAGTCCTGACAGTTTTGTGTAACGCAGACACTCGTCAATATTCTCCTCCGTAAAATCCATAATCAAATATGAAGAGTTGATAATTGGCGATGTTTTCACCCACTGTCCGTTGATAGTAGGATGCGGAAGACCTTCTGCAAGTTCTATTTCTCCTATGGTGTTTAGGGCATTATCGTTAAGACAACCGTAAAGGGCTACTTTAGAACCCACTAGCCCGCCATCCTGATATGCAGGAGCAAGATATTTATCATGATGCCAATTTTTTATTACTCTATCCTTACTCCGATTGCGAGTAAAGGCTTGCAGGGAGCTTCCTCCGTGTACTGGTTTTGCAGCCTCTACTGAATAAAGAACGTTTGGAGTATCTTTTTCTTTTACCATATTATCCACATCCGACTGACTAAAAATATCCATTTGCGGCAGATGATCATCATCATTCCAGGGGTAACCACCAAGAGTTTTAATATTTAAAGCCATCAAGCCGAAAGTAAAAGTTTCGCCCTGAGCGATGCCTACTACCTCGCCTATGCTTTTATCTAGAGTGTTATTGTATGGTCCCCAAATAACGGCATCAATACCATCCTCATTTGACACCGAAGTAATTTCAAAATTCAAATGCGTATCGTTCGTCAGAGTTTGAACATCAACCTGCACATTGTTTTTGAAGTATAGCTTAATTTTTTGTCCGTCCTCCGAATATTCTGCCTTTTCGGGGCTATATATTGCAGAGTCTATTTTCAGCGAAAGCAGGTAAGACTCAATGTCTGTCAACAGCAGGTTGCTATTATTGATTTTATCTTTTAACTCCACAAGTTTCCCCTTTGCATCGAAAGCCATTTCCAGGTTTTTGGTTTGGTAAACTTGTTTGCTCCCTTCCGAACAACTAAAAGTAGCACCAATCAATGCGCTTATTAACAGAACTGTAATAAATCTACCCAATTTCATAATTTCACAATATATTTTTGAAACATTTAAAACGGTAAAGATAGTAATTTTGTTATTATCAACATAAATCTGTACATTTGGGGGTAAAAAAAAATAGAAGCCACCTATTGTATAAAAAACAAACCGATGAGATTAATCAAAAACACCTTACTCACAACTTTGACTTTAGTGCTACTAGCCGGATGTAGCTCAAAGCCGAAGAAAGAACAAACAAAAACCGAAGACCCAAAGAAACCCAATGTTGTAATAATATTTCTGGATGATTCGGGATATTCGGATTTTGCCCCCTTTGGCTCAGAACAATTACAAACTCCCAATGTTACAGCATTAGCCAAAGAGGGAGTTATGTTCAGAGATTTCTACGTACCGCAAGCGGTATGCTCATCGTCGCGTTCTGCACTGATGTCGGGCTGCTATCCTGGGCGCACAAAAGTATTTGGAGCGCATGGACCGAAGGAGCGAGGTCTCGACCCAAAATTTCCGACTATGGGCGAAGTGTTTCAGGCGGCAGGATATAAAACTGCAATCTTTGGAAAATGGCATTGTGGCGACCAAGAAGACACACGTCCTCCAAAACGAGGTTTTAGCGAGAGTTGCGGACTTATGTACTCCAATGATATGTGGAAACATCATCCCGAAAGCCCCGAATATTGGGGAAAATACCCTTTGCAATTTTGGGAAAACGGCAAAGTTACGATTGAGGATGTAGACTACGACGATCAAAAAATGCTTACTAAGTGGTACACCGAACACGCCGTAGACTTCATTAAAAGACATAAAGACGAGCCTTTCTTTTTGTATGTTCCCCACTCCATGCCCCATGTTCCAATCTTTTGCAGCTCGGAGTTTGAGGGCAAGTCAGGTTTGGGCTTATACGGCGACGTATTGCTAGAGCTTGACTGGTCGGTTGGTGAAATAGAAAAAACTCTGAAAGACAATGGTCTTGATGAAAACACCATTGTTATTTTCTCTTCTGACAATGGTCCTTGGACAGCCTACGGCAACCATGCCGGCACAACGCCGTTCCGTGAAGCCAAAGGCACCACTTTCGATGGAGGCACACGTTCTGCCACCATTATAAAATATCCGGCAAAACTAAAAGGCGGACGAGAATCGTCAAGCGCACTTATGACAATCGACTTACTACCAACACTTTGCAACGTTGCAGATATTCCTCTTCCCAAGACAGAGATTGACGGCAAAAATGTATGGCCACTGATAGCAGATGAAGCAGGAGCAAAGAATCCACACGAATACTATGCTTTCACCAACAATCAATATTTTGAAGCGGTATTGAGTGGCGACGGCAAATGGAAGTTGCATCTACCCCACGACTACCGCACCATGACTGAGATAAAAGGCAAAGACGGAATGCCTGGTAAATATAAGCAAGCACACATAGACCTGTCGTTATTCGACATGGAAAATGATCCTTACGAAACTACCAATGTTGCAGAGCAGCATCCAGAAGTTATCAAAACAATGATGAACTATGTTGAACAACACCGTGCCAAGTTCTTTGCAGACGCAGAAAGCAAATAACAAGACATCGGTTTTAAATAAAATATGAGCAATAATATAGAAGATTTTATATACAGCACCGACATCCTTGAGTTTGTTACTGTTGCAGCCGAATACTGCAAGTGCATAGAATCAGCAGAGACAGTCGACAACAGCTTACTTATAGAACGAGTGCAACGCCTGCTTCCCTTGCTATACATAAAGGGTAGCTTGTTGAAAAGAAGTAATGCAGAAGACGAGAATATAGGGCATTACCTCACCGAGTCTGAATACCACAATCTACAAGCAAGTCTGGAGCGAGTACTCGGTGAGCACGATCGGTTTACTGACATCGACCTTGAATACCAAGACGGTGTTGAACCGTATTTTGCAAGTGTTTCAGAACATCTTTTGGATATTTATCAGGACATAAAAGACTTTGTTCATGAATATCGAGAAGGCAACGATTTAGTAATGGAGTTATCTATAAATCGCTGCGTTGATGCATTTAAAAATTACTGGGGGAGAAAGTTGGTCAGCGTATTACGTCCAATCCATCAAATAACATACAGCCTAACGAGCCATGACGGTTCAGTATTTGATATTTTAGACAATACAGCCAACGAAAGTGAAGAATGGGATGATTTTATGCAACAGTTTAGAAAGTAAATTATGGACGAATTAACAAAAGAGGATATACAGAAACTTCCTGCAGCTCGCTTTGAAGGAGACATTTATACAATTACAGAGGAGGACGAACATTACATTCAATCAATCGAATACCTAAATCAACAGACAATTCTCGGCTTTGATACCGAATCGAAACCATCGTTCCAAAAAGGGATAAAAAATCAGATGGCGCTATTACAGCTAGGTACAAAAGACAAGGTATTCCTTTTTAAACTACGACAGTTAGGTCTACCCGATGAATTGAAAGCAATATTGGCAAATCCCAATATCCTAAAATCGGGAGCAGCAGTAAGAGATGACATCAAAGGACTAAAGAAGATTAACTCTTTCGAACCTCGCGGATTTAAGGACATACAACACATGGCACAAGAAGCCGGATTAGAGTATCTCAGCTTACGAAAGCTAGCGGCAAACCAGCTCGGGCTAAGAGTTTCAAAGGCACAAAGGCTCACAGACTGGAATAGCGATAAGTACACAGAAGGACAAACAAACTATGCTGCCACAGATGCTTGGATTTCTCTTCTTTTGTACCAAAAACTAAAGACTTTGCTGTAAACACACAAATTACGGCTCCAATTTGTACTTCTCTCGAAGATGCTTGAGCAGTCCCTTGCAAGCATCTTCGAGAACATCTATAACAAACTCGAAACCCTCTACACCTCCGTAATATGGATCAGGGACTTTTGTATATTTGCCCTCTTCACAAAAGTCAACCATTTTATATATTTTACTCATGCTATTTATGTCTGGACAGACATTCTCTATATCGGAGATATTCTCGTTGTCCATGCCGATAATATAGTCAAATTTATAGAAATCATCGGGGCTTTTTATCTTTCTAGATATACTATTCAGATTATAACCTCTATCTGATGCTTGTCTACGCATTCTAATATCAGCACGCTCGCCACTATGATATGCTGCAGTTCCTGCGGAGTCGCAAAATATAATATCCTCGAGATTTGCACCTTTTACAAAGTGCCTCATCAAACCCTCTGCTGCCGGCGAACGGCAAATGTTGCCAAGGCAAACAAACAACACTCTTATTTTCATCTTTAAGTCTTTTAAAATATCGGCATTATATATCTAAGTGACAAAACAATACCTCTTTTAGGTTCATAAACACAACAATATGCTAATGTCTGAGGACTATACCCCAAACATCTATATAATTGCAAGCAGAACAATAAACTAGCACACATATATAACAAAACACTGCGCTTAGTTCAAGTCCCAACAAACACTCGCAAACTTAATAAAAAATTTACTTTCAGACTAAAGAAAACACTAGCCCTTTTATAAAAACGACTCTGCGCCTAGATAATAAAGCTCACATTACCAATCAATTAGATAATTATTGATGATTTGCCAGAGCGACAAACAAATTATTAAGAAATAACTTTACAGATATTGCCAAAACTATTACTCCAAAAAATTTCTTTAAAACAAACAAACCTGCCTCACCAACTACACGTTCAATTTTAGATGTTGACCTCAACACAATAAATACTACTACCATATTAAGAAATAAAGCAACAACAATGTTGACCATATGATACTCGGCACGCATTGCCAACAAAGTAGTGAACGATGCTGCTCCTGCTATCAAAGGAAATGCCAAGGGAACGAGCCCTGCCGCCGAGGGAAGCTCATACTTAAAAAGCTCCCAGCCCATTATCATCTCTAGTGCCAAAACAAATAAGATCAAGGCTCCCGCAATAGCAAACGACGATACATCAATACCATAGAATTTCAAAAATGCCTCGCCAACAAATAGAAACAATAACAGCAAGGCAAAAGAAATAGCACTCACTCTAAATGCCTGAATCTTACCTACTCTACGCTTTATCCCTACAACAATAGGCACAGAACCCAAAATGTCTATAACGGCAAACAATATCATAAATGCTGCCAATACCTCGCGAAAACTAAAATCTTTAAACATAGCTACTTAATATCTAATACCTCGCAAAGGTAATAATATTCGGCTGTTTATCACTATTCTGTCATCACTACTCTGCCGTCTTTAACAATAGCGTTTACAGAGTTGTCGTACATTGCTTCGCCCGACACGGCAGGAAGATTAAAATCTCCCAAGTATGCTGCCGTAAGTTCTAGCTTGCCATCTTCAATTACCTCCGATATCATATTTCCAAAGGTATTGAAACAGTCGGTATTTAAAAACTCTCCTCCTGCGAAGGAGGAGTACACGAAGAGGGAGTAAGTGGCTGTTTTGGCTTATCGCTTAATAGAAAAAATGTAGGCGAAAAGATGTAAACATTCCCCATAGGGGATAGATAGAATTGCCATGCGTCTCTGGAGGTGTGTCGTCGCTACCTGAAAAACAATGGTATGCACAGTTTTTTCTAACAACTCTTTTGGCTGAATATTTAACTGCACCGCAAACATTCATTTTTGGAATAAAAAGTAATATGAGCTATATTTGCGAGTACAGAAGCATATAAAATGATTGCAACACGAAGCTCTAGAGTAAGATACCTGAATAAATGGTCGTCGCGGACTCTCATAATTCAATTACTATTTGTAACGCTGATTACCTACCTCTATCATACCGGACAGATAACTCTTGCCATCCCTTGGCTGCCGGTATCCGTAATCGGAACAGCTGTCGCTTTTTACGTAGGCTTCAAAAACAATCAGTCCTATGATCGAATGTGGGAAGCCCGAAAAATATGGGGAGGAATAGTGAACTCTAGTAGAACTTGGGCAATCCATGTTGACGGATATGTTACTAATATTTTCAGAGACTCGCCTCTATCAGACACCGAATTACACGAAATAAAGAAAAGACTGATATACAAACATATAGCATGGACATACCAACTGCGCAAACAGTTGCTCGTGCCTGCCCCATGGGAGAGCGCCGGACAGAAAGGGAAAAAAGGGCTCAAACACAAAAAAATTATAAAGCGACACGGCTTGGGTTCTGCCCTCAATAAGTTTTCTGTTACCGAAGTAGGTTCTCTAATGTCAGACAAGGATTACAAATTCGTAATGAACAAGCAAAACCCGGCAACTCATATAATAGACCTCCAATCTAAGGACCTTAGAAAGCTTCGCGAAGATAATATTCTCGACAATTTCGGATACACAGCCCTAAAAGAGCTACTGCACCAACTGTATCAGCATCAGGGCAAATGCGAACGCATCAAAAAATTCCCTCTGCCTCGACAATATGCAAACCTGAGCGAGTATTTCGTAACAATATTCATCGCCCTGATACCTTTCAGCATGATTCCAGAAATGATGAAAATTGAACATTGGATGACTTGGCTTTCAGTACCTATAACGGCAATTATCAGCTGGGTGTACATCATGATGGAGTTTATTGGCGACCAATCGGAAAATCCCTTTCAGGGAATGCCACACGACATTCCAATGCTCTCAATATGCAGAAATATAGAAATAGACCTGCGTGAAATGCTAGGAGAGAAAGACCTGCCCGAACAAATTGAAAGTATAGACGGGATACTAATGTGAGATGGGCGGAAAAATGACACCATATATCACAGACGACACCATAGCCATCGGGGTGCTGATGCTATGCCTTGGATTTGTGTTCTATACTGCAAATCTCAATAGCAAATTCTGGAAGAAGTTCTACACATTTATCCCCTCCATATTAATGTGCTACCTCCTGCCATCGATTTGCGTTTCTCTAAATATTATCTCCGAAGATACATCTAATCTTTATCATGTGGCAAAATATTACCTCCTGCCTGCCGCACTGATACTTATGACTCTCAGCATCGACCTTAAAGCAATATTCAGCCTCGGCTCTAAAGCTCTAATAATGTTCTTTGTCGGAACATTTGGGATAATAATTGGAGGTCCACTAGCCATTATGATTGTAGCTCAATTCTCGCCGGAGACAGTGGCAGGCGAGGGTAACCTTGCTATCTGGCGCGGACTGTCAACGCTTGCAGGAAGTTGGATTGGCGGAGGTGCAAATCAAACTGCCATGCTTGAAATTTTTCAATACGACCAATCTAGTTACGGAGGGATGGTATTGGTAGATATAGTAATTGCAAATATCTGGATGAGTGCCGTCCTGTTTGGCGTGGGACACCGAAAAGCCATAGATAAGTGGCTGAAGGCCGACAATAGTGCCATCGACAAACTAGTGGACAAAGCTTCAAAATTTAATGCAAAGATATCTCGCACTCCGTCAACATCCGACATAGTAATAATATTGTCAATCGCTTTTGTTGGGGTTAGTATATCTCATTTCCTTGCCAACACCATATCAGGCGCATTCCCAAGTAGTGCCGAAAATAGTGCAGGCGCATTGTCATCTCTTAAAACACCGTTCTTCTGGACTATAAGCATTGCTACCGCCATCGGAATTATTTTATCCTTTACGAGATTCAAAAACTACGAGGGTGCAGGTGCAAGCAAAATAGGATCCCTGTTTATTTACTTCCTTGTTGCAACCATAGGTATGAAAATGAACATCTTTAAAATGTTTGACAATCCGGGACTGTTGGCAATAGGTGCAATATGGATGATAATACACGTACTGATAATGGTAGTTGTTGCAAAGATTATAAAGGCACCTTATTTCTTTCTTGCTGTGGGCAGTCAGGCAAATGTGGGTGGCGTAGCTTCTGCGCCCGTTGTAGCTGCCGAGTTTCATCCGTCATTAACAACTGTTGGTGTACTGCTCGCTGTATTTGGCTACGCACTGGGCACTTATGGTGCAATGCTGTGTGCTTATCTAATGGAAATAGTATCGTAAAAGAAAACAGCCTCCCTAAAGGGAAGCTGTTTTTTTGTCTAAGAATTAATTCTAGTATTAATCTTATAGATTTCTTCGATACCTTTAAGGATTGCATCAAAATCTATCTTCAAATCTATAAGCCTGCCCGTATGCACATCGAACACCCACCCGTGAACTTTAAGTCCTCGCTCGGCTGATGCCTTTTGCACTATAGCTGTCTTTATAAGATTGATACACTGCTCTTGCACATTTAGCTCTATCAATCTATCGTACCGGTCGTCCTCTCTCTCAATCCCATCCAACTCGTCGGCATGCAAGCGATAAACATCCCTAATCTCTCGTAACCACGGATTAAGAATACCTAAATCCCCGCTCTTCATTGCTGCCTCTACTCCTCCACAAGCATAATGCCCACACACTATCACATGATTGACTTTAAGATGATTAACTCCGTATTCCAATACCGACATGCAGTTCATATCAGTTGAAACTACCATATTAGCAATATTTCTATGTACAAATACATCGCCCGGCTCTAAACCCATCAATCCTTCCGCCGTCACACGACTGTCAGAGCATCCAAAATACAGGAACTCTGGATTTTGCCCTTCCGACAACTTGTCAAAATAATGAGGATCTAACTCTAACTTTTCTCTTATCCATTGTTCATTATTTTCAAAAACTTTATTTATATCCATATCAATCTCATTTTCTAAAATTATTGCGGCTTTTATCTAAAAACAATGCCACAAAACTTTCAGGGTTGTCTAATACTCCATGGCTGTCAGATATTACCCTGATGTCTATATTACGCTCTTTTGCCTTAAACACAAAGTCATCTAGAATTTCCAAGATATCATAATTCATCCGTATTGTCTTTCTAAGATCTAGCTCCAATAGGGTTCCTTCCTCGATAGCTTCCAACTCTTTCAATATAGCCCCTTTATTCAGAAAAGACAACTCTTCTGCAAGAGTCATAATCACCTTATGACGTCCGTCATCACTCTCTTTCTTGTGCAAAAAATGTGAGTTTCTGTAATTCTTTATCAGGATAAACATTATGCCCAATCCTAATCCTAAACAGATACCTTTTAGCAAGTCTGTAAATACAACTCCAAATACAGTTGCGACAAATGGCACAAACTGCTCGTAACCCAAGTTATACATACTCTTAAACAATGAGGGTTTTGCCAGCTTGTAGCCAACCAGCAACAATATCGCTGCAAGAACTCCCAGTGGTATAAGATTCAAAAATCTCGGGATAAGTATGACCGATAATAACAACAATATCCCGTGCAAAATTGTTGCCATCTTAGTTCGGCCTCCCGACTGCACGTTTGCCGAACTCCTAACAATAACCTGAGTAATAGGCAGTCCGCCAACAAGTCCTGCTACGACATTTCCAACTCCCTGAGCCACTAATTCTCTATTAGTGGGAGTAATTCGTTTATGAGGGTCAATCTTATCGATGGCTTCAACCGACAATAATGTTTCGAGACTAGCAACAACGGCAATTGTAAAGCCAATTAACCAAACATCATAGCGAAGAAACCCAGACATATCAGGGGAGCTAAACTCTCCGAAGAAAGACTGTAAGCTATCTGGGGCAGGCACATTTACCAGAAGATTGTCAGGGATGCTAAAATAAGTCCCCTCTGGAGTATTAACGTAGAATAATATTCCAAAAACGACTGCAATCAACGAGCCTGGTACAATTTTGAAAAGCGTTGCTTTCTTCGCCAGGAAACTATCCCAAAGCAATAGTATACAAACAGATACACCTGACACTAGCAATACTCCCGGAGAGATATGCTTAAACATATCAACAAGTGCGGAGATAGTATTGCCTCCCTCTTTATTAAGGAAGTCTGTCATCCCTCTATAACTAGCATCATAACCAAGTGCGTGAGGAAATTGCTTTAAAAATATACTTATTCCGATGCCCGCAAGCATTCCTTTAATTACCGACGATGGAAAATAATAGCCGATTATTCCTGCCTTTATTATTCCAAATATAATTTGCAGTAAGCCGGCAATAATAACTGCAGCAAGGAAGATCTCGAAAGTCCCCAAGTCGGTTATCGAATCAGCTATAATTATTGTCAATCCTGCTGCCGGACCGCTGACCCCTAAAGGCGAACCACTGATACTACCGACTATTATCCCTCCTATGATGCCAGCGACAACACCTGCAAACAGGGGCGCACCACTGGCCTGTGCAATACCCAAACACAATGGCAATGCTACTAAAAATACTACAAGACTTGCAGGCAAGTCTTTCTTCAAATATTTAAACATGTGATTTCAAAACTACTAATAAAAAACTCAGTTACATATAGTTATCTCTAAACTCATAAAGCGAGATAACACAAGCAGTAATAGCTATACTTCGGGAGGAGGAATAATAACATCTGGGTAATGCTCATAATCTTTCTCCTCGTATAACATTACTAAACCCGCCCGCTCTAACATATACAGATCAAACTCTGCACAATTCTTCGGCATAGGAGAATAAATATCATGATTCTCTTCTTCTATAATTCCATTGCCACTATTGGTAAGAGGCAATATAGATTTCGTTATTGTCATATTCCCCGGTTCAACATCTGCTCCAACGGCACGAAAGTCGGCACTTGCAACAGTAGCATATCCTACAAATAAATTAATGACTACCAGCAAGACCGATAGAACATAAACAAAGAGTGTATTTTTTAAAAGAGATGCCATTACCCACAAAGATAATAAGCCTTGCTAGTTTAGCAAAGTAAAACAAAAGTCCTAACATAAAAACAATATTTCCGAAATCTCGGAAAATAATGAGGGATTACTAAATCCTGTCATTATCTGTTTTATTGCTATTTTTGCAACAAAAAAAGAGGTTTTGGAAGATAACAGAATAAAAGAAATGCTCTTAACGCATCCCATCGTAAGCAAGTACAAGCTTGATAACAACAATAAACGCGTCTTCTTTTCGGGCTTGGCAGGCTCGGCAAAGGCACTTGCTATAGGATCAATAAACACAAAAAAGAAGGTGCAAATACTATTTGTTGCAAACAACAAGGACGATGCACACTATTTCCATTCCGATATGCTATCTATACTTGGTAACGACAATGCCATACTACTCCCGTCATCCTACAAACGTTCGGCCAAATACGGGCAAACGGACCGCGAAAATATCGTGTATCGATTTGAGACCCTCGAAAAGATTAATGATGACAAGCAGCCTAAAGTCATTATAACATATCCGGAAGCACTTGTCGAAAAAGTAGTCAAAGCAAAAACAATCAGTGACAGCAAACTAAACATTAAGGTTGGAGATAAACTGTCTAGCGATTTTGTAAACGATTTCCTAATTGAATATATGTTTGAGCGCGTAGATTTCGTTTACGAACCCGGACAGTTTGCCCTACGCGGTAGTATTATTGACATCTTCTCATATTCCCAAGACACTCCTTACAGGATAGATTTCTTTGACGACGAAGTGGAATCCATAAGAACTTTCGACATAGAATCGCAAATATCTATCGAAAGAAAAGAAAATGTGTCGATAGTTCCTAATTTACAAGCTGAGAGTAAGGAACTAATTTCAATTTTCGATTTTATTTCAAAAGACACAATATTGGCTGTCAGCGATGCGAATATAATAAAGGACTATTTAGACGACACATATAATAGCGTAGTCGAAGCAACGCAAAAAGAAACTCTAATAGGCAGCAAACACTTCCTAGAAGCAATGGCTGAACATAGGATAATTAGCTTCACTCGTACCATACCTTTAAAGTCCGTTGAACTCAAAACTATAGAGTTTAATACTGAGGCACAGCCTTTGTTCAACAAAAATTTCGAGATGCTTGGACTAGACATAAAAAACCATCAACAAAAAGGATATACTGTCTATGTCTGCTCTAGCAACCCAAATCAGATACAAAGACTTCGAGATATTTACAGTGACATCGACATGGAAGTGAGGTTCGAGTCTTCAGATAAAATCGTCCATCAAGGATTTATCGACAAAGATCTGGCTATATGCTACTACACAGACCATCAAATATTTGGACGATATCACCGATACAAGACAAAGTCCAACCGAGACAAGCATCAGGCAATATCAATGAAGGATTTGAGCATGTTGCACAAAGGCGACTTCGTTGTACATATAGACCATGGTGTCGGGCAGTTTATGGGACTTGTAAACACGGAGATAAATGGAAGGCAGCAGGAAAGTATTAGACTTCGATATAAAGACAATGATGATCTGCTGGTAAATATACACTCACTGCACAGAATATCTAAGTACAGAGGAAAGGAAGGAACCGAAACCAAATTGCACAAGCTGGGGACAGGAGCTTGGCAAAAGATGAAGGATAAGACCAAGAAAAAAGTAAAAGATATTGCCAAAGAGCTTATTGCGCTATACGCTCAGCGTAAGGATAAAAAAGGATTTACTTATTCTCCCGACTCTTATTTACAGCGTGAATTAGAAGCATCTTTTATTTATGAAGATACCCCAGACCAACACAAATCGACACAGGACGTAAAAAAAGACATGGAGTCTAGTACTCCCATGGACAGATTAATCTGCGGAGACGTAGGATTTGGAAAAACGGAGGTAGCCATAAGAGCAGCATTCAAAGCCGCTTGCGATGGCAAACAAGTTGCCATATTGGTTCCGACAACTATACTTGCTCTACAACACTTCAAAACCTTTCACAAACGCCTAAAGGAATTTCCTGTAAGAATTGAGTATATCAGCCGCCTAAGATCGGTAAAAGAGGTGAAAGAAGTACTTAAGGATTTAGAAATGGGCAAAATAGACATTCTTATAGGCACCCACAAAATAATAAGCAACGCCGTAAAATTCAACGATTTAGGACTGCTAATTATTGACGAAGAACAAAAATTTGGAGTATCAGTAAAAGAAAAACTAAAACAACTGAAGGTTGATGTTGATGTGCTTACACTAACGGCAACACCAATTCCTCGAACTCTACAATTCTCGCTTATGGGAGCAAGGGACTTATCGCTTATAAACACTCCTCCTCCCAATAGGGTTCCAATCATTACCGAAGTGCACACTTTCAATCCCGACATTATCAAAGAGGCTATTGAGCACGAACTTAATAGAGATGGGCAAGTATTCTTTATAAATAACCGTGTCGGCAATATTCTGGATGTCGAAAAAACGGTAAAGGAACTTTGTCCAACTGCCCGAACAGTAGTAGGGCATGGACAAATGGAGGGCAATAAACTGGAAAATGTAATGATGGAATTCGTGGAAGGCGAATACGATGTACTGATTGCAACAACCATTATCGAGGCTGGACTAGACATCCCTAATGCCAACACTATAATAATAAATAATGCTCAGAATTTTGGACTTAGCGAACTACATCAACTGCGTGGACGTGTAGGACGTGAAAACCGACGTGCTTTCTGCTACCTGCTTGCTCCTCCTCTATCAACTCTACCATCGGATGCACAACGACGACTAAAAGCTATTGAGGAATTTTCAGAACTTGGAAGCGGTATAAACATTGCCATGCAAGACCTCGATATAAGAGGAGCAGGAAACCTTCTAGGCGGAGAGCAAAGTGGATTTATTGCCGACATAGGATACGAGACCTATCAGCGCATACTCAACGAGGCCGTAACTGAGTTGAAATCCAACGAATTTAGCGGCTTGTACGACGACCCATCGGAACAAGAAGATATTGCCTATGTATCGGACTGTATTATTGATACAGATCTGGAACTCAGAATACCACACGAATACATCTCGAATACGGCAGAGCGCATGTGGCTCTACAAACGACTGGACAACATCGAAGGCACTGTAAGCCTAGATGAATTTAAATCAGAATTGATAGACCGATTTGGTAAACTGCCTATTCAAGTACTAAACCTAACAGAAGTAGTAAAGGTAAGATGGCTAGCAATAAAAATAGCAATCGAGAAATTGGTATTAAAGTCCAACAAACTTGTAATATTCTTTGTCTCTGACCACAACAATCAATTTTATACATCTGAGACATTCTCTAAAGTAATGTCGTACGTACAAAGCAACAAGAACTGCAAGGTAAAAGAGAATACCGGCAGACTAAGCATCTCATTCTCAAACATAAGCACCATAGAGCAGGTCCTTGAGATATTGAAAAAGCTAGAAAGCAAATGATATTGTACGAGAACGTGTTAATCTTACGTATAATCGATGTTTACGGCAAGAAGTTTGCTTAGTTGTTCTTGTCCTTTTATTCACAAGGGAGATATATAATGGACAATAGGTATACAAACCCTTAAGACATAAAGCAGGAACACTGTAACAAAGAATGTTACCTTGCCATATATAATAACTATGTAAGTACAAAACAGATTAGAAAAATCAGTGTATATTTACAAATACTTGATTAAGCACAATTACTCTAACTAGAGTTATAATACCATTGCACGACAAATAGCACGGGTAAATCAGGACTCACTCTTGAATGATTCGTAGCAGATTTCGGTATTTTACAAATATAATTTTATAACTTTACAAAAAAACAAAAATGCGCTAGCAAGTCGCACGCAATAACGACCTGACTACAAGCACCTCAGAGCCGAAACACTTAGAAACAAACAACAAATTTACTTATTCAAAACTTAATAAAAAGGGTGTAAAACAATGAAACACAAGTTTATAGAAACTATCCGATTCGCAAATGGCGAAGCCCAACTAATCAACTACCATCAAAAAAGATTAGAACGAACTCAGGATGTCTTTTACAATGTAAACAACATTAAGCTAACAGACATTCTTCCAGATGTGAAAACCAATGAAGAAATGAAATGTCGAATAATATATTCTGACAAAATTGAGGACATAAAGCTAACTCCTCCCCAAGAACGCACTGTAAATGAACTTGTAACAGTGAATGCAGATGGAATAAACTACAAATACAAAAACGCCAATAGGAAGGTCTTCGAAAAAATATCAGAGGGTTTGGAAGAACAGCAGTTGCCACTAATTATAAAAGAAGGGTTTATTACAGACACTTCAATATCTAATGTTGTGGTAAGAATTGGGGACGAACTGATAACTCCCATCGAGCCACTGCTAAGAGGAGTGCAAAGACAACACTTAGTGGACACCGGCGTTGTAATAGAAGCCCCTATTCCCACAAGTATAATAGACTTTATAGACGAGATTATACTTATCAACTGTATGATGCCACTCGCTAACTCTATCCGCCTCCCCAAAAGCGCCATAAAGCGCCAATAGACAGCAGCCTACAACAAAACAACAGCCTATATCTGTTCAAGGCTTACGGTCTGAGCCAAGAAACTGCAAAACTTTGCACATTCATCTTGCCTCAGGCCTCTTCTGGCAATAAAAAAGAAATAAATTCGTATATACGTCTAAAAATAAGTAACTTTGTAACAATTCTAGCATGCAGGTAAATCCTTAGAGTCAACGGATTTATTTAAGTTAAGCAGCTCTGGTATAAATTTATTTTTACAAGTAATGAAGAAAATATTATTCTTTATAATAGCCTACACATCTATCAGTTACATACAGGCTCAAGATTTCAATATCATGAGCTACAACATTAGGTACAACGAACCAAATGACGGTGTAAATGCATGGAACAACAGAAAAAGCGAGATCGTGAACACACTAAATTTCTATCAACCTATGATATTTGGACTGCAGGAAGTACTGCTCGATCAGCTGCAATACATTGACAACGAGTTGCCTGAATACGACTGGGTAGGCGTAGGTCGAGACGACGGTATAACCAAAGGAGAATTTGTGCCTATTTTTTACAATAGAGACTTCTTTGAACTAGAAGAAAGCGGACATTTCTGGTTTAACCAGACTCCCGACAAACCGGCACGAGGCTGGGATGCGGCTTGCAACAGGATATGCACATGGGTCAAACTCAGAGTAAAATATTACGACAAGACTTTATATTTTTTCAATTTACACCTTGACCATATTGGCAAAAAAGCTCAAGAAAAATCCATAAATCTACTTATAAACAAAATCAGCGAAATAAATCCAAAAGGCGAAGCCACTATTATTACCGGAGACTTTAACATCACTCCTATCTCTCGCCCCATACAATTCCTGTCGCGCTACTACTACGATGCAATGACTATTAGCAAAACAGCTCCATTCGGACCTCGTGGTACTTTTGTGGGATTTGACCCCGATAAATTTGAGGAAAAGCTAAAAGCCGAGAGAATTGATTATATATTCATGTCGAAGTTCTTAAGACCTTCAAGAGTCGGAATACTCACAAACTCCACAACACGAGGATATCCATCAGACCACCTGCCTGTATTGACAACTGTAGATTTAGGTGATAAATAATCAACATAAACAAAGGCTCATATCTACATGGATATGAGCCTTTGTTTGTTTGCACAAGTGCTTTTATTACATTTCAATCTTGCGACTCTCGCCACCATTTATTTTAAACTCGACAGATTTTAAGTCTTCAGCAGGAAACATCAATACCTGAGATGGTCGCATAGTGTATGAACGCTCCTCATCTTCAACTTCTTGAGATACATTAACAACAACAGCTCCATTTGTTTTTTTTACATCTACCACCGAAAGCTTTGTAAGTTTATTCGTTGCTGGCAAACATACAATTAGCACCACATCTTTAGAGAAGTCCGGTGTTACAATATTGTTTGTCATTGTTTTAGCCATTCCCAAATACTTGTCAAAATCCTCTTTACTTGCAACAACTGTCATGACAGTACCCTCGTAGATATCATTTCTTGGAAAATAATTCTCCAAGACTTTATACTCAACATCAATTGTAGTATTACTTGACACCTCTACTTGCTGCTTCCCTTTTGAGTTGCCTCCACACGAACAAAGCACAGCAAACATTAGTGCTATAATTGTTCCAATATTTATATTTTTTTTCATCTTTCTTTTTCGTTTAAAATAACTTATGAATCAACACTAAACTTAAAGACTGTTGTTTTATCAAACTTATCGCCTTCCTTCAAAACTACCGATGGAAACTCCGGGCGATTAATAGAGTCGGGGTAATACTGTGTTTCTATTGCAACACCTGAATAACTCCCAAACTTCCCACCAATCTCAGGAATATAATAACCTGTATATATCTGTGTTCCGGGCGTATTTGTAGACACCTCCACTACCCTTCCACTGTTTTTCTCTTTTAGCGTTGCTACTTGCTTTATTGAGCCGCTATAATTATCAACCACATAATTGTTGTCATAACCAACTTCTAGATTACCGGGAATATCGCGTCCTATCTCCTTTTCCTCAGTAAAGTCGAAAGGTGTGTCCTCGACAGGCACTACTCTTCCTGTAGGTATCAGATCTACCCCTTCTGTCATCTGGCTTGCATTCATCTGCAAGGTGTGATTGAAAATATTTTCCTTCCCTCCCGTCAGGTTAAAATACGAATGATTGGTAAGGTTTACTATGGTATCCTTATCTGTTGTCGCCTCATATCTTATTATCAATTCGTCAGATAGGTTTAATATGTATGTAACCCTAACCTTCAAATTGCCGGGATAACCCTCTTCCATATCCTTGCTCATCAGGCTCAGCCTCAGCACCAATTCACTATCTGTCTCTGCCGTTTCGACCTGCCATACCTTCTTGTCGAAACCAACAAGTCCGCCGTGTAAATGATTCTCGCCATTGTTAACAGCTAGAGAATAGCTTTCCCCATTTAAAGAGAACTTCCCTTTAGCGATACGATTAGCGCATCTACCGATAATGGCTCCAAAGTATGGGCCAGAACTAATATATTCATCAGACACATAGTCTTCATACTTGTCAAACCCTAGAACAACATTATCAAACACTCCATTCTTATCCTGCATATTCACAGCAGTAATTATTCCTCCATAGTTTGTGATTTTCACACTCAACTTGCCATTGTGCAAAGTAAACAGTTCGACCTTCTCACCGTCTTTCGTTGTTCCAAAATCCTCTCTTGTAATCTTCATTATATTATTCTTTTAAGTTCGCCTCTGTATTTTGTCTATCTATCAACTGATTAGCAGCAACAAACGATGAAATTTCATTATTCAACACCTTCTGCTTATAGTCATCAATCACACCTTTTACAGACTCATTATTAAAAAATCGTTCGCGCAACTGCTGTTCGATGGTTTCGTACATCCAATATAAGGTCTGCTCTCTTCGTCTTTCTTCAAAGTACCCATTCTTATGGGTCTGCTCTACATAGCTTTCCACCATTTCATAGGCTTTGTCAATATTCAGACCTTTTAGGGCAGAACAAGTCTCGACCATTGGCGACCACTGAGATTTGCCCATCGGAAAAAGATGCAAGGCATTAGCATACTGCACTTTTGCTTGATTTGCTTTCATTACATTATCGCCATCAGCTTTATTTATGAGCATACCGTCTGACATCTCCATTATTCCTCGTTTTATTCCCTGCAACTCGTCGCCGGCACCTGAAATCATTAGCAATAAGAAGAAATCTGTCATAGAGTGAACGGCGGTCTCACTCTGACCAACCCCTACAGTCTCTATAATTATGACATCATAACCTGCGGCTTCGCACAGAAAAATTGTTTCTCGCGTCTTACGTGCTACTCCTCCCAACGACCCTGCTGACGGACTGGGACGAATGTAAGCATCGGGATTAACCGACAATTGCTCCATCCTTGTCTTGTCGCCCAATATACTGCCTTTAGTCTGCTGACTGGAAGGGTCGATTGCCAACACTGCAACTTTTTTGCCTATTGACGTGAGGTACATTCCAAAAGCCTCTATAAATGTACTCTTTCCTGCTCCCGGAACTCCAGTAATGCCTATACGAACAGAATTGCCCGAATGTTGCAAACATGCCTCTATTATCTTCTGGGCTATATCACGATGTTCCTTATTATTACTTTCTACTAATGTAACTGCCTGGCTGAGAATGGTTACATTTCCATCGTTTATTCCATTAATATAATATTCCGCAGATTTTAATGACCGACCTTTCGACAAAAAACGTTGCACAGCATCGTCATTCACAGACTCCCGACTCTCCACTCCGGCATTTACTTTCAAGCCTTTATATTGAGGGTCATTTTCTAAGTGATGATAATCCATCCCCTACCGCCTTCTTCCCAATATTCGCATCACCAGCAACAAAAGTGTTACTATTGATGACAGAGCTGCTACCAAATATGTCCTAGCTGCCCACTTTAGAGCATCTGCTCCCATTGTATGCTCCTGCGAAGATAGGATTCTAGATTGTTCCAACCACTTCAATGCCCTATTGCTAGCATCATATTCTACCGGCAATGTTATAACCGAGAATAGGGTCGTTGCCCCGTAGGCTAATACTCCTAACCACAAGACCATCGGATTATTAAACATGCTTAAGACAAAGACTCCTGCTATTATGAGGATATTAAACATTTTTGAACTAATGTTGACCAAAGGTACCATATTAGATCGCATCATCACCCATCTATAGCTCTGTGCATGCTGTACTGCATGTCCACACTCGTGTGCTGCAACTGCTGCAGCGGCTACACTGCATGTCCCATAAACACTCTCGCTAAGGTTTACTGTCTTTTTTCGAGGATCGTAATGATCGGTCAGCTGTCCCGGAGTAGAGATTACTCTAACATCACTTATACCATTGTCGTTCAACATTTTATTTGCAACATCGGCTCCTGTCATTCTATTCGACAAGGGGACTTTGGAATATTGGCTAAACTTACTCGTCAGCCTGCCTTGCACAATTGAGCTAATAATGGCAAAAACAACGCCTGCAATTATCATTTCTGGATAATACATACCTATCTCAAATCTATTATATTAACACTTGGATTTTTTGTCTCGCTAAATACAAACTCCGAGTCTGGCATACTTAAATTGGTTTTTAAGTTGCTTATCTCAATTATATACCTACCTCCGTCACTACCAAAAATCGTGGCTTTCTCAACGCTTTTGTTTGTCTTGCTTATATTAAGCTCGACACTCTTAACATCTCCTCCGGCTTCTAGTGGCACCAATTTCACAATAGCCTTGGAGCTTGTCTCTGATACCAGCGAACTCTTCATTCCCTCTTCGTGTATTCTAAAAATCTTAGATGGGCTTATTCCTCCGTCAACATCCGATGCGCTTTCAAGATTCACCTCACCTGTGCCGTCAATCATAGACCATTGATTTTTACCGTCATTCCAAACTGTCATTCCAAACTCATTGGTATGCATTTTGAATTTATTGCCTTTCAGTGCTATATCTCCGGTGCTTGTTTCGTTGATGCCCGCATCTGTATTTATCATAGTAAACCTAAAATCTACACTCATGCTCGAGTATGACTTTATTTTTGCTGATACGTCAGACAATAATTTTTCCGCATTTGTTTGCGAATAAGCTACTGTAACCAATAGTGCTACAATAGAAAGCATTGTTATTCTCTTCATATAATTATTTTAATAATTAAATAAGTTCAAATATAATATTTTTTTTTGATTATTCACTCAATATCTGTTCTAATGTTATCTCATCGCTGATTAGCACCTGGCGAGGCTTACTGCCCTCCGCAGGTCCAACAATACCGGCAGCCTCTAGCTGATCCATTATACGTCCTGCCCTATTGTAACCGATAGAGAACTTGCGTTGAATCATTGATGTAGACCCCATTTGTCCACTTACTACTATTCGGGCCACATCCTCAAACAAGGAATCTCGCTCACCCAAATCACTCAAAGACGCCCCCCCATCCTCGTCGCTCGTATATTCTGGCAGCATAAATGCCGAGGGATAACTCTGTTGCTCTTCAATAAAGTCTACAATTTGCTCTACCTCAGGAGTATCAACAAAGGCACACTGCACTCGCACCATCTGATTTCCTTGGCTAACGAGCATGTCGCCTTTCCCTATTAACTGATTGGCTCCCGGTGCATCCAAGATGGTGCGAGAATCAATCATTGATGCCACCTTAAAGGCTATACGAGTTGGGAAGTTTGCTTTAATTATTCCTGTTATGATATTTGCCGATGGACGCTGTGTGGCTACAATCATATGTATTCCTACTGCTCGTGCAAGCTGGGCTATCCTCGCTATGGGTAGTTCTATCTCTTTGCCGGCAGTCATTATCAAATCTGCAAACTCATCTATTAGCACCACAATATAAGGCAAATACCGATGCCCATTTTCGGGGTTCAGCCTGCGTGAAATAAACTTAGCGTTATATTCCTTAATATTCCTGCTTCCTGCCTTTTTCAGTAAATCATAGCGAGTATCCATCTCGATATTCAAAGAATTAAGAGTATTCTTAACCTTTTGAACGTCTGTTATAATAGGTTCCTCCTCGTTGGGCAGCTTTGCCAAATAATGCTTCTCAATCTTTGAATACAAACTCAGTTCTACCTTTTTGGGGTCAATCATAACAAACTTCAACTCTGCAGGATGCTTCTTGTATAACAGCGATGTGATAATAGCATTCATTCCTACGGACTTACCTTGGCCCGTAGCTCCCGCAACTAGAGCATGAGGCATTTTTGCTAAGTCTGCACAGAAGGTCTCGTTAGAGATTGTTTTACCCAATGCTAGTGGCAACTCTGCTTTCATTGTTTGATATTTCTTCGACGCAATGATTGAACGCATAGACACTACCTCAGGGTTTTGGTTGGGAACTTCAATACCTATCGTGCCTCGCCCGGGTATAGGCGCTATGATACGGATGCCCAATGCCGCCAAACTCAATGCAATGTCATCTTCCAAGCCTTTTATCTTCGAGATTCTCACTCCGGGCGCAGGTACTATCTCGTACAAGGTTATTGTAGGACCAATCGTTGCCTTTATCTCTACTATTTCTATCTTGTAGTGTCTTAGTGTCTCTACAATTTTATTTTTGTTTGCCAACAACTCCTCTTCTGTCACCTTCGCTTCTCCAGATTGGTGCTCAACAAGGAAATCCAAAGACGGGAACTTAAAATTAGATAAGTCTAATCTAGGGTCATAGTCATCTGACGGTATTTTTCTTACCTGCTCCTCGCTGACTGAAGCTGCTACCTCAAAATCGACTCCAGAGGCTTCGGGTTGCTCGTCTTCGGTAGTTTCCGACTCTGTTGCGGCTGTCGGACTTTGTATATCGATAGGAATATCCGATAGGGAACCGTTTGGTTTTTCTGTATTGACCTTATTATTGTCAATGCTAACCGTACTTGTTTGTGCAACATCGCTAGCAACTATGTTATCAGCATTATTATTCAGGCCTTCTGTTTCCTTATGCACTGGTGCTACATAGCCTGACTGCCCTGCCACCCTGTCTTTTTGAACTCTTTTTTCAGCCACTTTATCAGTAACCACCCGGCTACTAGACTTTAAAACCCGACTTATATATGGCAATACATTTTTAAATGCAAATATTAAAATTACAAACAGAGCAAACAAAACGAGCAAGAAAGATACAACATTGCCACACATAGAGATAAGTATCCTACTCATTCCATATCCATATCTTCCCGAAAGAAATAATAAATCTGAATTGTTATCAGGAACAAACAAGCCTAGAAACACTGACAACCAAAACATTGCCAACACGAGAAATATAATTCTTCCAAGAATTTTCTTTGGCTTGCCGACTGCTAATTTTGTTCCTATAAAAAACAACACTGCAATAATGAAGAATGCACCTAGCCCAAAACCTCTATTGATAAACATGTCGCTAAAGTAATTGCCGATATGTCCTCCTTCGTTGTCCGGAGCAGTATCCAATCCTTTGACTTGCTCGGTTAGCGGAATATCTAGATTGCTCTGATCGCGAGCACCATTAAAAGAATAAGATACAAAGGATATTAAAAGAAGAATGGCCAATATCAAAAACAATATCCCCACACTAATTTTCACCTTCTCAATTTTACCGCTTTCATTCACATCGCGGTTGGGTCGGCGCGCGCCCTTTGATGCTCCAGCTCTATTTTGTTGTCTATTACTATTCACTTGATAAAATCCTTTTACAATCACTAAATTACTACTCCTTTTATCGTTGCTGCCTTGTACAGTAACTCCACAGTACGTACAACCGAGAATGCTGACACATCCACCATCATGTTGAATGGTGTTTTATGCTTAACAATGCTATGCATCGACTCTCTGAAATACTCTCGGTCGCCGTCGGTCTTCTTGATAAAAACAGATGCCTGCTTAACATCATAGTCATGGGACTTTTGCACATTGTTCAATCGCCATGCATAATTCCCCTCCAGCCTGACATGCAGCGCATTTACAATATCAGAATCTACAACATTTGCCGCTCGTCCAACTATTATGCAATGCCCGGTGTTGGAGAATGTCCTGACTACGTCAAACACCGTTTTACGAACTACAGATGGTGTTACAGCGTGTGGATCGCCAAATGCCAGTAACATCTCCTTCAATATATCATCACTTGTTTCTGCAAACAACTTTGAATACAGTTCGTCGTTATTCATCGAGAGATGTCTTGCGCTCTCCTGAAACACCTCTTTGCTCAAAACCCTCCACTTGGTGCTTGAGTGCTCGTTTATTCTATCACACAGCAACTTTGCTATCTTCATTCCTCCGCATCCGGTTTGTCTAGAGATTGTTATTACCGGACCTGCAACAAGCTGTTCCTTCTCTATTTCTTGTTTGTTTTTCGCCAAACGTCCATTCATATATTCAAGAAGTGAATGTACCATACCGTATTGTTTATATTCTACATGTCTTCAACAAAAATCAGAGCATAAAGTTATCAATATTTTTATTACTCTCATATACTTTAGACTTATTATTTATCACAGAGCTGTCAATAGCACCTAATAATACACATTTTATATTTACTTTTGTCATAAAACAATACTTTTCAATCTTATGTTTATAAAGACGATTATTACATTTATCAAAGGAATAATGATGGGTGCAGCAGACGTTGTTCCTGGCGTATCAGGTGGCACTATTGCTTTTATTTCCGGCATATATGAAGAACTTATAGAGACTATCAATTCTATTAACCTTAAAAATATTAAGTTGCTTCTGAGCCTAAAGCTAAAGCGGTTTTGGCATGCCATTAACGGAAATTTCATAGCTCCGTTGCTAATTGGCATCCTTTTTAGTATACTTACCCTTGCAAACAGTATTGGCTTGATAATAAACAACCCCGAAGAAACTAAAGCAAAGGTTCTACTTTGGGCTTTTTTCTTCGGACTTATTGTTGCATCTGTGCTCTATATGGCCAAGCAACTTAAACGCTGGGATGCAAAAAGCGTTGTTTTTTTTGCTATTGGCACAATTATAACCGTTGCCATATCTATAATGTCTCCTGCCAATGGACCCGACAGCCTTTGGTTTATATTTGTCTCTGGCATAATAGCTATATGTGCAATGATACTTCCCGGAATATCGGGGTCTTTTATTTTGCTGTTGTTAGGTGCCTACTCCATTGTTTTTGGCAAAATATCCGCATTGATGGAGGGACTAAAAGCAATGGACAGCCAAATTATTTTTGCTAACCTCATTCCTCTGCTAATCTTTGGTTTGGGGTGTGTTATTGGTATACTGAGCTTTGCTAAGCTCATAAGCTGGCTATTCAAAAAACACCACAACTCGACAATTGCTCTTTTGACAGGATTCCTATTGGGATCATTATTCAAAATTTGGCCATGGAAAATAACAAAAGAATTCAGGTTAAACTCGCATGGTGTCGAAATTCCATATATTCAAGATAATATTATGCCCAATGAATTTGCCTCTATAAACGGAAATAGTTATCTTTTATCGGTGATTTTATTTGCATTAATCGGATTTATTCTTTTATTTAGCATTGAATTTATTGGCAATAAGTTGTCAAAGAACAATGAAATGAGCCCTGACAAAGATTTTCTATCACGAGAATGATTATATTGGCAAAATACACCTCCCTGACGGCAAGGTAGGTTTGGCATAAAAAATAAAGCGTAAACACATGAAATTATATGGACTAATTGGATATCCCTTATCACACTCATTCTCAAAAACATTCTTCAACGACTTCTTTGCTAGCAAAGACCTGGATGCCAAGTATGTCAACTATGAAATTGAAGATGTATCGGAGTTGACATCAATAATCAACGAGAATAAAAACCTCGTGGGTCTGAATGTAACTATCCCTCACAAAGTAAATATAATTCCATTTCTAGACAGAATAGACGACAATGCCAGAAGGATAGGAGCCGTAAATGTCGTTAAAGTAATACGAAATGGACACAGCACAAAACTCAATGGGTACAACAGCGACATATTCGGATTTACAGAAAGCATAAAACCGATGCTAAAGCCACATCACAAAAGAGCATTAGTATTGGGCACAGGTGGCGCATCAATGGCAATAGCAAAAGGCTTAGATTCTTTAGCAATAGCCTGTACTTTTGTTTCTCGTTTTGCCGGGAAGAATATAATTACATACAACGATCTAAACAGAGACATTATAAGCAGGAATAATATCATTATCAACTGTACACCACTAGGAACTTTTCCAGATCTTGACACTTGTCCTCCCATTCCTTACAATCACCTTGACGACAAACATCTATTGTACGACTTGGTATACAACCCTGCAAGAACAAAGTTTCTTAGGTACGGACAAAAACAAGGCTGCACAATTATGAATGGCTCTAAAATGCTTGAGCTACAAGCTATAAGATCATACAATATATGGGAAACAACAGATTAATCATATATATTGCTATTTTTTTTTACACTTCAGATGCAGTATATAAAATGTTTTTATTAACTTTGCATCCTCAATTACGGGTGTAGCTCAGTTGGTAGAGCACTGGTCTCCAAAACCAGGTGTCGGGCGTTCGAGTCGCTCCTCCCGTGCAACAAAAATAAAAAAGGACGATGTTTATCGTCCTTTTTTATTTTTTGTAAGCATCGTAAGGCTTACAATCCCAGCTCTTTCATAATTGCATCTATCTTTATTTCTGCTTGCTCTACCCTTTTGTTATATTCGTCGATATTAGATAAGGGTGCTCCAGCGACTTCAAAATAGAATTTTATTTTTGGCTCTGTCCCTGAGGGTCTTACGGTTATTTTTGTATTGCCTGTTGTATAAAATTGTAATACATTAGATATCTCATCAAAATCGTCCAGTTTGTATGTTTCACCGGACAGGCAATTACGTCCTTCGAGTTTTTGGAAGTCTTTAAAGACGCTAACCTTATCGCCACATATTTCCGAAGGTGGGTTATTGCGCAGTTTATTCATAATCTCCTTTATCTCCTCTTCGCCTTGCTGTCCTTTGCGAACAATATATTTCATGTGCTCATACGAGAATGAATTTTCAACATAGATATTTCTAAGGACATCAAAAAGACTCTTACCTTGCGATTTTGCCCATGCCGTAATCTCTGCCATCAATGCACAAGCTGTTACGGCATCTTTGTCTCTTACAAAGTCTGATGGCATAAAGCCAAAGCTCTCCTCGCCTCCTCCAATATACTTAAGTCTTCCTTCGTTCTTCAGTATAACCTTGGCTATATATTTAAAGCCGGTGTATACATCAAACAATTGTACACCAAACTTCTTCGCCAGCTCGACTACAAGTTCCGTAGTAACGATAGTCTTAACAACAAACTCATTGCCTTTCAACAAACCTCGTTCTCTATACTGTTGCATTATATAGTAAAGAAATAATAGTACCGTCTGATTACCATTGAGAATTACAAAATCGCCCTTATCGTTTTTGCATGCTACTCCTATCCGGTCTGCATCGGGGTCGGATGCCATAACGACATCGGCATCAACCTCTCGTCCTCTATCAATAGCCATCTGCATCGCCGAGACCTCTTCGGGATTTGGAGATTCGACAGTTGGAAAGTCTCCACTAACAACATTTTGCGCATCAACACTATAAATATTCTCAAATCCGTAGGCTTTCAGTGCTCTTGGCACCATAGTCACACCCGTTCCATGTATTGGTGTATATACTATCTTCAGGTCTTTGTGCTTGGCTATAATATCCGGATTTATTGAGACCCGTTTCGAGCTTGCTATAAACTTTGCGTCCACATCTTCGCCTACTGTCTTTATAAGAGCTTCGTCAAAGTTAAAATTGATATTTTCGGGACTCACCTTACCTACCTCTTCGATAATATTCTTATCGTGAGGAGCAACCACTTGTGCACCATCTTGCCAATAGACTTTATATCCATTATACTCCTTGGGATTGTGTGAAGCTGTAATAACAATACCACTTTGGCAGCCATATTCTCTGATCAAGAAAGAAAGTTCCGGGGTGGGACGTAGCGAGTCAAATAAAAAAGATTCGATACCATTCGCACTAAATATTTCTGCACATTTTCGTGCAAAGAGAGCACTATTATTACGACAGTCATAGGCAATTCCCACCTTTATACCGCTATTAAACGACTTTTTCAGGTAATTGCATAATCCTTGCGTTGCTGCCCCAACGGTATAAATATTCATCCTATTAGACCCTACGCCCATTATGCCTCTCAAGCCTCCTGTTCCAAATGCCAAATCCTTATAAAAAGCATCTATCAGGGCTGATTTATCTTCTGAATTTATAAGCTCGCGCACTTTTTCTCGCGTCTCATTGTCGTACACATCAGACTGCCATCTTTCAGCCTTTTTTAATACCTTTGCTAATAACTCATTCATTTTATTATCTTTTATCTAATCAAAGGTAGTTCAAAAATAATAAATTTCAAAAAAAAAGTGAGGCATAAATAATGCCTCACTTCTAATAGAAATTTATTTATTTACTTACTGAATCGTCCCGTTTTGTACAAAGCGTATTTTTGGGGATTTAAACCCTATCTGCTCCATAAACTTAGCAGCATCCTCACGAGTTTTAAAATACCCTATCATATGATGATATTTACTTCCTTTTTTGATATAATGAGCATATCCCGCCGTATCCTTGTCTTTAGACTTCGAACCGACAAGCCTACTATAGACAAGAACTTCTACGGTATAATAAGTCTGAGGCTTATCAAATGGATTCATACTCAATGTAAGCATTGCTATTTCCGGGTTTTCTTCACTCATATTTGTTATTTCAACCCGACGATTCTCCCTATGGTTTGACTCAGAACATCTAACACCATTTGCGCATTGGTTCATAAGGCGTCTCTCCCCATACCCGATTCCATATAGGCGGTCAAAACTTAAACCTTTTATCATAAGGTATTTTATTGTAGACCATGCACGTTTCCACGATAACCACTCGTTGTATTCGTCTTGTCCGCGAGAGTCTGTATGAGCCGCCAATGATGCCTTTGTCTTTATGTACTTAGGATTCATCATTATATCAAAAACCTGATCTAGCTTATAAGCAGCTTCGTCTGTAATATCCCAACTATCAAGATCAAAATTAATATTCAAATTTGATGGTATATCCAAATTACTATATGCAATCTCCAAATCAGTAGGTGGTGGTAATACAGGCTCTTTACAGATAGCAATCTTCAACGGATTGTCAACATACTTCTCAAAGTCTGACATGGGCACAACAACAGAAGTGTCAAGATATCCATCTGCTTGGAGTGTAATTTTTATATCTTGTGTAGCTAATTTCACCTCGCCAATCCCTTTGCTGTCTGTTGCCGTTTCTAGAATAAATACATCCGACAAGTCGTCAACCTTAACGGTCGCTCCCGAAATAAGTTCAGGATTGGCTGCCGTAGATTCACAATTGTATGCCAACACTTTAAATGCTGTAGCTTTAAAGCGAAATTGATATATATCATCACTTCCTAGTCCTCCTTCTCTATTCGAGCTAAAAAAGCCTATCTTTTTATTGAAGTCATATACCATACCAAAATCATCATATGCCGAATTGACCGGAGCTCCAATATTGACAACATCTCTCGCTCCACTCAAAAAACCTTGTACCATAAAAACGTCCAAACCTCCTAGTCCAAGAAGACCATTTGATGAGAAGAACAAATCTCCGTCACTATTGATAGAAGGGAACAGCTCTTCGCCAGCGGTATTAATGTAGCTTCCCAGGTTTACAGGCTCAGACCAGCCGTATTCGTCTCCGGTACAAACATACAAATCACTTCGGCCATAGCCGTCTTGTTGATTGGATGCATACACCATTGTTTGCCCGTCTGCGGATATTGCGGCATGGGCTACCATATTGCTGGGATCATTGTAAGGGAACTCAGTTATTTTTGTCCACTTATCATTCTCATCTTTATTTACTACTTGTATTTTGGTGTTTACTACACCATTCTTATCGCCCTTAATTTTTTTGCTGCTCTCTGCTTTATAGAAACTGCGAGAGATGTACATTGTCTGACCGTCACTAGAAAATACAACAGGTCCATCATGGTACTCTGTATTTACTTCTGCATCAAAAGGCAGTACTTTCGTAAACTCTCCGTTGTCAGTCAGCTTGGCAAAGTACAAATCTAGGAATGACGCCCCATCACCTTCAAAAATACTTGCTTTTTTCGTCGGATTGGGTCTACTTGATGCAAACACAATACCATCTCCATAAAATGTAGGAGCAAAATCAGCCTGCTTTGAATTTATAGGAACATCCAAGAAATCAATATCATAGACACCATCTTTTAGGCTCTCCCTTTGAAGAAAATCCTGCTTCCATGTATTCAACACCGGATACAACTCTGAGTCTGACGCATTTGCAAGATTTTGGTCTAAAACCCGCTTCGCCTCTACATCGTTATTCAGCATTAACAGAATTTGGAAGTAAGTAAAAACATCGTCTCCTTCAAGTTCTCCGGCTCTTTCTAAAGAAGCAAAAAACCTAGACGAGACCTTGAAGTCACCAGTTTCATAGAAAGAGTTAGCCGCTCGTTTTAGATAAAGTGGATTTTTAGGATCCTTTTTCAATAGTTTAGCATAGGCCTCTGAAGACTTAACATACGCCAAATCGTTCCAATATCTATCGGCTTGCAAAGCACTCTGTGCACTCAAGCAACCAGCGGTCAATACCGAAAACACCAGTATGATGGATATTCTTGCAATAAGTTTCATATTTTTTTTTTTAGATGTAGCATCTTTATATTCAAGGTACCTGACAATATCTAATATATTCTTTGTTTATATTACTTTCATTTTAAGAAAACTTATAGTGCCATATTTTGACACTCCGCTCTCCATTATATCTCTGTATAGGCTCTTAGAAACGTCGTGGCGTTCTAAACTTGATATCTCTCTTATATCTGTATCTAAGCATAACTTCGTGTGTTCCACCAAAGCTCTGGCTATCCTTGCCAATGGCGAACTCGTATGCATAACCTAATTCCAAGTTAGGGGATATATTCATTATAAGATGCGCTCCAACAGTATTGTCATACCTATAATTTCCTCCTATCCACGCTAAATTATACAACAAAAAGCTAGCGTTTAAATCGACAGAGATTGGTGCATTTTCAACATATTTGAGCATATACGAGGGTTTAAATGCTACATTCCTAGAAAACTCCCAATAATATGCTCCGAAGTTGTAAAAGTGCATTTTACTCTTGTACTGTCCCTCAACTCCATTTTCAACTAGTGGATTCTCTAGCAAAGACAAGGTCGAAGCACCAAAATAAAACCTTTCACCATACCAATACAAGCCGACATCGAAGTTGAAGTTGGTTCTAGACCATGACAGGTTACTAGGGTCGCCATCATTAATAACACTATTGAACTTTGTATGGTCAAAATTCACGTTGTTAATCCCCAATTTTATACCCATAGAAAGAAACTGCCCTTGTTGGTTTATCTTAATCTTTGCGGCAAGGTCTAGAGCACCTCCCGCATTTGTTCTTGCTCCAAGTTGGTCGTATTCTGCACTTACACCAACCGAAAGGTTCTTCCAAACAGGAGACTCAACAGTTAGAAACCCTGTTACCGGGGCACCGTCAATCTTTGTCCACTGATTCCTAAATACTGCCGATGCTGACAACTCTTCATTTGTTCCTGCATAAGCGGGGTTATAAGAAAGCGGATTAAACAGATACATAGTGTTCTGAACTTTTTGCTGTGCAAAAACTCCGTTGTATGTTAGGAGCGACATCGCCCCTAACATTATACAAAACCTCAATTTCTTTAAATATATCATCTTCTTCTATATTTTCTATCAAGTTAGTAGACTACTTCCATGAATCCGCTTAGCACCTCATTGTCGCCTTCAATACCTAGATCTATTATCCAGTAGTAAGTTCCTACAGGAAGATTTCCATTACCCATGCAGTTTGCGGTTCTACAGTCGGCAGCCCAGTCATTTCTATAGTAGCTGGTCTCGAAGACTAAATCTCCCCATCTACCATATACTCTGATTTTGTGATTTGGATAATTCTCCAATCCTTGTATCAACCATGTATCGTTCTTACCATCGTTGTTTGGAGTAATAATCTGTCCAACGATTAGGTCTTTTCTACATGTTACATCAAGTACTACCTGACATTGAGCCAATGTATCGAGTATTACCTGTCCGTTGGCATCAGTAGCTCCACCGGCAATAGGTGCTCTAGCATACACATTCACCTCATAATACTTCTCTACATCGCTAGGCAGAATTGCTCCTGTAATATACTCTCCTGTTTCAGGGTCTTGAACAACAACCGTTAAGTCGTAATCTTCGGCACCTCCACTTAAGCCTACAAGTGCTTTGATATTCGGGATAGTAAACTCACAGTTTTCACTTCCATATACTGATAATGTATCAGGACAATTCAGCATTAATGGGTCGTTTCCTATTGTAAAGAATGTGTCTATCGAACAAACTCCGGCGTCAAGATTTGTCAAGTTAGCAGTTACTAAATCGTCGTTATCGTAATAGTAGTATCTCGATGAATCCATCACAAAGATTCTGTAATCTCCGGCAGGTAGAGAGTCGTAGCTCAAGAAGTATTTGTGCGAATCATCCTTTTCAGACCATATCACAGAGTCTGTTATAAAGTCGTTACATGTATTAAGCACAGGATCACAGCTACCTATAACTATAGCATAGTAAGGATCTGTACCTCCGGATATTCTCACCTCGAGCACACCATTATTTCTCTGACCACTAGTCACATTATGTACCTGTATTTTATTAACCATAATAGGCTCCGGTCTTACAATATTATAGGTATTCCTAAATGTATCATTTGCAAAATCGACAATACAAAGTTCATACATTCCTTCAAGAGGAGTGAATGTTGTGTCAGTTTCGGCAGCAAATGTCCCGTTGAATATTGTACTAGTTGTTCCATCAACAAACTGAGTCAACACTACGTTGTATGGTTTTGAGCCTTCAATTATATTGACATATATACCACCATTATCCTCACTGCTACATGTGATTGCCATCAAAGAGTCTTGTACGTTGAGAGGCAGACCATACAGAACTAGATTCACGCGGAAATAAATTGTATCATTAACACAATGTTCTCCATTGCCTGGCACTGTATATACAAAGTTGTATTCGCCTTCTGGGTATCTTTCAAAATCTTCAAGATTGAGTACCATAGATGTCGGCGTGCTTAAGTCATCGAGAGTCCAATATCCTTCAAGAGAACTTAGCTCTATATAATCCATAAGATTTATAGGACGTCTGTCTTCATTTTGTATAGTGTCTGTCACTACATAGTTCTCATCGGGTGCCGAGCCTTCAAGGTCATTTGTAAGGGTAACAATCACATTTACAGGACTGTTTACTGTCAAGCAAGAGCTTGCTGCATCAGGAGTAAATGTAAAGCTGTAAGCCTTCTCGGTTATAACATTATCTGCTATAAATTGAGTTTTTCCGTAAAACTCTCCATTTGTTGCATCAAAATAGTCAAGAGGTTCTGCACTTGCCCATGTACCTTTGCCATAATACCCAAGTATATGCTGAAGTTTTATCAATCCGGCACTAGAGTAGCATGCGTACAAATCTTTGTCCGACAATTCTACATTTTCATTACCTGTCAATACTGTTAGGTACAAAGTATCCTTGTAGTCAGTATTTTTGCACACAGCATCTGTGAATGAGTAAAGTATTTGATAGGTAGTATCTGTTGCATCTGTAATAACAGATGGGTAATTTGCAGGAGAGAAAGCCTCAATCTCTGATTCACTCAATATTATTGAACTGTTGTCATTAGGATTTTGCAACTCAAAACTGATATTCATCCCCAACTGTGTTGGCATCATATCATTCAAGTTCTCTGTACTATTATAGCACATTGATGCAAGTAGGTTGGTTGTTCCAAACTCCAACTCATCCTGTATCAACATATAAATATTGGTGCTTTGTCCTGTTCTTAGTCCGCATTCCTCTGTGTTGTCTACATACGTCGCAGTGAAAGTATAGAACCCAGGCACCAAATTTCTTGCATCTAAAATCCCTGTTGTGTCTAGGAAAGACTTAGCGGCAAGGTCTTCGGTAGTCCATTTTATACTGTTATCAGGAAGTACTACGTTCAAATATCTGTTCAAACTATATACCTGAGACATATCGCTACTGCACAATTTCAATGTGTCTCCACCAAGATTAGCAAAATTTATATTGTCAGCAGGGTCTATAATAATCTTAACAACATTAGACACCCCTGCACCGCAAGAAGAAGAGCTTATAGCCTGAAAATTAAACTCTGTATAACCAGACAAACTGGCTTCTTTAATATGAAATTCACCTGTCCTTACATCCAACAATCTATTTATCAAATTTTGCAGATCAGAAGGTTGACTTGCAAAATCTTTCAATTGCCATTCTTCTGCAATACCTCCGATTACATCATTAAGGTTAATCATATGCGGCGTATTATTCGCACAGAATCTAACCTCCTCGGAGTTGGTATTTGCAAGGTCAAATGGCACTTCGTCAAGGTTGAAATAAACAAAGCCGGAATCCTGATTGCAGGCATTAGGGTGATTTACTTTATAGTAAAACTGAGTAACATCATCGCGACCTACGTTAGCCGAAGATGCTTCATTGACTGTTAGAAGTTTACCATCATTGTCGTAAAACTCAATATAGCTAGTATCAATAGGAAGAGCATGTATTGCTAACCACAAGTCTACATTAGACTCCTCGCAAATAGAGAGAACAAAATCCTTGAGCCCTGAATCGGGAAACAAGTCTATTATAACTGCTACTGTATCGCCAGGATACAATCCGCAAACAGTTTTGGATGGCAAGAAATGATATTCATATCTTCCTGCGGCTTTTCCCTGTGGGTCGAATACAAACGACACCTCGCTACCATCTTTAGCATCAACCCATTCCCCCGCTTGCGGTGGCAGTTGTTTTTCTGTGACAGTATTAAGGTTAATCGGAAAGGATTCACTAATACAAAAAGCCGTATCAAATGTATACCTCTCACCAGTGCTTTGTGCACTAGCACAGAGTGATGATAATGTTGGCGCAAGCACCAGTATACACAATCTCAATATCCTATAAAAAACTCTCATAAGTTATTTTTTTTCTTCCTATTTGTTCTCTTCAAGATCAAAAACATTGAACTAAGCACATTTTCTCATTTACTGAGTAATATCTTCGCCTATAATAATCGTAACCGTTACAGGCTGTAATTTATCACTATCGATACAAGCATTATTATTGCTTGGAGTAAAAGTAAATTCATAAGTTCTATCTCCGGCAACACCACTGCTTACTAAGTCATCCTCATATTGTTCTTTGCCTTTAAAGAATAGTCCTGTATTCTCTACAATTGTAGTATTGCTATGCGATATTATATTTCCCTGATTATCTACGGTAAACACATTGCTCAACACCTCACTTTGCACTTCCCAGCTTCCGTCTATTCCGACCACACCGAGTATATCAGAGATATTTATTTCGTCGGCACCAATATAGCTACAGAAATAACGTTTCTGATTGTTCAGTTCTAGTCCTTCGCTGCGCAATGTCAAGTAGAAATTTGCTGAATCTACACCACATACATTCTCAGATCCGGAATATTTATAGTTAAACAGATGCGACTGGTTGGCTTGCAATGAATTTGCCGATGGGCTGTATGCCAAGGCGTCAGCTTTTGAAATCTGACTTCCATTATAGAAAACATCCCAGTTTTGCGGATTTATATGTTCATTAAAGACATTATAAAGGTTGATTCTTTCTGTCGAGCCGGCACACATCTGACGGGCAGCATCAACAATTTCTACTGCTTCGGAGATATTGATTGTAAACTCGGCATTTAGTCCAGTCAATCCGCACAAATCTTGCGCCGACTGAGAGACATAATATTTGAATGTATAAACACCAACGTCTGCCATCAGAGTTGAAAATACTCCATTTTCAACATCAAAAGGCTTCAAGCTATTAGGAATTAGGTTACCGTTGTAAAGGACATCCCATGTTCCTGATGATGAAGGTAGTGATATATTGTTTAGCAAAGAGAACAAATCTACGGTGCCATAATTTTCGCAATAGGTAGTGTCAGTGCCGACAAAGTCTGTGCTAAGATCGTCCTTAACAGTAAGTTTTAGTATTGAGAATGTATCGATGCCACTGCCCGAGCAAAACTCAGCCTTGTAAGAATATTTGAATACAAATTCGCCAACCTGCGGAAAAGACTCTCCGGAGCTAGCATCCACAGAAATACTACCTGATGCATCAATGCTTATATTGCCAGCACTCAGGGATGCCGACGAAGACGACACTACCGACCAAGCACCGCCATATATATCTTGCGATATGCCCAGCATTGCATTCAGATTAATATTACTAGGTGTTGCAACATCGCCAATACAAGTAAGTTTCTGTACTGTATCTGCCAACAGTTGGTGTATATACTTGTCTCCTACTTCTAAAACCATGAAACCCGAATTACAGCCAACTTCTGTTCTATCAAGCACATAAGAGAAAGTAATGCTTTGTCCTTCTCTGCCTGCAGTATTGTATGTTTTATTACTTAGGTCAAGATTATCATCTGCGGGGACAAGCGGCTCGTTGTTACTGTTGAGCACTGCCCACTCAGCATTATCGATGCTAGTCTGATCAAAGTTCTGCGATTGCAGAATTGCGCTCAGATCTACAACCTCACCTCCACAGGCAAAGCGAGTTAGTGTTTTTGCACTAGGCTCTATTTCAAGCACAACACGGATAAAATCATCCCTGTTTATGCCGCACATCTGAACAGCTGTAGCGACATAAATAAACTCATAAGTACCATACGCACGACCTTCAATGCCGAAGATAGGAGATATTCTTTCAGCGATAATAGTAGCATTCATCGGAATGCTATTATCCAAATGAGAACCGGGAACAATTCTCACCCAATAACCGGCATTAGGAGTAAGCTGCATCCCTGTACTTTTCACTAAATTTATTGGCTCATGTTGGTCTTCGCAGGCATAGACAGTTTTGTCTACGACATAACTAGCCTGTGAAAAAGCTGTTGTTGCTGACAATGCAACAAATATAAGCCCCAGTATTAATTGTTTAATTCTCATAATAAGTTCATTTATTCAAACCCTCGTCATACTATCTGATACAACTTCCAATTTCATCGCCCTTAAAATAATTCTTATAAAACCCTAAATATCTATCGTTTATAGTTCAACTTGCAGTTGCAATTACACTTGCTCGAAGTCTCTGCACTCAAGTCTTATTTCTTCAAAATTAATATTCACTTTTCCAATATAGTGAAATCCTACGATGTGTTGATTATGGTGTCATCGTATCACCAATAATAACCTTCACAACTGCCTTGTCTGCACCGGTAAGACAATTGTCTGCACCAGCTGTTGGCTCGAATGTGAATATATAAGATATCTGACCGTTTGCTGCCGAATTATTAGAAAGATACTGATTTCTACCTTTCAAATAAATTGCGCCACCTGTCGAAGCTCCTGAGTGAATTGACCCATCAGCCTTAACAACATTTTCAGCACTTATAGTATAGGAACTAGGATCAGCTTTCCAAGTCCAATTTCCACTAACTCCGACAAAACCTGCCAAGTTAGATATATTTATAATCTCTGCCCCATTAGAATAACAGTAGTACATTTCTACTGTATCCCCTATTAGGATAGACTCTTTAACGGTAACATACAACGATGCTGATGATGTTCCGCAAGATACTGCATCGTCCAGATAATCCAGAACATAAGTCTGATTATTTCTAAATCCATGCTCTGATGGTACAAAAGAGCTTGCCTCTTCTGCACTTAGTTTTGTGTCATTGAACGACCAAACGCTATCTTGTTGCTCTACGGGTTCATTCAAAAGACTAAATAGGTTTAGCGATTTATCAATATTCTGAGAACAAATCTCTAAACTCTGAGATACTAAGTTTGATGCCTGCGCTAGTTCTATTGCTGCAACAAACTCTTTTTTGGCTAAGCCACAAAGTTTGTCATTTATTCCACTAACTCGATATTTAAAATAATATGAGCCGGGTCTTACCACTGGCAACGAAGCATAAAACAAATTGCCTATTACTACATCTGCGCCAAGAGATTCATTAATGTCTTTATAACCTGTCAATGTAGTTCCATCGAAATAGTAAACAGAGTCCAACCAACTACCTGCACCTGAGGGTAAACTCACTGGCAAATAAGAATCTAATTCGATTAATGTTGAATTGTTGCACTCCAGACTATGAGTCGTATCGACTGCAAAAGGCAATAAATTATCAGTTACTCTCAAAACCACTTCTGCAGTTTCGGTACCTGTTATATTGTCGCAAGGATTTGTATTATATCCACTAAATTCAAATATATACAAGCCACTGCTCCAATAAGTGTCAGCAAATGCTGCACCTGATGTGTCTATTACACCACTTGGTGTAACTGTATTATGCGAACCAAACATCACCGGTCCGCTAGTTTGTTTCCAGTTTCCAGAAGTACTGTACAATGCCGAGTCTATTCCTGAAACAGTGTACAAATCAAGTGGGTCGCTTATGGCAAACCTACATAAATTGACTGTATCAGTCTTTGCCAAAGTATCTAGACCATCTCTATCAGCAATTTTCAAAATTAAATTATTGATGTTGCACGATACCTCGGGTCTAATAACAGTAAACTGAATTTCGACTGTTTGTCCGTTTCTACCTCCTGTAAAATATTCTCCTTTCGATGCGTCCAGATTATCATCTGAACCATTGCCTACTACAGCAAAGTCGACAACTGTCGATGAGTTGATATTCAACTCTTGATAATAAGGCTGGATTATAGAATAAAGGTCAACAGTCAAATCAGGACAAGCATCCGATTTTATATTCTGAGGATCTGACAATACTCTAAGTTTAACCCTAACCATGTCATCGGCCATTACACCACAACCTTGGCTATGTGTTACTACGTATATAAACTCGTAGGTACCTATATTTGACTCTCCTTGATTATAAACATTACCGAGATCTACTTCTCCGTTTGCTATGTCTCCTATCACTGTCGCATATTTCTCGATAGGAATACATCCTACCTCTCCTGTGCCTGGTGTAACATCTAGTGTACCGGGTACAATCTGCACCCAAAATCCACCATTTAATGAAAGACCTAAGCCTGATTCGGTAACGAGGTCGATGGGTGTGTAATCTGTCTCACACCTATAGATGGTTACATCCCTGAACAAGCTTTTTCCACATTGTGCAAATGTATTTGCCGATAATGAAACCAGTATCGCACACGTAAATATAAGGCTTATAATCTTTTTCATTGCTTTCCTGTTTTATTCTTTTTTTTTTAAAATCACTCTAGAGTTTTTATTACTCTAGAGTGATTTAATATCAAAATTGCAATTATGGCAATTCAGTTCCAAGTTTTATTGTAACTGTCGCAGTCTGCTCTACACCGTTACAGTCTTTTCCTGTGTATGTAAATACATAGTCACCTGCTACATTCAAAGAGCCATTAAAAATTGGATTCTGTTCTGTTCCAGTAATAGAACCAGGTTCTGCTGTTGTAGGATTCAACCATTTTCCATCTTCAAGCTCGCTACCTAGAATATTGGTTATGTTAATGTTTTTAGCATCGTCCATGTAAATACAGAAGTATTTTTCTCTGTCGTTAAGAATAATATTATCTACAAACGATAAGAATACTGAAACAGAGTCAACTCCACAAGCAGCGTCAGCGTCGCCTATGATATACACAAGTTCTCCTACAGGACCGTCAGTTGTTGCAAATGAATCTAGGTTGAAATTAGTAGGATCGCTTACGTCTGCGTATGCACTTCCATCCTTTATTTGCCATTTTCCACTTGCATCAGCTTCTAACAGAGAGTTCAAATCGTAGTCTACAAGACCTGAGGTTTTACAGAATTTTCTAACAATATCTCCTTGAGAATAAGCCTCGTTGATTACTATAGTAAAGAATAGTGAATCCGGATAATCACAGTTCGATTCAACTGTTGAGTTTTTAACCCATTTAAAGGTATGCTCTCCAGCTGGCAAAACAGCAGTGTTCAAGACGTTACCCTCGCTAATCAAGCCTGAAAAATCTGGTGTAGTAGTTGATGACCAGTCTCCATTAGGAAGCTCTGCACCAATCCAAAGATCAAAGTCTATTCTGCCATTCTCATTAGAACAGAAACTAGTAGTATCTTTCTTACCATTCGGAATTGATATCTCTTTGAACTCAATAGTAAGAGTAGCAGTACCGTCAGTCTCTGGATCACAGCCTTTTTTATATGAATATGTATATTTCACATTACCACCATTAGCAGCAGCAGCAGCAGCAGCATCTCCTTTAGAAATTCTTCCGGTAGAGCTTACTACAGGAGCAGATCCTAAGGCTGTCCAGGTACCATGTAAAACAGGTGTAATAAGATCATTCAATCTAATAGAATCTGTGGAAGCATATTCATCCTTACTACAGAATGCAGTAGTGTCATCTTTAATAACAATTGAATCATTGCTATCATATACATTAAATACTAAATCTCCAAGCATACATGAGATAGAATCGCCGTTTCCGGGTCTTCTTTTCACTTCGTAGCCTACTTTTACCGGATGGCCACCGCCTTTTCCGTCAATAACCAACTGCTGGTCGGAGATGACATCGCCTTTTTCATAAGTAAGTCCGTCGGCATCAACTATTGCTACATAATTGTAGAACACAATGTCATCTTCAGTGTAGTCACCCTCACCAATTTTTTGAGGTACCTCTGCGTTCAGAATACCCAACAGGTCTAGAGGTCCCTTATTCTCACAAACATCAAATTCAAGATTACCTTTACTTACTGTTATTATAGTAGCGATAGCTACACCACCTTGCTCGATACCACAACCTTGACTCTCTGTAGAACGGTAAAGAAAAGTGTACGTTTGTCCTTCAGAAGCTTCTGCAGTAATAAAAATTCCACCCTCTACTTCGGTCGAATTAGCAAGAGGGAATTTACAAGTATCCGCAGCACCTATTTCTGTATTCACAGGAATAGCGTACCATATACCTTTTCCTTCTTCAAAATTAATTCCAACTACTTGGCTCTCTAGGTCAATTGGAGTACTAAGATCCGCAGGACAAACATACATGGTGTCAACACTAAACACCTTGCATTGTGAGCTTGCAGTACCCATAGATATTGTTAGCATTGCTACAACACTAACAAGAAAAGTAAACAACTTTCTCATAATAAAGATTCTAATTAAATTTATACGATTCATTTATATTGTTAATAATTAATTCTTTAAGGTAATCCGTCAATCATATTACTAGTAATATTCACATAAAAAGGTATCTCTTGATCTTTTTTCAAACCGCAGCCATCACAGTCCGGTCCGACTTTAAATGTGAATTTGTATTGTTTATACTCTTCTCCCGCAGGAGGATTTGTAGAATATTCATCGTTAGCTAGAAAAAACAAACCATCAGCATTTTGTGCGCTTCCGTTTGTAGCAGGAGTTCCGTCAGCCTTTATAACACTTCCCGCACCATCAACATCCTCCCATGACCATGTTCCACACACACCTGCCAATCCGGCAAATGCTGTCAAACTAAAGGTATCTGCAGTGTTAAACAAATGACACATCGATATTGTTCTAGAGCTCACCGCGACATTCCGCGTTTTTGTAACATACACCAAGGCAACACTGTCTCCGCAAAAACTCTCTGTTGTGTCAGTAAATCGGTACATGTAGGTATTGTTAGGCTTTCCGGACAGGTCTACATTGCTAGCCTGAGCTGAAGTAAGTTTTTCCAAGACTACATCTTTATTGTTTACCTCTGCCCAATAGCCATCATCAAGATGAGTAGTGTAATTCCTATTCATTAGGAGGCTATATAAATTGATATTGTCGGCATTGTCTTCGCAGACTTGTATAGAGGTACCTTTTAGACCGTTATCCTCATTAAACTTAAAATTCAGTCTAACAGTATCAATGCCAATAGCACAAGCCAAGGTGGTATCGATAGTTTCGTCGATTATATAAGTAAATTTATACTCGCCCTCTTGCAGCCCAATAGTAACAAGACGTCCGTCGCTAAAGAATGCAGGATCTATTGCAGGCTCTACTTTCCATGTTCCTGCATTTGATGGTAGCGCAAGCCCCATCTTCTCATACAGATTAATATAAGGATCGGCGTACTGACAAACATCACTAAGAGGAATATCGGAGGGCATTCTAAAATCCGAGTCCACAAATTTAATTATCAATGTCTCTTCACCTTGCGTTATGCATTTGGATGCATCTATTGTTCTTGTCAGCTTAAATTCGAATTGTGTAGGTCTTGCAGAATTATCGGTTATATACTTCTTCACAGCGGATTTCAGTGGAACTTTGCTTCCTACTATGCTAACTCCGTCCGACGATGACCACGCATCTGTAGAACTTGAGGGAAAACCCATTCCTAATAATTGGTTTAGTGAAACCGTATCAGGCAAGGACTCAATGCAAAAAGGAACGGAGTTTATCGTTCCCTGGGGTTCAACACTGTCTACGACCTCTAATGTTATAGAGCCATCAGAGCAATTGTTTATTGTGTGTCCATCTATTTGTCTGGTCAACGAGAAGTTTATCGTTACTTCTGTTCCGAGGTATTTATCAAGGCTTAGCTCACCTGTGGAGGTATTTAACCCATCGTTAGCTTCTACCAAGTCATTAGCATCGTTTAGTTTGTAATGAGTCCACACGATTTCGTCGCGCCCTTCCTCAAATGAAGGCATTAGCTCTTCTAACACATTGTTGAGAATAATAGTACCGTTTGACACGCACACCTGTCCTATATAGAAATGTTCGGAAGGAGGAAGGATATTCAAACGCAAGTGCGCCATTCCATCAACGTTAATCCCGCACTGCTGGTTTTGGGTAGAAACAAAAATAAGGTCGTATGCTCCATACGGCCTTCCCACCAACCCGAAAGCATTGCTAACGGTATCAATAACCATAGGCTGAGTGATGGAGCTTAGATCGTCAGGATTTACAGTAGCATACTGATCGCTATGAATAAGCAACCAATAGCCTTGATTCACATCAAGATTGTCTATCCCAACTTCTTTGTCTAGATACACGTGAGACCTTGATGCTCCGCATACATAACTCACCGTATCTCTAAAGTACCCGGCAGCGCACACTTCAGTTGCTGTTCCAACAAGCACTAAAAGTAATATTAAACTGCAAATTCTAACGTAAAAAATTTTCATAACGCTATATTATCTCGTCTATCTTCAAATAGTATTCAGATTCCCATTTGTTTCCACTGCAAAGGAAAACAATACCAATAAGAAAAACAAATAATCTTCCACTTTTTTTCTTTTTTTTTAGAAAAAAAAAAAGCACCTCTGATAATCGTTTGTAAATGACACTACTAGCATCATGAACAAATATGTAGACTTTATTTAAAATAGTATATTATTATCGGGTCAATTCTTCAGGTATTTATGTTTTATCCTCAGACTAGCCTATTGTCAATATCGAGCTGAGGATATAATCACTCTCCTACGTAAGACCTCGCCTCGAAGCCGGCTTCCTATTGATTTTTTACACCTATTACAAAGTTTTAATCACTACTTTAAAAAAAATGTTACTTTCGACACACTTCTTAACGCGATGCACTTGCCAAAGCACAAGCATAGATTTTAGAGAACTTATCGATTGCCGGTCGCACGCACGAGGTGATAGTAGCTCCTGTGGTAAACACATCATCGACCACCAATACGGATGACTGCTTCGGTATTGGATTATTTGGCGACACAAAGAACTTTTCCTCTACATTTTCCCAGCGTTTCCACTTGTTCAATCGTGTTTGAGAACGCAACCCCATTCTTCTTCTAAGGATATTGGTATTGACAGGAGCCTTAATAACTTCTGAAATTCCGCGCGCTATCATTTCGCTTTGATTAAAGCCTCTTATCATAAATTTAACACTAGTTAAAGGTATTGGCAATACAAAATCAATATGAGCCTTCGTTTTATTCAAGTTCTCTCCTACAATTCTACCCAAAAATACGCCTATGTCTTTCCGCCCGTCATACTTCAGTTTATATATTAGCCTCTGAGCCAGATTCCCCTTTTGATAAGTAAACAATGACATAAAGGGAACACCCGGGGAAAGCTTAATTAGGTTATTGTCAAACTCCAAAGCCATATTGTATGGTAGCGATGAAAGACATTTAACACATAATATTTTTTCGGCACCGAGCAGTTTGCCTCCACATCCGTCGCAAACAGGAGGGAATACAACATCTTCTATATATTGCAATACTCTCATTATAAGACTATATATTATATACGACAGATGTTATATAACATAATTATCTATTGATGTTAAATTTTGAGCTTGCTATATTTTTGCCATCTATAAATAGATCTACGGTGTAAGATCCCAAGGGCAAGTCATCTATACCTTGATCCCAATAGAGGTTGACGGGCAAAGTCTTTCCTTCATATATGAAGTCTCGCTTCATTGAGTAAAGCAGATTACTGTTTTCGTATTTAAATATATTGTTTGCAGAGCTGACCATCACAATTTGGTCCGGTCTTTCGATGCGCACATACGCTGTTTTGGAGCCTCGGCTAGCAGTGATGTTTTCATTCACTACAAAACCAACGACTATTTGTACTGCACTCCGCCGTTTATCTACCGGCGTTCCGCGTTTGTTTATCAAACTTGCGCCAAAGTCTCGCACCGATAGCTTCGATGCCTTGTCTACTACCTTTTGCAACTGGTTGCGCGACTGCTCAATTTGTTGTTTCTCGGATTGCACTGCGGTATAGTCGCTTTGTAGCCCCTGAACCTGAGCCATTAGAGATTCGTTCTTGGCATTGAGCGAGTCTATCTGTTTCACAAAATTGCGCATTATACCGCGTAGAGTACCGACTTCTTTTTTGTATTTTGATATTTCTTGGTAGCTCAACCTCTTTTGTTGATCTAAAACTTTTATAAGGCTGTCTGCTCTGTCTCTCTCCTGTAACATTTCATGGCTAAGAGTGTCGTTTTCTGACGAAAGCGAATCGTAACCTATTATCATTGTGTTGAGCTCTGACTTTAACGAGTCCCTCTCGACGGTCATTGCTTGTTCAAAGCCTTTAAACTGGGTGCGCTGGCTAAAATACAGATATGCCAACACTCCTAGCAATGCCAGAAGTATTATTATAATTAGATTGTTCCTTTTATTGTTAGAACTTCGTTCGTCCAAATAGCTATTAGATACTTGTTGGTCTTGGTTTGTTATTTTATTGTCATTCATAATATTCTTTTTTATCGACTACAAATATATACAAATTATTATTCAACAAGCCAATCAGCCGTATTCAATCTGTATTTTCTTTCAAATGCGACTGTTTTTACAGCAATTGGTCTAGCATGTAGTCCTCGGTACTTAAAATCTTTTTTTGTAGTTGGACGGAATTCTTATATCTGTAGAATAGTTTACGTCTAGATTTATCTTGTTTATTCTTACAGAGACGTTTATACTATGCTTATCATCTCCATAGTTTATATCTATCTGCCGAGGGAATAACTCTTTGCTGTTATCGAACTCTTTAAAGTTTGAATATTCAATTGCCAGGTTTCTATTATTAAGGAGGTCTCTATAACTGACACTTTTCAGGCGTCTGCTTTCCTTATCAAACTCATATCTTCGATAAATCATGCTTTCGGTATCATACTTTCTCAAATATGCGTCGAGTTTTTGGAACTGTCCTTTCTCTTCAATTTTTCGTATCTTTCTGTCTTTCAGAGATGTCAAGACATATTTATCATCGATACTATATGCCGAAAATATTTTGTGCAGCTTGTCAACATCTTCTATATTTGGATCGCACATCAAGTCGCTGAGAATTGCTTGTACGATGCAGTAGTTAAAGTCAAAATCAATTATAGCTCTCACAAGCTCGTAATCTGATGCAATATACTCGCGCATTAGGTTGTTGATATAGTATACGGAGTCTGTGGTAAAAAAAACTTTTCCCGCAGGAATAGAGAATTTACGCACAGATATCTCTGCCGCAGAATCCCGCAATATCCGTATAGAAGATTGGAACGACATTTCGTCTCCGTCTTTATTAATATTTATGCTAACCTTGTTTGCAACAATGCTTTTGTATGGATAGTTTGCTTTAACAAGACCATCAAAGACTTTCTTTACGTTTATGTTTTCAACCTCACTTAAGGGCTCTATCTTGTCGACATCATTTGCTGCTGATATATGTTTCTTTGTGTTACAGGACTGCAAGCCAGCAATGGCGAAAAGCAATATCACAAGCCTTATTGAATACAATTTACAAAAAAAACGTTTCATGTTTCTATACATAGTTTAATCTACAATCTTGCCCGAGGAAATTTTCTCATCCAAGTCTTTCGATACATCTCCTCCCAATTCTTTAGCCCTCTTCCACTGCTGCATCGCTTCGTCTGTATCTCCATTCATAAATAATATATCTCCGTAGTGCTCGTATATCACTCCGCTCTCTTCGCCCTCCTTTAGATTCTGAATACAAGACTCTATATAATATTTTGCCAAGGAGTATTCCTTTTGCCTAAATAGTATCCACGCATAGGTGTCCAGATATGTTGAATTTCTAGCATCCCTCCCAATGGTTTTGGCACTCATTTTCTCAGCTCTGCGCAAGTCGCCGTTATTCTCAGAGATTAAGTATGCGTAGTTGTTAAGGGCAAGAATATCATCAGGACTAAATTTTAAGATGCTCTCATACTGAGCATAGCTCTTTTCTATATCGCCAAGCTTCTCGTAGCTGCCGGCTTTCAGCATTAGTGCTTGTGATTTCATCTCGGCATCGACAAACAAATCCATCTCTGAATCAAGCATGTCTATCAGTGCTTGATAGTCTTTGTTCTCGTACATTGCAAAGCCTTTAAACAATATAGGCAAAGGCTGGCTGGGGAACAATTCGTTCACTTTACTCGCTGTTTTCTCAAGCTCGTCCATGTCTCCATTCTCATTTTGCACCAACAACAAACGCCCCCAGTCCGAATAATTTGACGGATCTAACTCTAAGGATTTTTGTAGGGCACGCTCTGCCTCTTTCAGTTTCCTATTGTTTAGGCACAATGTCGCCAGCAATGAGTAGCCTCCTGCATCTTGAGGACTAGATTCTATAAGACTGTTTACGATTGCTTCTTGCTGAACGTCGCTAAATCGCGATGCGCCACTGATGCCACGATCGTCTTGTTTTGACACAAATGCCTGCACCAGATTGAGTTTCAACTCGCTGGGGATATTAGGGTTATTTATGACCAGCAAAGCGTATCCGAGAGACATATTGTATTTTTTTTTGTCGGCATAATATCCTGCCAACCAATAGCAAACTCCCGGGTTATTACTGTCTATTGCTAATATTCTGTTGGCAGTTTCGATAAATTTATCTTCATTGTTTGCTTGCGAATACATATTCATCAGTCCCTCAAGATACTTGATATTATTCGGGTCTTTGTCGAGCTGCTTTTCAATATACCTTTCTGCCTTGCTACGCTCTCCTTGCAGTGCGTACAAGTTTGCTCTTAGCAGCACTAAATCTGTATTGTCGGATTCTGATTTTGACAATTCGTCCAATATTGTTTCTGCTGACTTGTAGTCTCCGCCCTGCATGTATAAGTTTGCCTGACTAATTTTGTTTTTGACATTCTCGTCTTTGCTTCCTAATGGCATATTATCGTAGGCTTGTGCTGCTTTGATAGGCTGCTTAATCATACCATAAAACCTAATTAAATCTTGGGTATACTGCTTGTTGTCGGGATTGTACTTTGCAGCCTGAGTAAAATACTTTTCGGCATTGTCTATGTCTCTGGCCATAAGATGCATTACCCCAAGCTGTTGCAATGACGCCGAAGATGTAGGGTCAATCTCTATGCAATCGACTAGGTTGCTAATTGCCTTTTCTGTAACGCCCAACATTTTGTATTTCAATGCATCAATATACAAAGTTTTAAATCCGGCGGTAGTTAGCGCGTCGTTGTTTACTGAGTCTGAGTTTGTTCTATTTTGTGCCGTAGATTGTTGCACTCCTATTAAAAATAGTAGAATGCTCACTAATATTCGTGTCTTCATATTCATTTTCAGGTTTTAGAGCATTTTATTTATAATGCATTTACTTTCCGGTGTGTCCAAACCCTCCGGAGCCTCTGTCTGTATCGCTCAACACATCGACCTCATTCCATATTATAGATTCGTGTTTTGCGATGACCATCTGTGCAATTCGCTCTCCGTCTTTTACAATAAATTTCTCCGCCGAGAGATTTATCAGGACAACTCCTATTTCTCCTCTATAGTCTGCATCTATTGTACCGGGAGTATTGAGTACTGTAATACCATGCTTGATAGACAAACCGCTGCGTGGTCGCACTTGAGCCTCATAGCCTACTGGCAATTCTATATACAAACCTGTCGGTATTATCTTACGTTCCATGGGCTTCAGTTCTAGGTCTGTCTCCAGATTTGCCCTCAAATCCATACCCGCTGATTGCGCTGTTGCATAGTGCGGCAGGGCGTGATGTGATTGATTTATTATTCTTACTTCCATATTTTACATTCTTGATACTGCAATATGTCAGATGCTCGGATATTCTACTGACAATACTATTAAAATTACGCCTTTCTTCCGTGATTCCAAGTATTATTAACTAGCGGTTTGGAAGTGCCCTAAACCACTACTTAAAATATTTCTCCATCAATAAAATTTCTTAAAACCGATTACTCCTCTGACCTCTTTGAGTGTTGCAGATGCTGATTCTCTTGCTTTCTCTGCCCCATTTCTCACTACTTTTGCCAGATACTCGTCATTGTTTTTTATATCGTCAATGCGTGCCCTTATCGGGTTTACAAAGTTAACAATATCTTCGGCGAGTTGCTTTTTCATGTCTCCATAACGTATGCTACAGTCGGCATACTGCTTGTCAAAATGCGCTACAACATCAGGCGTAGATACCACTTTCATAAGTGTAAAGAGGTTTTCTACGGCATCGGTCTTTTGCGAGTTGGGTTCGGTTGGTCCGGAATCTGTAACGGCACGCATTACTTTTTTTCTTATGCTTTTTTCGTCTTCGTACAAGAATATTCCGTTGCCTTCAGATTTTCCCATTTTTCCACTTCCGTCGAGGCCGGGTATTTTTATCATTTCCTCGTTTCCAAACCTATAGGCTCTTGGTATTGGGAACACCTCTGCACCATACATCTGATTAAAACGGCGTGCAAATTTGCGCGCCATCTCAAGGTTTTGCTCTTGATCTTTCCCTACCGGCACCAAGTCTGCCTTGTGTATTACAATATCTGCTGCCATCAACACCGGATATGTCAATAGCCCTGCATTGACATTGTCGGGCTGGGCACGGGCTTTATCCTTAAATGATGTTGTCCGCTCCAACTCTCCCAAGTAGGCGTTCATATTGAGGTAGGTGTATAACTCGTATACTTCGGTAACGTCACTTTGAATATAAAGACTGCACTTCTCGGGATCTACTCCGCATGCCAGATATTCGGCTAACACTTGGTGCACTCCGTCGTGAAGATTCTTTGGAGTTGGATGAGTTGTCAGTGAGTGTGCGTCTGCAATAAAAAAGTAGCATTCAAATTCGTTCTGCAAGCGCAAGAAGTTTTTTACTGCACCAAAGTAGTTACCCAGGTGCAACATTCCGGTTGGCCTTATGCCACTGGTTACTTTAAGCTGTTTATTTTGTGTTTTCACGTGTTTTTTATTTTGTTTTTTATTGGCACATCCACCTTGCCGCCAGCCGGGTGCATATTGCCAATATAGCCATCCTCTTGTGTAAGAACTCGTCTCAGGGATAGTTTCATTTTACATATTCAATGCGCAAAGTTAGCTCTTTAATATTGACCTCACAAATAATGTGTACATACAAAAATAGCGACAAGTAAACTTGTCGCTATTTTTATATGTACTAAACAATTATACTATTGCGATATTTTCGAACAAAAGTATTCTCTATTCAAGCGAGCGATATTTGCAATAGATATACCTTTAGGGCATTCTATTTCGCAGGCTCCTGTATTGGTACAGTTGCCAAAACCCAGCTCGTCCATTTTCGAAACCATGCGGTCAACTCGTTGCTTTGCCTCCACCTTACCTTGCGGAAGTTTTGCAAACTGCGAAACTTTTGCCGAGACAAAAAGCATTGCCGAGCCATTTTTGCAGGAGGCAACACATGCACCACAGCCCACACATGCAGCTGCATCCATTGCTTCTTCTGCATCGTTGTATCCGACGGGAATAGCATTACCGTCAGGCACACCTCCTGTATTTACTGATACATACGCGCCTGCTTGTTGTATTTTTTCAAACGCTGTTCTATCAACTATCAAATCTTTGATTACAGGAAAAGCTCCCGAACGCCATGGCTCGATTGTGATTGTCGCACCATCCTTAAACCTACGCATATGCAGCTGGCAGGTGGTGATTTCTGTATCCGGCCCGTGTGGACGCCCATCTATATATAGACTACACATTCCGCAAATACCCTCGCGACAATCGTGATCAAATGCTATGGGGTCTTTGCCCTCGTTAATCAAATTATCATTCAGGATGTCCATCATTTCAAGGAATGAGGATCCCGTTGATATATTGTCAAGCGGATAGGTTTCAAACCGTCCTTTGTCTTTGGCGTTATTCTGACGCCAAACTTTTATTTTTAAATTATTCAATATCTTTTCAGACATAATGATTCCTTTTTTTGTAAATGAATGATTAACATTAAATTACTTGTAGCTACGCTGAGTAAGTTTAACATTCTCAAAAGCCAATGGTTCTTTGTGCAACTCGGGTTCTGCATCCTCGCCTTTATACTCCCATGCCGAAGCATAACAGCCAATGCTATCGTCCCTTTTTGCCTCTCCATCTGCCGTTACGGACTCTTCTCTGAAGTGCCCTCCACAAGACTCGTTGCGCTCTAATGCATCGCGCGCCATAAGTTCGCCCAACTCAAAGAAATCTGCTACACGGCTAGCTTTCTCTAATTCGGGGTTTATGTTACTCATTTCACCAGGTATTCTCACATCGCTCCAATATTCTTTTTTCAGCTCCTTGATTTCTTCAATTGCTTTCTTTAGACCTTCGGCATTACGAGACATACCAACGTACTCCCACATAATGTGCCCAAGTTTTTTATGGAAATAATCTACCGATTTAGAACCTTTGATATTATATAGCTTATTGAGCCTATCAGTAACTTCTTTTTCGACTTGCTCAAATTCTGCCGAATTAACATCTATCGTTGGAGTCATTATTTCGTCTGCCAAATAGTCGCCAATAGTGTATGGAAGAACAAAGTAACCATCAGCAAGTCCCTGCATCAATGCAGATGCTCCCAAACGGTTTGCCCCGTGATCCGAGAAGTTTGCCTCGCCAATAGAGTAAAGTCCTTTCACAGTTGTCATCAGATTGTAGTCTACCCATGTTCCTCCCATCGAATAGTGAATCGCAGGATAAATCATCATAGGCTCTTTGTAGGGGTCTACATCGGTAATTTTCTCGTACATCTGAAATAAGTTTCCATAGCGAGCTTCAATAACGTTCTTTCCTAGTCTCTCGATGGAGTATTTGAAATCAAGAAATACCGCCAATCCTGTATTATTGACACCAAATCCGGCATCGCAGCGCTCTTTTGCAGCACGCGAGGCAACATCTCGAGGAACAAGGTTTCCATAAGAAGGATATCTACGCTCTAGATAAAAATCTCTATCTTCATCGGGTATATCATTGGCTCTTATTTCTCCCTTTTGAAGTTTCTCGGCATCTTCTTTTTTCTTGGGTACCCAAACACGCCCGTCGTTACGCAATGATTCGGACATGAGCGTCAGTTTCGACTGTTGGTCGCCATGCACCGGAATACAAGTTGGGTGAATCTGTACATAGCAAGGGTTTGACATGCTTGCACCTCGTTTGTATGCTACCCATGATGCAGAGGCATTACACCCCATTGCATTGGTAGACAGGAAGAACACGTTGCCGTATCCACCAGATGCGATAACTACTGCATGTGCTCCGAATCTTTTTATCTCGCCATTGATCATATCCCTAACAATGATGCCTCGTGCTTTGCCGTCAATAACGACAACATCTAGCATCTCGTGACGGTTATACATCTCGACAGTTCCTTTGTCGATTTGACGATTTAGTGCCGAGTATGCTCCCAGCAACAACTGCTGACCGGTTTGCCCACGTGCATAGAAGGTTCTACTTACCAATACTCCTCCGAACGAACGGTTGGCAAGTGTACCGCCGTATTCACGACCAAATGGCACTCCCTGAGCAACACACTGGTCGATAATATTTGGCGACACCTCTGCAAGGCGATATACATTAGCCTCACGAGCTCTATAATCTCCCCCTTTTATTGTGTCGTAAAATAGTCTGTATACTGAATCGTTGTCGTTTTGGTAGTTTTTTGCGGCATTAATACCTCCTTGAGCTGCAATAGAGTGCGCTCGGCGAGGACTATCTTGATAGCAAAATGCTTTTACCTTATAGCCTAGCTCTGCCAATGATGCAGCTGCAGATGCTCCTGCCAATCCTGTACCAACAACAATAACTTCCAATTTGCGTTTGTTTGCCGGACTAACTACTTTTATCTCGGCTTTATGTTTTGTCCATTTTTCTGCCAATGGACCTTCTGGTATTTTTGGATCTAATATGTTCATATTACTGATTTTTTTATCGTCAAGAAGACTTTTCTTCTTAGAATTTAATTAGGAAATATATAGGAATCATACAATAACCTACAGCTATAACCCATGCATATATCTTGCTGATACACATCCAGCGGTTCTTCCATACTTTATTGTTCAGTCCCATAGACTGGAATGCCGACCAGAAGCCGTGAGTCAGGTGCAAACCCAACAAAATGCCTCCTAGCACGTACAATCCGCCATAAACAAGTCCGCATGTTCCTGAGAAGAGCTCTTTAATCATAGCGTATACATTCTCCATCTCAACAGGCACACCGGCCTGCATAACAGTAACTGTTTCGGGGTGACCACCAATGCCAAGTTTTATTTTGGCGAAGAAATGCATTAAGTGCATACCGATAAAAACGAGGACAAGGAGTCCTAAGATTAACATATTGCGCGATGCCCAAGTGCTGCTGCCTTTAATTTTAGACATGGCATACTTTACCGGACGTGCTTTCCAATTCTGGTAAGACAGAATAAAGGAATAAACAATATGTACAACAAAACCTAGTGCCAAAATCGGCTCCATTACTTTGATTAGTGGATTTGTAGCCATGAAATGAGCTCCCATGTTGTACAAATCGCCACTATCATCAAATAAGGCAAGACTATTAAGCACCAAGTGTACTAAAATGAATATCGCCAGGAAAGCTCCTGAAATACCCATAACAAACTTTTTCCCTACTGAGGAACAAAAAAAGTTTCCCATACTTTGAATCTATTAAATGAGTTTACTAAAATTTCTTGCACAAATGTAAGAAAACCGCTTCAATTTTTAGCATACAAATAGAATATTTAAGCGTATTTTTTTGATTACTCTCCATACAGCTCAAAAAAGTGTCGATTATCAGCAGTTTATAAAAAGATAGGACTTATGCAATATCAAGAAAATAGCGAATAACATAAATGCTATTCGCTATGAGGTCGATGGCGGATTCGAACCGCCGTACACGGTTTTGCAGACCGCTGCCTAGCCACTCGGCCAATCGACCATTTTAAGGCGGTGCAAAGTAAGTGATTTTTTTTTGCTTATGCAAGAAAAAATCACTTACTCACCAAAATACATCCAGAATTCTCTTTGCATCCAATATATTTTAGGCTCTTGGCACAGGGATTATTGTATTACTGGGAATTTCAACACCTTTCTTTATCACTACAACTCCGTCCCTCACCGCATAGAGCGGATGATCTTCGTCTTCAAGGTGTGCTCCTCCTTCAATAGTTACTGCATCACCAATTTTCACATCAAAATCTATTATGGCTTCTCTAACTATACAGTTCTCTCCTATTCCTAATGGTATGCCTCCTCGATGCTTTATATCCTGAATCTCCTCAATTGTTTGGAAATTCTCGTTACCCATGATATAGGATCGTTGTATTTTTGTACCGACGCCGACTTTTGCTCTAACTCCGAGTATCGAGTCCGAAACTGACTCGGCATCAACTATACAGCCATCTGATATCATCGAGCTTTTTATGTTTGTACTACCACTTATTTTAGCAGATGGTAACATTCTAACCCTCGTATATATCGGGAAACGACTATCAAAAAGGTCAAACTTGGGCACTGCCTCTGTCAGCTCGATATTTGCCTGATAAAAACTCTGAATTGTTCCTATATCTTCCCAATATCCATTAAATTCGTAACAGGTAACAGTTCGACCTTCTTCGATGGCAATAGGAATTATCTCTTTACCAAAGTCTTTATACGATTCATTTTCCCTCAGCATGGAATTCAAACAATCACGATTGAATACATATATACCCATAGAAGCAAGATATAGACGCCCGGATGCTTTCATTTCGTCCGAAACATCAGATTCCCAACCTGCAAGCTCGCTCTCTAATGGTTTTTCTATAAATGTCTTTATTTTGTTATTCTCGGTCTTCATTATTCCAAATCCGTTTGCATCTTTGGCTGTAACAGGCAGAGATGCCAAGGATATTTCTGCATTATTCTCTATGTGTGCAGCAATCATGTCCCAATAATTCATGTGATAGAGTTGATCTCCGGAAAGAATCAGCACATAGTCATAATCAAAATTATTTACATGGTGGAGACTTTGCCTAACAGCATCCGCCGTACCCTGAAACCACCCGTAACTCTCGGGGGTTTGCTCTGCTGCAAGAATATCCACAAAGGCATCGCTAAAGCTATCAAATCGATATGTATGACTAACATGCTTGTTGAGTGATGCCGAGTTGAATTGCGTTAGTAGGAACATTCTATCTATTCCCGAGTTCAAACAATTGGATATAGGTATATCAACCAACCTATATTTGCCACCTACAGGCACTGCAGGCTTCGAACGGAGTGTTGTCAAGGGCTGTAATCTTGAGCCTTGTCCTCCACCTAAAATTATAGCAATAACTTTCTTTTTCATAATCCCGTGTGTTTTAAATTAAAGTTCTGCAACAGATTCGTACAGCTCTAGGTACTTTTGTGTAGAGCTCTCCCAACTAAAGTCTTTATCCATTATCTCTTTTATTTTATCATTCATTGCATCTTTGTCAGAATACATGCGCAAAACACGAGATACTGCATGAGACAAGTCTTCTTCGTTAAGATTTACAAAGGTAAAACCCTCTCCACCATCACCGACATCCTTGACGGTATCTTTCAGTCCGCCTACTAGCCTTACAATGGGAATTGTACCATAGCGCATTGCGTACATCTGATTTAGCCCGCAAGGCTCGACTCGTGAAGGCATCAATAAAAAGTCTGAACCGGCATAAAGATTTCTTGCCAGTACTTCGTTGTAGCCTATATATAAACCCACAAGATTATCGTATCTAGACTTCAGTTCAACAACTCTATCGGCAATATCATGACGCCCCGAGCCTACAACAATGAAATTCACCTTGTTGCCCTCTGCTAATATTTTTTCTATTGCTCCAGGAAGCACGTCAGCCCCCTTTTCAAAAGCAAATCTGCCTATAAATGATATTAGAGGATATTTAGGATTCAATCCGTATTCCGCACACAATCCTTTTTTTACTTTTTGTTTGCCTGACTTAAAATTAGATATGCTATAATTGTGTGTCAGCTTTATGTCGGAATCAGGGTTCCATTCAGACTCGTCTATTCCATTAATAATACCATGTGCTTTCTCTCTTTCCCATTCTACCAGACGACCTATAGAATCTTGCGAACAGGTCAGCTCTTGCAAATAACCTTCGGAGACAGTAGTAAATGCACTAGAGCATTTTATTGCCGATGCCATCGGGTTAATGTCTCCATCCCAGTCCAACATACCTCGGTACCAATGGTTGAAAATTGGAAGGAGATTTTCTTTGTCCCAACCAAATTGCCCCTGATACTCTCCGTTGTGAATAGTAAAGACAGTGGGTACTTCACGAAGTCTCCAATAATCAAAACCATATTTCATCAGAAATGGAATAAGTCCTGTGGTATGGTCGTGGCAGTGTACTACATCAGGGATGCTCTTCCACTGGTTCAACCAATTCAACACTACTATCTGAAAGGCCAAATACCTGTCAGAGTCATCAAAATATCCATAAACCTCATCCCTCGGAAATAAAAATGGAATTTCTACCAAATACAGATCAAAGCCTAGGTCTCTACTAAGGTCTTTGTATATAACTACTTCTCCATTTAACGACCCGAAAATAAAACTGTATTGATAGTCTACTTGCCAATTACGGCTTTGTACATACTCTGAGTTATAAAACGGCATTACAACCTTTGTGTCTACTCCCGACTTAGCCAGATACTTAGGCAAGGAACCAACAACATCCCCCAGCCCTCCAGCCTTTGCTACAGGATAGCACTCCGGACTTATGTGTACAACTTTCATCTTATATGTGTTTTTATTTATTGCTACTATTCTGATATAACATACAATAAGCTCCGCATTTACTTTAAGACCCAATATCCAGATTTCTAAAATACGGTTCTCTAAAATATGTCATAAATTTACAACCTAGAATTTAACATTCCAAATGTTAAGGCATCTTTTTAATAAAAAACATTTAAGATAATAATAACAGGCAATAACAAAATAGAGAAACAACAACAATACACAAGGATAACAACCTGCATATCAAAAACATACAAACCCGCAGCCTACGCCCATAAACTCACGCAAGACTGCAAGACCTATCTGCTTTCAAGCTCTATTATATTAAGCATCTTGATAGTTGCATTTACGGCAGCACAAGTCTGGTCACTATCTAAGCCTTTTGTTTTAAAGATTCTATCGGAAAAGTTCCATGTAATGACCGTTTCCACCAACGCATCTGCCTTCCCTCCCGGAGGAATTGTCAGGCAGTAATCGACCAGCTCGGGAAAGTCCCTACCAAGCCGACTATAAATCTCTTTTGCTGCTCTAATAAATGCATCGTACTGCCCTTGTCCTGATGCCGTTGCCTCATAGATCTCATCGTTTATTGACAATGCCAACGACGCAGAAGACCGCAGATTCATGGTAGATGACACCGAATAGTTATGCAGTTGTATTGAATGCTCTGCCGCATCGTTCTTTAGCACATCCGCCACTATGTATGGCAAGTCTTCGGCCGATACGCTCTCCTTTTTATCTCCCAACTCTATAACTCGGCTAGTAACTTTCTGTAGATCTTCGTCACTAAGTGCAACACCTATATTTTCAAGATTTTTCTTAATATTTGCCTTTCCGGAGGTTTTGCCGAGGGCATACACTCGCGTCCGCCCGAAGCGCTCAGGCATCAACGCATTGAAATAAAGATTGTTTTTATTGTCGCCATCTGCATGAACACCACTACACTGAGTAAAAACATTCTCGCCTATAATGGGAGTATTTGGCGACACTCGTATTCCCGAGAACAGTTCTACCATCCGAGATGCTGTATTCAACTTAGTCTCGTCTATATTATTTTTCACTCCTATGTGATCATTGACAATTCCTATCACACTAGACAACGGAGCATTGCCGGCTCGTTCACCAAGTCCATTAATAGTGGTGTGAACTCCACTAATTCCGGCTTCAATGGCAGACATTACATTAGCAACAGCCAAACCATAGTCGTTGTGAGCATGAAAATCATACTGCAAGCATGGAAACTGCTCTATCATCCATTTGCAATATTTAAAGGTATTGATTGGATTAAGCACTCCCAAGGTATCGGGAAGCATAAACCGTTTTATCCCTATGTCTTTTATTCCATCTACCAGTTGCTCGACATATTCGGGGGCATGCTTTATCCCGTTAGACCAATCTTCGAGATAAACATTTACTGACAGTTTTTCTTTATGTGCCTTATGGACAAACTTTTTTATATCTTCTATATGCTGCCCTACTGATTTTTTAAGCTGATGAGTCAGATGATTTAACGAGCCCTTGCACAACAGGTTGCACACTACTCCTCCGGCATTTTTTATCCACTCTATCGATTTGACTCCATCAACAAATCCCAGTATTTCTACTCGGTCTATCACAGAGTACTCTCTTGCCCACGCGCAAATGCTTTTGGCTGTATTAAACTCGCCATCGCTAACCCTAGCCGAGGCTATTTCAACCCTGTCAACCTTTAATTCTTGAAGCAGCAATTTGGCGATAGACTTCTTTTCCTTCATAGAGAAAGATACTCCAGAAGTCTGCTCGCCATCTCGCAATGTCGTATCCAAAATTTGAATTTGATTAATCATTCGTCAGAATTTAAGGGTCAAAGTTACGAATTATAATCTAAAAACCAAATTTACTTACTAAACCACTGCTTCCAGAAGCAAAAAAAATCTACTCCTCTATCTCCGATATTCTGATTGACCATGCCAAATCACAAGGGAGTTTCGCTCTGATTTTCTTTGGGACAATGACTTCAATGCCGCCTGCCACGTTTTTCCACTTTAGATTTCCATTTGTGCCGAGCAGACTCAGTTTTGCATTTTTTGCTGCTTTCACACCTTTCACTACAAAAGAAGCAGGTAATCCGGAATACCCATCTTCTTCTAAATAAATAGCGTATACGGTCTTAGTGTCTTTTTTGCGAGTCAAACAGATATTGTCTGTTTTATACGGAGCAATGGCACGAGTACTATAAATAGCCTCGCCGTTTACGTCTATCCATTTACCCATTGCATCCAATAGCCTGTATGCTCCTTCATCCCAACTTCCGTCAGGTCCGGGAGCTATATTATATAGCAAGTTACCACCTTTTGCAACGATGTCTACCAACATATGAATTGCCTTTTTAGGCTCCATGTACTTGGCATCGGGCACCCACGACCATCCGCCACCTGCAATAATGCAAGATTCCCATGGGTATGGAAGCTGTTTTTCAGGCACTGTATTCTCGGGAGTAAGATAGTTCTGATTAGGTCCACGAACTGCTCTGTCAACCACAATAAGTCCAGGCTGTTTCACTCTTGCCTTTGCCGCTATTTCGTCCATTCGTATGTCTTGGTTTACAACCCGATTCTTCACGAAACCTCCCGGGGCGTTTTCGCCTCGTCGCGTATAGGCTCCTTTAATAATCTCGTCGGGCTTTTTGCTAACCCAACCGCCGTCTAGCCATAATATGTCTATCTTGCCATAGTCGCTCATAAGCTCCATTATCTGATTCTGCGTAAACTCTACAAATTTTTCCCATTTCTCGGGATGTTCTACGGGATCATAGTTTACATTTCTGTCGAAGGGTGGAAATTTGGGATCCCAATAGTATTTATTGTTCCAGTCTGGTTTCGAGAAGTATGCACCTGCCCAAAGTCCTTCTGTACGAAAAGCATCGAATACTTCTTTGGCAATATTTGCTTTTTTGTTGGTATTAAAAGGACAATCATCGCTAGTTACCTTATAATCGGTGTATTTACTGTCCCACATGCAGAATCCGTCATGGTGCTTGGTTGTAAAAACCACATATTTCATACCAGCATTTGCTGCAGCCTTTGCCCACTTGTCTGGATCGAAATTTGAAGGATTGAATGAATGTTGCAGTCCTTCGTATTCTTTTTTGTAAGTGAAGTAGTCTGATGGATTGCTACCTTTCTTTCTATCGCACCACTCGTAATCTTCGGGACAGATGGACCAAGACTCTACTACTCCCCACTGGCTATAGGCTCCCCAATGCATAAGTAGCCCAAATTTTAAATCTTGCCAATCTTCTAACTTGTCCAACACTTTTTGGTCGGTTGGCCAAACATAATCCGTAACCTCGTGTGCATATTGAGATGATCCGACAAGGCACATAAAGAGAGGAATAATAAATAATAGTTTCTTCATTTGATATAATTTTATATTTATAATTTCTACAACAAAACAGAATACAAATATATATAACCCATAAGAACAAAACAAGTCCCACAGAATAACCCATGAGACTTTTGTGAATTAAACTTAGCTCGTCTCCAACGTAGACAACGCATCCGCCCCCATCATTCACAAGGTGTTGGCATCCGCTTACCAGATTTGCTAAGTCTTATATTACTGCTATTCCTCTATGCTTGTTGTGTCCGGAATAACCTTATGTATTTTCAAATAATACACCAATGTGGTAAAGCCATTAAACAGCGTGCCATTGTCAGGACCTAAGCCATATTGCGAAGGTACAATTATCTCTGCCTCGGCATTCCCGTCGTTCAACATCTGTGTAAGCCCTCTATACAGTCCGGGATTTGAAGCGTATGTCCTGCTAGAATACGCCGAAACATTAAATGTGGAGTATATTGGAACAATACGCTCTGGATTCAGCTGATAATAATCAGTTGAATACCCCCAAGAAAGAGAGCCGGTATCACCAATGGCGTATATATTCATGTAAAGATACACCTGGTCATAATCTTTGATTGTATCGCCAAAGCCTTTTAAGGAGTCACTCTGTATAAAATAAATCCCGCTATCAGGCTCGGTTGTAATATTATTCTCTTCCAAATAATACTGCAAGCGACTTTGTTCTTCAGCATCTTTTTCGGCATACGTAACCGTGTCTTTACATGCGTAAAAGAAACAAACTGACAAACACATCAGTATTGCGGTGAAGACCATCTTATTGTTCATGTATTTCAATATTTTGTTTTTTAATTGTCAGATGTATCTCGCCAATATAATTGTCCTCGTATGTGAGATTTGTCTCATGGCTCGTTTCATCTGTTTATTTATCTTTTTCTGCTACATTAATCGAGGGCCTGTATACGAGTTATAAATTCTCAATATCGACCAAAGACCCGCCACGATAATAATAAACGCAAAAGTAATAAGTTTTAGTCTACTACTAAAATATTTATTTTAGATTTTGCCTTTCAACACCGATTTGCACCTCATAATTAGGAAGTTCCCGCAACAAACGGCTTAGCACTTTTTCGGGAGTCTGATACTGCTTTGCTCCTGCCGCATTCTTGTGACCCCCGCCACCATACAACATAGATGCAAGTTCATTTACAGCAAAGTCGCCTTTTGAGCGCAATGAGATTTTGGTATGCCCCTCTTGCTGCTCGGTGAATAATGCCGACATCTCAACACCCTTGATTGACAAAGGATAATTTACAATCCCCTCCAAATCACCCGGTTCAAACTCGAACCGACTTAATTCTTCGTGTGTTAGACAAATATAGGCAACACTTATATTTTCTAACACTACAAGCTTTTCACTCAGGCAAAATCCGCGTAACTTTAGCGACGATAACTTTTCCTGATGAAAAAGATTTTCAATGACTCTCTGATGGTCAACACCACATTCAATCAAGGCTCCTGCTACTTTGTAAGGCATCGAATTATTTATTCCATGACTAAATTTTCCTGTATCCGTCAGCAAACCAGCATACAAACTTTCTGCTACCGAGACTCCCAGTTTATCACCAAGACCGATATTAACTAAAAGATTATAAACAACAACACAAGTAGCACATTCTCCAGACTCAATTAGACTTTCCGTCCATTGAGTATCGGAGGCCGGGTGATGGTCTATAGCTATAGTATTTTTATTAAAAGCCTCTATGAGAGGACGAAGTTTCCCTGCTCTAGACACTTCATTGAAGTCAGTTACCACAAGAAGATCTGCGCTCAGTATGCTTTCTTCTAACAACTTAGATTCATCCTCTTTGTCATAACTCAATACTGTTATCCCCTCTGCAAGCCAATTTAGGTGTGCCGGAGGGGAATTAGGGATTGCAACTATACTGTTTTTACCCATTGCTACAAACAGCTTGCACAGAGCAGTAGAAGCACCTATCCCATCTCCATCGGGGTTTACATGTGGAATTACGACTATACTATTAGACTCTTCGATGAGTCCTTTTATTTTACAAAGTTCGGATTTTGTCAACATTCATGGTTTTTTGTTACCACAAAGATACAAAAAAAAATATCCCAACGGCACTATTCTTGCAGGTCTCTTGACAACAATATATAATACTTCCCCGTGAGAAGAGCGTCTTTTCACGGCAAATGTCATCTAAAAAACATCAAAATGAAGTCAAATCAACTACAAAAGCGTGAAACCGAACGCACCAAAGAGATGCACACCGTGCACAAGACTAAGAATTACCAAAAACCAGCAATTGAGACAATTAATATCGAGGCAGAAAGCCCGATACTCGCAGGAAGTGGAAATAATTATAAACCAGGAGGAGGCTGGGGAAACTAAAAGAAAAAAAATGATGAAAAAAAATAACTTTTACCTACTAACACTTATTGTTATCACAACATGGCTTAGCGCATGCAACAATAATGACATAACAGCACCTGAACAAGTAAATACTCAGGCTCCTATTTTGAGGGGTTCCATAGGACAACTAAGCGAATCAAAATCAATAAGCAGTACAAAATCCGGCGTAATAGAAGATAACAACGAATATTCTAATGGCGAACAATTCTATTGGGTAAACGGCGACAAAGTAAAGATGTTATTCTTTTTGGATGGCGACATATCAAAAGACCCTCAGATACTAGAATACACTGCAAATGTACCTAGTGGCAAACCCAATAGTTGCGACTTTACAACAAGCGGCTCTTTAAGCGAAGGTGAATACACTACATACGGATTATATCCTGCCGACGGCTGGAGCAATATTGCAGGAAAATGGACAGCAAGCGCTTCATCCGAAGCGTTAATACAAACCGATGCTACATCTCAACACATAGGGAAAGCCATGTTTATGAAAGGGAGAGCTGCCAACATCACTGTTGGCGCAGAGGGAACTGCGCCAATGGACATGAATTTCAAGCACCTGGGAGCAGCCGTCCGACTACGCATCACAAATCAAGGACCAACAAGTCTCAATCCGGAACTGCTAAGCGTAAAGCTCTCAACAGCTGGAGGCTCTGAGCTATTCCCTCAGGTTGCACATTTATCAAGCATTGACGACACAGAACTAGATGTAGAGACAAGACTTGCAGAACTAGAAGTAACTGTTAATCAGCCTTTCCCTGCAACACCGTCATACTTTGATGTATTTATGCCTATGCTGGCAACAGGACAAGCATCGAGCGGCGAAAGATTGATAATCAGCGGCAGGTCTAGGTATACCGAAGGCTCTACCCCTATTGAAAAGACAGAGACCTACACTCCTTCCGGAGGCATTCCCTTTTCATTTATCTCGTCTGACGTCGACAGCCATGGCTTTGAGGCAGGAAAGAGCTATTACTTCAATTTGAAAAACGAAGCCGTATCTGAAGGAAATATCATTTTTAACGACGCCGACTTCAAAGCAGAGCTCATAAAGAATGACAACATCGACCTCAACAAAGACGATGAGATTTCCTATGCCGAAGCAGCTTCCTACGCCGGAGAGATAGATCTATCTATGAAAACTAAAGTAGACGACATTAGAGAAATACAGTATTTCACCAACATTTCCGAACTAAACTGCTCTTACTCCAATATAAGCTCTCTAGACGTAAGCAAAAACACGAAATTAACAACTTTAGACTGCTCCAACAATTCTAAGATAAGCTCTCTAGACGTAAGCAAAAACACACTAATAAAACACTTGTCTTGCTATAAAACAGAAATAAGCACCCTCGACATTAGCAAGATTCCCGAATTAGATTACCTATCTTGCTCTAATACAAATATTAGCGAATTAGACGTGAGCCTTAACACAAAATTATCGACACTACACGCTAAAGATACGCCCACACTAAGAATAAAAGTCAATACCACCCAATACAACAACATTCCAGCAGGCTGGGTTATAGACGCGGACGACACCTATTACACAGAATAGAACAATCTTTCTACAAGAAGAAATTAAGAGCCGAAGTAAATATATACTCTCGGCTCTTTGTATAAATCAGCTATCTTTTTACTACCTTTGGATGAATATTAATGGATAAATATGTCGTACAACAGCCTTAGAGATTTTATCAAGATTCTGAAAAAAGAAGATGAATTGATTACCGTAGACAAGCCCGTAAACACAGAGCTTGAGATAACTGAGATAATAGACCGCATCAGCAAATCCGAAGGTGGTGGAAAGGCTGTTCTATTTACTGACAATGGGACGGATTTTCCTATTCTTATTAACATGTTTGGGAGCCATAAAAGAATGGCTTTATCACTGGGCATCAACTCTATATCGGAGATACAGCAAGAAATGAACTCCCTGTTTGAGGAAATAACAAAAGAGCGACTCTCCTTTACAGACAAGCTCAAAGTATTACCTCAACTAGGTAAAATAGCCTCGTGGCTACCTAAAAAAATATCTAAAAAAGGAGCATGTCAGCAGGTAATAATGGATGAACCCGATTTGTCGAAACTGCCCATACTGAAATGCTGGCCCCACGATGGAGGGAAATTTATCACACTACCGATGGTGTTTACCGAAGACCCGACAAGTGGCAACAGAAACGTAGGCATGTACCGCATGCAGATACTCGACAACAAAACTACAGGCATGCATTGGCATAGGCACAAAACAGGAGCTAATCATTTTGCAAAATATAAGGAACTTGGAATTAAAATGCCAATATCGGTGGCACTTGGTGGCGACCCTGCCTACACATACTCCGCTACCGCGCCTATGCCCGAAAATATAGACGAAATGATGCTTGCAGGATTCCTTCGCAAGAAAAAAGTACAGATGGTGAAGTGTATTACCAATGATATATGGGTGCCGGAAGATGCAGATTTCGTAATAGAGGGATATGTTGACCCTCACGAAGATTTTGTATTAGAGGGTCCTTTTGGCGACCATACCGGCTTCTACTCACTTGCAGACTACTATCCGAAGTTTCACCTTACTGCCATTACCCATCGCAAAGATGCCGTATACCCCACAACAATAGTGGGAGTACCGCCACAAGAGGATGCATACATAGGCACTGCCACAGAACAAATATTCCTGACTCCCATCAGAATGACAATGGTGCAGGAGATTGTAGATATGTACCTGCCCTTCTACGGCGTAGCACACAACCTTTGTATTGTAAAAATAAAAAAATCATATCCCGGACAGGCACAGAAAGTGATGAGTACCCTTTGGGGTGCAGGGCAAATGATGTTTAATAAAATAATAGTCGTAATCGACGAAAATATTGATATAAGAGATGACAAAGCACTGCTGAACCACCTAATGGAGAGTGTGAAAATCGACAGAGATTTGATTTTTTCTACCGGCCCGCTTGACGTGCTGGACCATACTGCTCCGCATTTCTCCTACGGATCAAAACTTGGAATCGATGCCACCACAAAACTTAAAGAAGAAATCGATGTAATAAATTTGCACGCAAAGCATGAAACAGCAGAGAGTGAGGAGCTAAACACTGTGCAGGAATTAAAAGTATCGGAAGAAAATGTAGCTTTCATAAAAATAGACTCTGAGAAAGTAAAGAACATTGACAAGGCAATAAGCTGCGCAATAAACAAATATAAGGATAGATATAGTATTGTTGTGATGTTCGATAAGGCAGTTCCTATCGAAGATACATTCAGTGCGCTATGGGTGCTGATGGGAAATATCGACCCAAAAAGAGATATATACTTCTCTGACAAGATGATTGTTATTGATGCAACATCAAAGAAACAGGAAAGTCATAATTTCAAAAGACAATGGCCGAACGTAGTAATTTCGGACTCTAAAACCATAGAGAAGATAGATGAACGTTGGGACGAACTCAATCTTGGCGACTTTGTAGTGTCGCCATCGAAGAAATATACAGAAATGATGCGCAACGACGGAGCAGTAGCTTTTGGCGATGAACTCTGCTGAATACAACAATTTGATTAACTTTGTAAATAAAAAAAATGGCATACAAAAGAATTTTACTAAAACTGAGCGGCGAGTCGCTCATGGGAAAACAAAAATACGGTATCGACCCCGACAGAATTAACGACTACGCTAAGCAAATACTGGAAATATCCGATAAAGGCGTGCAGGTAGCAATCGT
>JBKECW010000039.1:0-46242 GCA_047975005.1 Bacteroidales bacterium | reverse complement strand
TAATTCACTTGCTTTATGAATCGAATTACACTTATCACATTTAGCTAAATCCGATGAGATATTAACATTATCTGGTAAAATCGTTGCTTTGCAATTTGGACAAATCAGTTCCATATTCTGTTTTTAGTTTTTTATTTGATTATCAATTTCTATTATCTCCGTTTACACGAAACTCTGTTTTAATGAAAGCTAACGGTATCGTGTATGAGCAGTAGCGGAATAAAAAAGCCGAACTTTTCGGTTTAGACTGATGTAAGCTACTTGCAAATTTCATTTGCTAAATTTACAAAAAGAAAATGAATTTGCAAGTAGCGACTTAAAATGTACTAACCTTTGAATTAAGCACTTAACCCGCTATTGCTTATACACAATGTTAGCATAAGTACTATCTATTCCATATCTACCCAATATCCAATCTCAATAATTTTTGCTAAATGTTCAAGTGTTAAATCGTATTTTTTTTTATCCTTATTTTTTCCTAAAATCCAATTAAAAATAGCAACAAAGTCAATAAAACCAGCACCTTCACTATCAAAATAAAATTGCCATTCCTTCTTTTCATCATAACTGATATTAAAATATGAAACAAATTTTTCTAAAAATACAATTCCATCTGTACCAGTTATTCCTAAATCACTTTCTATAGTTGTTTTTGGTGTCATTTTTTCTTTTTCACCCCAAAATTCATTGATTATAAAATTAACAAGTTTATTATAAGCTATTTTATTTTCCATCAATTATTTTATTGTATTCTATTTGAGTATCATAAAATATTACTGCCACATCATAGGTTAAGATGCCTCAACCAAAAATAGGCGTAGCTCTACCTAAAAATTTTCCTATTATTTTAGTAAAAGCAACCCTCATTCCTTTTCCTCCTACTATTTTTGGATAGCCAGTAATCATTGGTAGTCTAACAGAGGAAGTACCTGGTATTTTTGAAAGATATTTTGAAGCAACAGAGGTTCCTTTAGTTGCTCCTTTAAACTTACCTCTTGTAGGAATAATTGCTTGACCAGAAAGTACTGCCATTAGTGCTGCAACATCTAAAATCCCAAATTGTTCAGCAGTTTCGTACGCTAGTATGGCTATATATAAATCAAACTTAGAAAAATACCATTTCCCTTTATATTCCCACATTCCAGGTTCTTCAGAGTAATTTTCTTGAAGTATTAGTTCATTCCTTAAACCTTCCCTGAATATAAAAGACTCATAACTTAAATTAATTGATTCAATTTCTGAAGTAATCATTGGTTTCGTATTTATGCTAACAAATGTATATACACCGGGTGTATTGTCATTTCCCCCAATTGCTCCTATCTAGACTCCGGTAGTGTATCGCTTCTGACAGATGAGTGTCTTTTACTTGCTCTGACTCGTCGAGGTCGGCTATTGTTCTTGCTACTTTCAGTATTCTGTCGTAAGCTCTGGCAGAGAAACCCATTTTTTCCATTGCTACTTTTATCATTTCCGTGCCTGCGGCGTCAAGTTTTGAGTGATGACGAATGAGCTTTGAGTTCATGTGAGCATTGCAATAGACTTCGTCAATATCTTTAAATCTTTTTGCTTGTATATTTCTTGCTTTTATTACTCGTTCTCTGATATCCCTGCTGGGTTCCGAAGCACTTGTCTTGCTAAGTTCACTAAATGGCACAGGAACAACCTCCAAATGAATGTCTATTCTGTCTAGCAGAGGTCCGGATATTTTGTTCAAGTATTTCTCGACAACGCCGGGCACACAAACACATTCTTTTTCAGGATGATTGTAGTAGCCACAGGGACAAGGATTCATTGATGCTACCATCATGAAACTAGCTGGATACTCTACCGAGAGTCTGGCTCGCGATATTGTAATATGCCGTTCTTCAAGAGGCTGACGCATTACCTCGAGAACAGTCCGTTTAAACTCTGGAAGTTCGTCGAGAAAAAGCACCCCATTGTGCGCCAATGATATTTCTCCGGGCTGAGGGTATGAGCCGCCTCCCACCAATGCAACATCGGAGATGGTGTGGTGAGGCGACCGGAAAGGTCTGGACATCATCAATGATGTACCTTTACTGATGTTACCTGATACGGAATGAATCTTAGTCGTTTCAAGAGCTTCGCTTAGAGAGAACGGAGGCAGTATTGTCGGTATACGCTTTGCCAGCATGGTTTTACCGGCGCCAGGAGGTCCGACTAAAATTATATTGTGTCCGCCTGCCGCTGCTATTTCCAGAGCCCGTTTAACATTCTCCTGCCCTTTTACATCTGAGAAATCAATTCCCCACACATCGGACATTTTAGAGAACTCGTCTCTTATATCTGTATTTTCCTCCTGTAATGAAGAATCTCCATTCATAAAGTCGACAACATCTTTGATATTATCAGCACCATAAACCTTTAAAGTGTCTACAACTGAGGCTTCTCTGGCGTTTTCTCGTGGAAGAATCAAGGTCTCAAAGCCTTCTTTTCTAGCATTGATGGCAATAGGCAATGCTCCCTTTATAGGCTTTAAGGCTCCATCTAAGGACAATTCTCCCATAAAAACACATTTCGACAATCTGTCGGCATCAATTTGTTCGGAAGCGGCTAAAATTCCAATAGCAATAGGCAAATCAAAAGCAGAACCTTCTTTTCGAATATCGGCAGGAGCCATGTTTATAACAATCTTCTTTTTGGGTACCTTAAGCCCTATTTGTCTCAACGCCGAGTCTATTCTCTGCTGACTCTCCCTTATGGCATTGTCTGGCAAGCCAACGAGCATGTATTTTATCCCCCTCGATACGTCGACTTCAATGGTTATTGTTACTGCATTTACTCCAAATACTGCACCTGCGAACGACTTTACTAACATAAGCGTAGATTATTGACAACTTGTATTCTTCTCCACCAAAACACTAAGTTACGTTTTTTTGTTAAAACACCACGCTCTTTGTTTTATTTTTTTTTAGCAATTCCGTGCGCTACAAGGAACTTTAATAAAAATTTAACATGCATAGACAGCTGATTAAATGAGGGGGATATATTTTTGTGCCGACAATAAAAATATTTAAATGGAATATTATTTATATTTAGCATTCGTCGCCATATTGTTTATTCTAGCAATATCCGACCTAATAGTGGGAGTCAGCAACGATGCTGTAAACTTTCTAAACTCGGCATTTGGATCGCGAGCATCCTCGAGGTTTTGGATTTTCCTAGTTGCATCATTGGGAATAATACTTGGAGCCGTTTTCTCCGGGGGCATGATGGAAGTCGCCAGAAAAGGGATATTTGTCCCGGAGTACTTCTATTTCAATGAGATAATGATGATTTTCTTGGCCGTGATGATAACTGATGTCGTCCTACTGGATTTATTCAACACCTTTGGTATGCCTACCTCAACTACTGTTTCTATAGTTTTCGAACTGCTGGGAGCATCAGTTGCAATGGCTCTTATAAAGACATCAAACCCTGATTATACAATTCCTTTCGTAGAACACATAAATACAGGCAAAGCCTTAGAGATTATTTTAGGTATTTTCCTGTCAGTATTTGTTGCCTTTACAGCAGGTTTGATAATACAGTATATTAGTCGGCTTGTATTTTCGTTCAAAATAGAAAAAACGTTCAGGTATTTCGGTGGAATATTTGCAGGAATAACCATCGCCGCAATAGCCAACTTCCTGATAATGAAAGGAGCAAAAGACCTAACATTCATTCCACACGAAACGATTGTTTGGCTACAAACGCACATGCAAACCGTACTACTCAGTACATTTGTAGTAAGTGCAATAATTTTCCAAATCCTAATTGCCATATTTGGAGCAAATGTGTTGCGCTCTTTGGTGCTGATAGGAACATTTGCGTTAGCAATGGCGTTTGCAAGCAACGACTTGGTGAATTTTATAGGTGTCCCTCTAGCCGGACTAAGCTCCTTTAAGGAGTGGGCAGCCAGCGGAGTCAGCCCCAACAGCCTAGAAATGACCTCGCTGAGAGAAAGCGTAAATAGTCAAAATATCTTTCTCGTTATTTCGGGAGTACTAATGGTAATAACTCTTATCACATCAAAGAAAGCACAGAGTGTAGTAAACACTTCTCTCCAGTTGGCTCGTCAGTCAGAAGGAGAGGAAAGATTCTCATCTAGTAGTGTTTCTCGCTTTTTGGTTAAATATGGCATAATATTAGGTGATGGCGTAAAAAAGATCATTCCTCAATCTTCTAAGGACTGGATTGAATCTCGTTTCCAAATTTCTAATCTAAAGAAAGAAGGTGGCGAGTCTCCTGCATTTGATATGATAAGGGCGACTGTCAACTTAGTAGTTGCCGCTGTTTTAATATCCATAGGCACATCAAAGAAGCTTCCCCTTTCTACAACATATGTTACGTTTATGGTTGCAATGGGAACATCGCTTGCCGATAGAGCATGGGATAGAGAGTCTGCCGTGTTTCGCATATCAGGAGTAGCAACTGTAATTGGCGGATGGTTTTTGACAGCCTTTGTGGCATTCTGTGTGTCGGGGGTTGTTGCTCTTATTATAGGACAAGACTCTGTGTTTAGCAAAATTATGGTGTTCGTTCTCATTACTGTTGCAATGTTTATAGTATTTAGAACGCAGATGATGTTCAGAAAGAAATCGAAGCAGAAGGAGCTTGAGAATCAATACGAAAGATCAATGGACAATGTCTCGACTCTTGACGATGTATACAGGGTTGCTCAACGCAATGTGAGCTATGCTCTAGAACAAGTTAACAACTCTTTGTCTTCGCTCTTAGCAGCCTTTATAGACGACAATGTAGGTGCTGTGCGCAAATCTACCGATTTGCAAATGGAATTGCAACGCAAAAGTAAGAAGGCTCAAAAGAAACTTCCGATGATAATCCAATCAATGGAAGCTAACCATGTTGTAGAAAAGGGCTATCAGTACGTAAAACTTATCGACATTTACAACGAGCTGTCTCTGTCCATTAGATCTATAACTCAGTTTATTGACGAGCATGTAAGCAACAGGCACAAGCCACTTATTCAATCGCAAATAGAGGAGCTAGACAAACTGAAAGAAGACATAAATCAAATCTATACCGATAGTCTCCAAATGACAAAGAGTGCCAATCAAGAGAACTTGCAGAAAATCATTGACAACATCGAAATGATAGAAAGGCAGATAGACGGATTGGAGAAAAATCATGTCAGGAGGATTAAGCACAAAGAGGTTAATACTCGAAACTCTATTGTGTATTTCAATGTACTATTCGAAACTCGCGAGTTGTTAGGTCATACAGAAGCATTCATAAAGACATACAACAAGTTGATAAACGAATAAGTAGCTGTATATACAAAAAGGAAAGAGCTGAAATTATAATTTCAGCTCTTTCCTTTTTGTGTGAGACCGTAAGCTTTATCCTCCAATGTACGAAGAGTACATCCACACTAGCTTCTCTTGCTCCCTGATATAATCGCTCATCAGAGCACTCGTTCCTTCGTCGCCGGCATCACCTGCCAACCCAAGAATCTCTCTTTCTAAAGGAAGAAGGATCTCATAACTAGCTAAAATATTCTTAATGGCATCCATGCCTTCTGATATATTCTTTGCTTCTTTTATTCTCGACACTTTAGCATAATCCGAATAGGTATGAAGCGGGGTATGTGCTAATGTCAATATCCGTTCTGCTATTTCGTCAATTTTAAGTACCGAATCATCGTATAGCTCTTCAAACTTCAGATGCAATTCGAAAAATGAACTACCTTTAATATTCCAATGGAAACCTCTGGTGTTCATATAGAAATACTGATAATTTGCCAAAAGCTCATTTAGTTTTTGGGACAACCCTTCTGCGGACTTCTTATCGAGACCAATTCTATTCAAACTCATTTTCTTTTACTTTTTAATATTTATAATATATACAGAGCAAAGCTATTCTTTTCATCCAAAATAAACAAGCCTACATACGCTTATCTTATATCGTCTAAAACTATCCGAGATAAACATTTTCAATTAGACATATCTTCAAGTTTATCCAACAAATATAAGTAAGGTTCATAAAGGTGGTGAGTAAATATATATTTATCGTCATCAGGGTCAGGCAGGAACTTTTCATAATATTCTTCATCTGCATATAGCACTATTGACCTACCTACCCGCATGTAGTGATTACTATTAAAATACGTGGGAACTTGCAAATCGGGCAGTCTCTTTTCTATCATCTTTGACACTCCTTCTCCCAAGTACTTTTGATATTTATCCCGAGCTTTATCCAATGGTTTAGTCAGATTGTTGTATACTGACCTAAATACAATACGTTTGAAGAAGGATGCTTGTCTGATATCTTCTTTCAGTCCTGTAAATGGATTAACTTCATTAAAATCGTCAAAAGTCTGAATAGAAAGAGGAACCTCACACACCCAGTCTGCGGTATTCACTATATTAAACGCATAGCCACCGTGTGTTATATGCTCAAAATAATAGGCAAAATAGAGATTCCCTGTTTTGGGAGATGCACTGCTGTAAGTCTTAAAACTCAGATCTTCAGCAACCTTTCCTTCCTGCCTCAGGTTTATCAAATAAGCATGCAACAGATTTGAAATAGCACCTCCCTGACTATGTCCTAAAATATAGAAGTCCTTAACTCCTGCAGTGTGTAGCGAGTCTATCTTTGGCAAAATCTCCTTGGTGAGATATGCCACCCCAACAAGCCAACCGACATGTACTGCTGCCCGAGGATGTTCGGCCAATGCATATTTGAATGTATCGGCTTCTGAAAGGATGAGCTTGCCTTTTGCAGGAACCATGGCAGCATAGATATTCTCAAGCCACCCTTCTTTGCTAGGACCTGTGCCTCTAATACAAATTGCCGCTACATCCTTCTCCTTGTGTTTCCACAGACTCCACTGGTTGTCGAGTCCTACAGATTGAGATGTATACAAACGGTCATAGGCAAAAGAGTCAACATTGGTTGATGACTTGAATCCCCTATTTAAATTGAACAACTCTCTGAATTCCTCTTTGTCGAAACCCGGTGTCAACATTTGCGCATTAACATTGCACAACAATAGCAGACACACAGCTATCGCTGTTATATTCTTACTCACTTTCAGTAATTTTACGTCAACCACTTAATTAGACCAAAGTCCTGTACGCTTGCAACGTATTTATTTACAGGAAACAGACGAATGCCATAACTGTATGACCCGGGATTATCAATCTTAAATTCTAATTTAAAGGTCGCCTCTCCATTGCTAAAGTCGCTAAGTTCAAACATCTTCTTGTCAGAAAGATCAGACTTCTTCTCGTCGTTGTCTTCCAAGATAATCATCTCGACCCCAATATCAGAAGGCTCCAAATCAGCAATATTCAGCACGACTTTTGCAATATGGCTTTCTCCTATTTTGAGTACATTTGTAAGCCCATCGGCAAGTTGTAGCTCCTTAACACTTATTTTATCCCATGTTTTGCACACTCTAATTTTCCATGCCGCTGCTTCCTTTGCATTCTTGTAATTGTTTTGACAAACTGATGCTGTAAATTCTCCAAGAGTTTTATAATATTTTTCTTGATAATCGTGCATCATTCGCGCAGAAGTGAAGTTGGGAGCAACCTTTCCTATGGTATTCTTGATGTATTTCACCCAACGTGCGGGCACTCCTTTCAAATCTCTGTCGTAGTATGCTGGAACAATCTCCTTATTGAATATCTCGTAAATAGTCTCGGCATCAAGGTTGTCTTGTAGCTCCTGAACATCATACGATCTCTCTTGCGACAGTGCCCATCCTGCATCCTCGCGATAGCCCTCGCACCACCAGCCGTCTAGCACTGAGAAATGCATTGTTCCGTTCATTGCCGCTTTTTCGCCACTTGTACCCGAAGCCTCTAATGGTCTTGTCGGCGTATTCATCCAAACGTCAACACCCTGAACAAGCTGCTTACCAAGTTCCATATCATAGTTCTGCAAGAAAAGAATCTTTCCTACAAACTCCGGGCGTTTAGAGATTTCAACAATGTGTTTTATCAAATCTTGTCCCGGTTTGTCTGACGGATGTGCTTTGCCGGCAAATAGGAATTGAACTGGTCGATTTGGATTATTTATCAAAGCATTTAGTTTCTCAAGATTTTTAAATAACAAGTGTGCTCGCTTATAGGTTGCAAAACGCCTTGCAAAACCTATTGTCAATGCATTGGGGTTAAAATTTGAGAAAACTTCTGTTATATAAGAAGGATTTTCATGTCGCTTAAGCCATATATCAGAGTATTTGTTTCTTATAAAGTTTACCATTTTCAGCTTCAGCCCTTGCTTAACTCTCCACACATCTTCATCGGGCACATTATAAATACGCTCCCACAAATTGAAGTTTAACTGGTCGGATGAACTCATTTCTGCATCAAAATGCATCTTGTGTATGGCTCTCCACTCATCGGCTATCCATGTAGGATAATGGACACCATTGGTAACATATCCTATTTCCAATTCGTCTTCTACAAAACCCGGATACAGCTCTTTCAGGATGTTCTTAGACACATCCCCATGCAATTTGCTTACTCCGTTTATAGCCTTGGATATATGCGACGCTAAATAACTCATGTTGAAATGGTCTTCGTTGTGCTTTGCCTTGCCCAGCAAGACAAAGTCCTCCCACGTAGTGCCAATGCGTTCTGGCACGTAGCCAAGATAATTACCGACAAGCCCCTCGTGAAAGGAGTCGTGACCCGCAGGCACCGGTGTGTGAGTAGTAAATAGTGTCGATGATTTTACGACTTCCATAGCTTCTGATGCCGACAATCCGTCGTTGGCTACCAAGTTGAGTATTCTCTCTATTCCTATGAAAGCAGCATGCCCTTCGTTGCAATGATAAACATCTATGCTTTCTGACAATTTCTCAAGAACTTTAATCCCACCCATTCCTAACACTATCTCTTGCTTCAGACGATGCTCTTTGTCTCCTCCATACAAGGAATGTGTGATTGAACAATCTTTTTCGTCGTTCTGCTCAAAATCGGTATCCAGTAAGTATAGACTTATAGAGCCAATCTCTGCTCTCCACACCCGTATAGCAACATTGCGACCAGGAAACTCAACATATACTACCAACCAATTGCCGTCCTTGTCGAAGACAGGACTAACCGGAACTTTCGAGAAACGCTCTGCTTCGTAGTTTGCTATTTGATCGCCATTTGAAGATATAGTCTGTCTGAAATATCCATATCTGTACAATAGACCCACGCTTACTATATTTACATTAGAGTCACTCGCCTCTTTCATAAAGTCACCCGCCAGAACTCCTAATCCGCCAGAGAAAATCTTTAATGAATCATGAAGGCCATACTCCATACTAAAGTAGGCAATACGTGGCCCCACAGGACTTACTCGCTCTTGCAAATACTCTTTATAGGAGTTGTACACTCTATGCATCCTGTGCATAAACGTCTCGCTGTCAACAAGCTCCGAAAATCGCTGATAACTAACAGCTTCTAAAAGAGCTATCGGATTCTTATTGCATTCTTTCCATATTTCGTGATCGATTTCTTCAAAAAGATTTATCGCTTCTTCATTCCAACACCACCAAAGATTTTTCGAAATTTCTTTTAACGGTTGTAATGCATTAGGAATTGAACTTTCCACAAATAGTTTTTTCCAGTGCGGAAGATTAACCTCCGGCAATCTTACCACTTCTTTTGATTCTTGGTTTGCCATTTTATTATAGATTTACTTTATGTACAAAGAAAGTGCTTTTAATCGGAAAATAAAAGCATTAAAATAATGATTAATACAGAAATAAAAGAAGTATGTCAACCAAAAGCACAAACCGCTGAATGTCAGGCTAGAAACCGAAATTCAAAATTGTCCGAACTCCAAACATAGACGGAGTATATATAATGGAGGATTCATTTATTGAATTTATGTATCTACTATAATAAGGTTGTATCTCTAGCGATGTCCTTCGGCTTAACCCAAAGCTGGTACTAACACCGATATTTGCACGCAGACTCGTGTTGGAAAGTCCTTCGGTTGCGCCCAAGCTGTAACTTCCTGACACTTCTGTTGCTCTGGCTCTATTGTTGGCAAGCAACCCCACAGCACCTCCCCCAACTAAAGAAATTGCAAAATTTCTCTTTGCAAGAACATCATAAGACACCTCTAGCGGAATCTCCAGATATCCATAATTTTGGCTTATATTAAGCCCCTCGCCATAGGACATCATTACGTTTGCATTATCTCCGGACGGAGAATACATTATTGATGCTGAAGAGTGACTTAAGGGAGCCTTTACTCTACCTACGACAGTGTTGAGCATTATCTCGTTTGCCGCATTTTTCTGGGCTCGCACAAGCGTACGACCACCTTCATTACCTACGGAATTTGCTGATGCTACTAACGAATTTTGCGAGTGCTGAATGTACGATAGTCCTCCAGAAAAACCAAAGCGCCCCCGTTTAAGCAATATAGAGACTGCTCCATCATAACTATTGGAATAGCTACTTTTAGGCTGTATAATATCTGCTCTTCTTGAGTCAGACATCCCAGAGGTCAATGCTCCTGCACCAACTCCTACACTCAATGACAACTCTGATTTATTTTTTGATTGGTCGGCTCCGTGTGCTTGTGCAAATGATACAAGATGAGATTTTAATGCCAAATCGGAGTTCTTCTCAAGCTCGTAGTCATGAGGCGATTGAGCAAGATTAGCATCAATATTGGAAAGTTTCTTTATAATTTGCATGTCCTTTCTTGATTGGGCATGCATGTTTACATCTGAGACCGAAGGCTCATTGCCCTTTGATGGGCGATGTAATTTCGCACTCATTATTGGCTGTGGTTTTTGAACGTCTGAGATGCTAGTCGTATTACAAGATGCCTCAACAGTGTTTGTATCGTCCTCCTGTAATCTCTCGGCCATGACTACGTCCTTGTCTTTATTTTGTATGTCACGAACCTCAACATCGAGATCTGCTACACGGGGCTCAGAAGGGCTAACAAGGGCATTCTCAGTATCAATCAGCAAGTACCCTATTCCGGCAAGCAACAGCAAGAGGACACTTGCTGCAGCCATAAAGCCGCGGGAGAAGATGCTAGCCGCTTTCGCCTTATTCAGATTCTTAGATATATTCCCCCATACTTCCTCTGTAACTTCTGGAGAATAGTTCTCAAATCTACCCTTTATTTTATTTTCTAAACTCATTATTCTTTACTTCTTCGATACTCCTCTACTACTTTTCTCAAAATCGCTTTTGCCCGATGCAGGTTCGATTTTGAGGTCCCGAGCGATATACCTAACTTATCGGCTATCTCTTGGTGGGAGTATTCCTCTATTGCATACATATTGAACACGATACGATATTGTGAGGGTAGATTCTGAATTAAGCTCAATAGCTTATCCATCTTGATGTCGTCAATAATCTCATCAGAGACATCTATATCCCCATGCCACTCGTCTATTTCTACAAAACTGGACTCTGACTTCTTACGCAAAGCCGACAGTATATGATTAACAGTCAGCCTTCTGGCCCACCCTTCAAAGGAACCTTTGTCCTTATATGTATCAATTTTGTCAAAAATCTTTATAAAAACATCCTGCAAATAATCCTTTGCTTCGTGTTCATCCTTACTATAACGCAAACAAATACCATATAACTTGCCTGATAAGAGCTTATACAAAACCTCTTGACTACTGCGTTTCTTTTTTTTACAGCCTTCAATTATTTTATCTAGCTCTTCCAATACTAGGTTATATTATTTCTTCTTGCATATACATGACGTAAAAACAACAAGATGGTTGCTTCAAAAGTTTAGATTTATACTTTTTTCCCATTTGCAAAGTTCTTAATTTATAAAATCAAAAACACACAGACGCCTAATCTCCTAAGAATGTATGTATTGAATCCAGAATGCTTCTGTCGTTAGAGAGTCGAGGTACTTTATTTTGACCGCCTAGTTTTCCACGAGATTTCATCCACTCCATAAATACGCCTTTCTCTACGACTCTAACTTTTAGTCTTTTCAGAGTCGCATCGTTAAATCGCTTTGCTTCGTAGTCGGAATTGACGTTTTGAAGTGCTTTGTCGAGAATATCCACAAACTCGTCAATAGAGTTAGGGCTTTTAGCAAATTCAATAATCCACTCATGCTGTCCTTTCTCGTTTCCTTCCATGAATACCGGGCCGACCGTATACTCGCTGACATCCGCCCCGCTTGCATTACAAGCCTCAAGAAGAGCATGTTCGGCGTTATCGTGCATTACCTCCTCGCCAAATGCGTTGATGTAATATTTTGTTCGTCCGGTAATTTTGAAACGATAGGGGCTTGTAGATGTAAATTTCACGGTATCACCAATTATGTAGCGCCATAATCCGCCGTTGGTACTTATCAGCATGGCATAGTTCACGTCCGTCTTTACTTGCGAAAGAGGAATTACGCTAGGGTTTTCATCGTAAAAATTATTCATTTCGATAAACTCGTAGAATATGCCATAGTCAAGCATCAGCAGCAATTCGGACGAGTCTTTTTGGTCTTGAATGCCAAAGAATCCTTCCGATGCATTGTAGGTTTCCATGTAGACCATATCGTCTATGGGGATAATCTTTTTGTATTGCTCGCGATAGGGGTCAAATTTTATTCCTCCGTGTACAAAAACCTGCATCTCTGGCCACAGTTCGGCAACATTGTTTTTGCCTGCCACTTCCAGCACTTTGTTCAACAGCACCAGATACCATGAAGGAACTCCAAACATAGACGTAACTACCTCGTCCAGCGAAGATTCGGCTATTCGTTGTATTTTTTCCTCGAAATCCTTAATCAGCGAAATATCTGCCGAGGGCGTTCTGCGGAAGCTAGTCCACCATGGCATATTTCTTATCAATATTGCCGACAGGTCGCCGGCATTTGCAAATCCGTGGATGGGGTCTATGGAGTGACTGCCTCCCAGAGTTAGAGATTTGCCACTTAATATTCTAGATTTCGGATAGTTGTATAGGTGTATTATAACAACATCTTTCCCTCCGCGATAATGGCAATATTCGAGAGAGTCGGCAGTAACGGGAATAAACTTGCTTTTGTCGGCTGTTGTTCCCGAGGACTTTGCAAACCAGCGCACTTTGCCTTGCCACATCACGTCGGCTTCACCTTGCATTTGTTTCTCAAACATTTCTCTCAGTCCGTCGTAGACATTGACCGGTACTCGCTGGTCAAAAGTCTCGATGTTTTTGACACTGTCGTAATCGTACATTTTCCCCCATTGGGTATCCTTAGCCCTTGCTATCAGACTGAGAAACACCTTTTCCTGCACTTCATGCGGATTGTTCATGAAATACTCGATGGCGGTAAGTCTGGACTTACCAAAAGTGTTGACTAGCGAATTAAAAAACTGCATTATTCCTAATATATTAAACTCAAAAATAACACTAAAACTATAATTACAAAAATATTATGCGTATTTTGTACTCAAAATCCTAAGATTTTTTGCTTTTTATATTTAATCTTATGTTGTGCGATGGCTTTAGTCAACAATATAATAGCTAGATATTTATTGTCCAAGGCGCTGCTCTTTTGGCTTATAGGCTTATGCATCGGAAATTATATCGTCCTTTCTACTTCCTCCATAATTGTTCTTGTCGGCATTTGTTTGCTTTTGCTTGTCATGCTGTATATAACTAGATACAAGGGAAAAATGCTTTTCCAAGTATTGCTGTATCTTTTTATCGGCATATCGGGCTTGGCATACATAAACATCTGCAAAGCAGAGAGCAAGTTCGCTGCCGACAGCCCTCAGGCGTACATAGGCACAATCGACAGCTATCCGGAGGAGAAAGCCAAGAGCCAAATGATGAAAATGACTATTGTCCCTGTCGATACACCTTACCACAGCACAAAGATAATAGCTTATTTGGGCAAAGACTCTCTTGTTCCGACGCTGCAACCGGGCGATCAAATAATCTTTAAATCTCGACTCGATGAATTTTCATACTTGGGAAACCGATATGAGTTTGATTATCGTAGCTACATGAGGCGGCAAGGCATAATATACAGTACATATATATATCCCGACAATATCAAAATTCTTGACAGCAAGAATATGTCATTGAGAAGATATGCAGAAATCAGTCGGATGAACTTAATCTCTTTCCTCCGAAATTCGGGATTGAGCGAAAAGAACTTGTCTGTGGTATCTGCTCTGACGTTGGGATACAGAGATTATTTAGAAAAAGATACACAGGCGATATTTGCAAATACAGGAGCTATGCACGTTCTTGCTGTGTCGGGTTTGCACGTGGGAATAATCTATTTTATCATTTTAATGCTCACCAAGCTGATGGTGCTGAATGGGTTCACTCGTCGCTTGCGCCCTCTGATTATTATTTTGACTCTGTGGAGCTTTGCCTTTATCACCGGACTGTCGCCTTCTGTCCAAAGGGCAACCCTGATGCTTACAATACTTGTTATCGGCAAAGCACTAAATAAAAACATGCTGATTTTCAACACGATATTTACAACGGCATTGATACTGACATTCTTCAATCCTCAAATAATCTTTGAATTGGGCTTTCAGCTCTCTTTCCTTGCTGTATCTGGGATTATAATTATTTATCCGAAACTTCACGGCTTGTTAAGGGTGCGCAACAAATTTCTGAATTGGGCATGGAGCTTACTATGCGTATCCTTTGCCGCACAAATTGCTGTTGCTCCATTGTCTTTGTTCGTCTTCAAACAGTTTCCTACATTATTTCCGCTAGCCAATTTTGTTGTTATTCCTTATGCTTTTATTGCACTCATATTGACAATACTATCTTATGTGTCATTTTCTGTGCCTCTTGTTTCGCACTTCTTTGTCGGCTTGCTGAACGCATCCACAACAGCATGCTTATCTGTTTTGGAGAGTCTGAATAGTCTATCGTTTTCGACAATTATCACAACAATCCCACTGTGGCAAATGTTTGTTTTATATCTAGTTATCATATTGTTGCTACTTTATGTTTATCATCATAGGAAAAGACATTTATTCCTTGCTCTTTCTGTCAGCATTCTGCTTTTAAGCTTTGCTTTGTTCGATAAACAACAGCGATACAGTCCGTATATATATGTCTACAATACGCCTAAGCCTGGCGAAGTACTTGTTCAGTACAGCTCTGGCAACAAGAATATTATCATTGCTAGCAAATCAATCTATAAGGAAACAATCGACAATATTGCCAAAGCAAGTAGAGCTGAGGGCTATGGCAAGGCAGAGATTGAATACATATCCGACGATGCAAGTATTTATACCAAACAAATAGAAGATGTAGGACTGATAATCAATCTTTCGGACACGGTGAGTATTAGCTGCACAAATCATAAATTAATTCCTATTGCCGGGGCATGCTGCAAATAGCTTTCAAAATATTTTTCTTTCGGTTAAACCTATTTGCCTATTTTGCAGTCTAAAAAATGACGTCGCAAAACAAAGACAATTAACAATTTAAAGAATGTATCTTATGAAAACTTATAACAAGGCATCAATATTTTCTGCAATATTAGCAGTATTGGTCATGGCAAATCTTTCTCTGAGCGCTCAAAGCAAGACTGAAAAACTTAGCGATACGGACAAAGAGAAGATTAAAGAAATCAGAAACTCACACGGGGAGAAAATCTCTAAACTTCGGGTGGAGTCAGAGCAGTTGCAAGCAAAGTTGCAAGTAGTGTTACTTGACGATGGCAACAAAAAAACGGAAGCAAAGTCACTATCTAATGAACTGGTAGACTTACGCTTCGAAATACAGGACGCCGGCATGGCGATGATGAAAGAAATCAATGAGAAAGTTCCCAATGCGAAGGGTGCGATGTTTGCCCACTTTCGTGAAAGAAGAGGGGATGAAGCCCGAGGAATGAGGTCCGAGGGCAAGAGCAGAATGCAGAGACCTGAGCAAGGAGGAGAAAGAATGCGACCTGATGGAGATGGCGCAGGGATGGGAGCTCCAAAAGAAGGAGAGAGACCCGAAGCTCCGGAAGGTATGCCGCAGGAGGATAATGAAGAACTTGCTAAAGTTAAGGAGATTAGGGAGAAGTACAGGGATAAAATTGGAGATATTCGCAAAGAACAATTCTCTGAGGCAAAGATGAAGGAGATGATGGAAGAGCGCAAGGCAACAGCAAAAAAGGTGTCAGACTTACGCATTGACGAATACTATGAAATTCTTAGTGCTATGCCAAACGACAAAAAGGATGCTTATAAGCTAAGAGCCAGCAAGCGGTTAACAATAGGTGGCATCGATGCGCCTAAGCGCATGGGAATGAACAACAGAAAATTTGATGGCAGAAACGACGCTAAATAATCTCTGTCCGAACAATGCTAAAACCAAACGCTCGCATGGATTTATCTATGCGAGCGTTTTTTTTATTATCCACTATTGCTTTGTAAAAAGAAAAATAATTGTACCTTTGCAGCGCATCTAAAAGATGTAGATGCCCAGGTGGCGGAATTGGTAGACGCGCTGGTCTCAAACACCAGTGGGGCAACCCGTGCCGGTTCGATCCCGGCCCTGGGTACAAAAGCCCTTTTAGTCATCTGACTAAAAGGGCTTTCCTTTTTCTATTAGTCTATACAGCAAACCTTAACACAGTTTTGCGCAGTAATCGTCAATAACTATCAAAAAAACAAGAGTCGACAAATTTTAATTTGCCGACTCTTTCTAGCTTCTGTAAATCTCGTATATTATTGTATTCAATAACTATCTACTTGATTACTCTCTTGCTTGATTAACAACAATCTCTCTACCCATAAACTCTTTACCGTTTAGAGCTTCAATTGCTGCTTTTGCGTCGTCGTCATTATCGATTTCTACAAATCCAAAACCACGACTTCTTCTTGATACTTTGTCAACAATAATTCTTGCTGAGCTAACCTCTCCATAAGCGGAGAACAAGCCTTCCAAATCCTCGTTGCTTGCGCTAAAAGGAATGTTTGAAACATAAATGTTCATTACTATGATAATTAAAATAAATAACAAGTTGTATTGCTACAACATTAAAATACAGTACAAAGGAAGTCTTTTTTTTTCTTCCTGCAAAAAAAAAGGCATTTTTCTAAGACGTTATTTATATGTTATTATTTCTTTATTACTGTAGCGTAGACGACGCAACAACCAGCAACTCGCTGTTATTCAGCCAAATAAAGCCACTCACTCCGTGTGAAATTCATACTAAACTCTGTTTTTTTTTCTTTAAACAATTCCCTATATTTGTAGGGTTGTTTTTAAACAACATGAGATTTAGAGAAAACAAAGTTTAATATTTAGATTATTATGGCAAATTTAGATTTATCAAAGTACGGTATTTCAGGCACTACCGAAATTGTTCACAACCCCTCCTACGAGCAATTATTCACTGAAGCAACAAAACCTACACTAGAGGGTTTTGAGAAGGGAAAAGTTACAGAGTTAGGCGCAGTTAACGTTATGACCGGTATATTTACAGGTCGTTCACCTAAGGACAAATACATTGTAAAAGACGCTACCACAGAGAAAAATATGTGGTGGACAACTCCTGGCTCTCCAAACGACAACAAACCTATTACTCCCGAAGTATGGAGCGACCTTAAAGAAACAACTGTTTCTCAGCTTTCAGGCAAGCGTTTGTTCGTAGTAGACGCATTCTGCGGAGCTAACGAAAACACTCGCATGAAAATCCGTTTCATCATGGAAGTAGCATGGCAGGCACACTTCGTTACAAACATGTTCATCCGTCCTTCAGCAGAGGAGTTAAAGAACTTCGGCGAGCCAGACTTCGTGGTAATGAATGCTTCTAAAACTTCAAATAAGAAGTACAAAGAGCATGGTTTGAACTCTGAGGTTTACACTGTGTTTAACCTAACAGAGAAAATGCAACTTATCGGTGGTACTTGGTACGGTGGGGAAATGAAAAAAGGTATGTTCGCAATGATGAACTACTCTCTTCCTCTCCAAGGAATTGCTTCTATGCACTGTTCTGCCAACAAAGGCAAGAATGGCGATGTAGCTATTTTCTTCGGTCTTTCAGGCACAGGTAAAACTACCCTTTCTACAGATCCTAAGCGCGAGTTAATCGGCGACGACGAGCACGGTTGGGATGATGAAGGCATTTTCAACTTTGAAGGTGGTTGCTACGCTAAGACTATCAACCTTGACAAAGAGAGTGAGCCGGACATCTTTGCTGCTATCAAGCGCGACGCTCTTCTTGAAAACGTTACTGTTGACGATTCTGGTAAAATCGATTTCACTGACAACTCAGTGACTGAAAACACTCGTGTTTCTTACCCAATCTACCACATCGACAACATTGTGAAGCCTGTATCTAAAGCGGGGCATGCAAACAAAGTGATTTTCCTTTCTGCTGATGCTTTCGGAGTGCTTCCTCCGGTTTCAAAACTTACAAAAGAGCAAACTAAATATCACTTCCTTTCAGGATTTACAGCGAAACTTGCAGGTACAGAGCGCGGTGTGACAGAGCCTACGCCAACATTCTCGGCTTGTTTTGGTGCTGCTTTCCTTACACTTCACCCAACAAAATACGGCGAGGAACTAGTTAAGAAAATGGAAGCTCACGGTGCTGAAGCATATCTTGTAAACACTGGATGGAACGGAACAGGCAAGCGTATTTCTATAAAAGATACTCGTGGCATCATCGATGCTATCCTTGACGGTTCTATTGAGAAAGCAGAGACTAAGAACATCCCTGTGTTCAACCTTGAAGTGCCAACATCTCTTCCCGGTGTACACGACAATATTCTTGACCCTCGCGATACTTACGCTGACAAAGCTGAGTGGGAAAACAAAGCTAAAGACCTTGCAGGTAGATTTATCAAAAACTTTGAGAAATATACTGACAACGCAGAAGGTAAGGCTCTTGTTGAAGCCGGTCCTCAACTGTAAGGATATTTATTACAGATATACTAAGCTCCTTCCGCTTTGCGGAGGGAGCTTTTTTAAATATTTATCACCAGACACACACAATGAACTCTATAAAGCAAATATCAGATTACAGGGGGCATTTGTACTACTCTCTATACGAATCCGAAAGCGAGGAGATTCGTGCTACTATATTGATATTACATGGAATGCAGGAGCATAGCGGGCGGTATGATGCAATATCTCGACATTTTGCCGACAAGGGTTTTGCTGTTGTTACTTATGACCATCTCGGGCATGGAAGGACGGCTATGAACGAGGATGAGCTCGGTTTCTTTGGAAATAAAGAGTCTGCAAAACAAGTTATTGGTGATGCTAAAAATATGGCTGAATATTTGGAAAGCCTACACCCCAATGTTCCACACTTTATTTTGGGACACTCCATGGGTTCTTTTATCACTCGGTGTTTACTGCAAGAGGAGAGCAACAAGTTTGATGGTGCTGTTATTGTCGGGACGGGTGGAAAGATTGTGGGAGCAAAACTTGGGAAAGTGTTCCTTTGGCTTCTAAATGCAGTTTCGCCGAGGAGAAGGAGCCGCTTTGTAAATAATGCTTTCAGCAGGATGAACAACAAGCGTTTTGCAAAAGAGGAGGGTGCAACAAGTACTAGCTGGCTGAGCCTCAGTGGGGCTAACCGAGAAGATTTCTCAAAGGATAAACTAAACGGCATTCCGTTCACCAATAATGGCTTTTACACTTTGTTGTCGCTGAATATAAGGGCTACAAAAAGGCGGTGGGCAGAGAATATTTCCAAGAATCTTCCTTTCCTGTTTATCAGTGGAGCCTCCGACCCTATCGGTAATTTTGGCAAGGGTGTGAGCAGAACTGTAGAACAGATGCAAAAAGACGGCTTTGAAGACATCAGACTAAAATTATACCCCGAAATGCGTCACGAAATCCTCAACGAGGATATTGGGGTGCAGGTGTATGAGGAAATCGCCCAATGGATAAAAAAAGCCACCTGAATAGATGGATTTTCTTTTATTGACTAATTATTTTAGACATTTCTTTCGATTTCTTCTTGCTAATTACAAAAGTTATATCGTCTATCTTAAAGTATTTAAATGTGTCTGAAAAGTAAATATTATAAGTACCTCTATTTGTGTAATTGTGAAAAATCACTTCTGTCTTAGGTATAAACTTTGCAATTACCACTTTGGAACATTGCATCAATTCAATTAATTTTTCATATTCATCAACTGATTTATAATTATCTTCTTTAAATAAAGATACTTCTGCTTTGCTTATTCCAGTAAGATTATAAAAATCTTTAAACCTCTTTTTATTACTTTCTGAAGTTTGACTAAATACGCCTAGCGACACAAGGCTCATAATCAAACAAATACTATATTTCAAGATGTTATTAGTTATCACCTTTCTTAGTTTATTCATAATACACACCCAAATCTATCACGAATTTACCTACAATGCAAGCTTTTAGTTTTTTAGATGACTGATAGTGATATATATACTTACTACTCCTTAATCAAATGTTTCAAATCGGGGTCGTTTTCATATATTGCATGGGGGATTTTAACTACTCCCACTCTTTAGACAAATTTTTCTCGAAGTTAAACAATATCTCTATTCCGCCCAGTTGGGCGGAATAGAGATATTATGAGGCCTCCCGCAACAGCTGTTCCGAGCATTTGTACCCTATGGATTGGTGCATGCGTTTTGTGTTATAAAACAACATGTAATCTTTTATCTTTCTATAAAGTTCAATATGCTGAAATTACACTATCAATATCCAATCTTGATTTCGGAGTAATTCTCGGTTGATTAGAGTCATTTTCATCACGGTAGCCAATAGCTACAGCAAATAATACGCGGAAATCTTTTTGCGCCATAATTCGGTCATACTCCACAACATTAATTCCCTCCATTGGTGTTGAATCTACACCTGCTACAGCACAAGCACTCAGAAAGAAACCAAGCGACAAATACACCTGATGCTCCATCCATGCTTTAACATATTCATCACCATGAGGTTTCAACATCATCTCATAGTATTCTAAAACTCTTTCATGTAGATTTTCTTTGATGTGTTTCTCGAGAAGCTCTACTTTGTCAACAACGCTGAAGACTACGACATGGCTGGCATTTATGACCTTTGCCTCATTAAAAAACGATTCTTTTGCCAGCTCCTTCTTTATTTCAGGATTTGACACAAAAGTAAAATGCCAAGGCTGGCTGTTGATTGAAGACGGACTCATACGCAAAACCTGCTTCAATTCGTTTATCACTTCTGCTGGGATCTTTTTTGTTGCGTCGTACTCTTTTGTGGTATAACGCTCTTGTGTAAGTGTTTTAATCTCTCTCATATCTTAAAAATTTAGATTTGTTATTATTGTTGTTATATATTAACTACCTTTCAATTTATTTCGGCAAGGAATCTAGCAAAGACAAATCAGGCAAAGAGGTCGGACATTCAATTCTTATTCTCATTGGGACAATAGTCTCGATATTAGCCCTCTGAGCCATATTAAGCTCCTCCAGAGATCTCTCATATAGATGGATAGCGCACTCATCCCTCATGCGCTGATAACTCTTTCTCAGAATTATTAAAAGGTCCGAGTATGCCTGAGTATCGAGCTCTCTATCTACGGTGATATTTAAGACTCCTCTTGAGACCTCAAAAATACCAAGGTCTTCTATTTCCACTTCTTTTTTTGACGGAAGGAGAACAGAATTAAATGGGTTGGATACAGAATACTCGATATTATCCAATAGCTTAGACTTATCGATCTTATTGTCATTCAGAAAGTACTGTCCCTGTTTATCGACAGTCAATGTCAGGGTGTTGATTGCCCAATCGCACTGATTCCAATGCTCCCTAGCATATCTATCCCAAAACACTCTGAGTGAATCTCTTATTTCTAAAGAATGTACTGTCTGAGGGTGGTTTATTAGATAGTTCTGATACTTCTCTATTGAATGTGTATTTTTTACCTTACGCCAGCCCTTTTCGACATTCTTAGTTTCGCACGAGAATATCATCAATACTCCAATAAAAATATAAATTATTTTATTCATCTCAATAAGACTTCTTTAATCTCTCATGCAAACACCTAATATATGGACACAACGACGTTGTAATCTCGATTTTTGGAGTAAAAGTTTTTCAATGCCAGGAATGCCTTTTCCAACTCATTCCACAGCTCCTCCTTTTTCTTTTTTTTCCAAATGTCAGGATAAATATTTTTTTCGTGAAATAGTCTTGGGTCAAACTCTTCCTTCAGCTCCTCAATATCGATCTTAGATATTGCTTTGCGCATCTCTTCTATTTCATCGCTAGTAGAATATCCTATAAAATCCGAATCATCATCATCAGAGAATACATCAACGCCTACAACAAAGCCACTAAGTAAGCTATTAGGAATTGGTTCGTAAGCAGACACCCCAGTTATTAGGAAGTGTAATCCATCCCAAAACGTAGAAATATCAATATAGTCTGCATCTTCTTCTTCTTTTATTTCTTCAATTGCATCAACCAGGTCATCTCCATCAAGCTCCTTTAAGGAGTCTAGCATATCGTCATCAACCCTTATATAAATTGCTTGTAGTTCCATATTTGTCTCTTTACAAGAAAAAGGAGTCTGATATGGATATATTCAGACTCCTTTCTTTATTAAATTCCGTATAATCCTATTAATCGTTATTTAACTGAATCCATGTACTGAATAAGATCGCACACTTTAGCTGAGTATCCCATCTCATTGTCGTACCAAGATACAACTTTCACGAAATTTGGAGATAAAGAAATACCTGCACCTGCGTCGAAAATAGAAGTACGCGTGTCGCCAACGAAATCGTTAGAAACCACTGCATCCTCAGTATATCCGAGTACACCTTTTAGTTCGCTGCTTTCAGAAGCTGCTTTCATAGCTGCACAAATTTCTTCGTAAGAAGCACCTTTTTCCAAACGGCAAGTAAGGTCTACCACTGAAACATCAGGAGTAGGAACACGGAATGCCATACCTGTAAGTTTTCCGTTAAGAGCTGGGATTACTTTACCCACAGCTTTAGCTGCACCTGTAGACGAAGGGATAATGTTTTGTCCTGCACCGCGACCGCCTCTCCAGTCTTTCATTGAAGGACCGTCAACAGTTTTTTGAGTAGCTGTTGTAGCGTGTACTGTAGTCATCAAGCCTTCTACGATACCGAATTTATCGTTAAGCACCTTAGCAATAGGAGCTAAACAGTTGGTAGTACAAGAGGCATTAGACACAAAGTGCATGTCTTTTGTGTACGAAGTATTGTTTACACCCATCACGAACATCGGAGTGTCGTCTTTCGAAGGCGCTGACATTACAACTTTTTTAGCACCTGCATCAAGGTGTCCTTGAGCTTTTTCTTTAGTTAGGAATAGACCTGTTGACTCAACTACATAATCAGCACCTACAGCACCCCAGTTGATATCAGCAGGGTTTCTTTCGGCTGTAACTCTGATAGCGTTACCGTTAACAACTAATTTTCCATCTTTCACCTCAACAGTTCCGTTGAATTTTCCGTGAGTAGAATCGTATTTCAGCATATAAGCCATATAGTCAACGTCGATAAGGTCGTTGATAGCTACTACTTGAATTGTACCTTTGGCTACTGCCTGACGAAAAACAAATCTTCCGATACGTCCGAAACCGTTAATTCCTATTTTAATCATGATTTTAATGTATTGTTATTAAATAAATTATATTCTCCCACAAAGAAAGCTATTTTATTTGAAATTGTCAATAGCTCCATTGTTAAATTAAAGCTACTTTTTACAGATGTTTTGCAACTTCAATTTCTTCGTATGGTTCGACGATATCGCCAACTTTGATATCATTAAAGCCGTCAATATTCAGTCCACACTCAAAGCCTTTAGCCACCTCCTTAGCATCGTCCTTAAATCGCTTTAATGAAGCTAATCTTCCGGTATAAATTACGATACCTTCCCTTATGATGCGAACATTAGAGTTCCTATTAACTTTTCCGTCTCGAACAATACACCCGGCAATAGTACCAACCTTTGTAATCTTGAAGGTTTCCATAATCTCAACCGAGCCTGTAATCTGTTCTTTTATTTCAGGTGCTAACATTCCTTCCATCGCTGATTTAATCTCCTCGATTGCGTCGTATATAATTGAGTAAAGACGAATATCTATTTCCTCTGTCTCTGCCAATTTTCTTGCGCCCAATGAAGGTCGTACTTGAAACCCGACCACAATGGCATTAGATGCTGAAGCTAACATTATATCTGACTCCGAAATCTGCCCTACTCCTTTGTGTATCACATTGACTTGTATTTCCTCTGTAGACAGTTTAATCAACGAATCGGATAATGCTTCGGTAGAGCCGTCTACATCACCTTTCACAATGACATTCAGCTCTTGGAAGTTTCCTATGGCAATACGCCTTCCTATCTCATCCAGAGTAATGTGTTTCTGAGTTCTAAGACCTTGTTCGCGTTGCAACTGACTGCGCTTTGTCGCAATATTGCGCGCCTCTCTTTCTTCCTCCATCACATTGAAGTTATCACCTGCTTGCGGAGCACCGTTCAGTCCTAGTATTATTGCAGGCTCTGCAGGTCCTGCTTCCTGAATACGCTGATTGCGTTCGTTGAACATTGCTTTTATATGCCCGAAATACTGACCTGCTAATACGACATCGCCTTGACGGAGTGTTCCCGACTCAACAAGTACCGTAGATACATATCCCCGTCCTTTGTCTAGCTCCGATTCTATTATGGCACCATTAGCTAGAGCATCGGGGTTGGCTTTTAGATCCAACAATTCTGCCTCTAACAGTATTTTTTCAAGCAATTGTTCTACACCTTGCCCCGACTTTGCCGAAATATCCTGCGACTGGTACTTGCCGCCCCAGTCTTCAACAAGGAAATTCATGCTGGCAAGATTCTCTTTTATTTTCTCGGGATTTGCTCCCGGCTTATCTATTTTATTGATTGCAAAGACTATAGGCACTCCTGCTGCTTGCGCATGGTTGATTGCCTCGCGTGTTTGTGGCATGACACTGTCGTCGGCAGCTACAATAATAATTGCGATATCGGTAACTTGCGCCCCCCTCGCACGCATCGCTGTAAATGCCTCGTGACCGGGAGTATCTAAGAAAGTTATTTTTCGCCCGTCAGAAATCTCCACGTGGTATGCTCCGATATGCTGAGTTATACCTCCTGCTTCGCCGGCAATAACATTTGCACTACGAATATAATCGAGTAACGAAGTTTTTCCGTGGTCTACGTGCCCCATCACCGTTACAATTGGCGAACGAGGTTGCAACTTAGATTCATCAACTTCTTCTTCGCCAGCACCGATGGACTCCTGAATATCGACGCTCACAAATTCCACCTCAAAGCCAAATTCATCAGCAACTACAGATATTGTGTCTGCATCCAAACGCTGATTGATAGACACAAACAGTCCTAAGCTCATGCATGCCGAAATAACGTCAGTTACTCCTACGTTCATCATAGTTGCTATTTCGCTCACAGAAACAAACTCAGTAACCTTCAATGCCTTTTGTTCAAGGGCGTTGTTTTCGGCTTCTGCCATCATGCGTTCTGTATTCGCCTGTCGTTTTTCTCTTCTATATTTTGCTCCTTTGCCCGATTTTGTTCCTTTCGATGTCAATCGTGCCAAAGTCTCCTTCATTTGCTTATCTACATCCTCCTCGGCAATTTCTTTCCTTACAACATGCTTTTTGCGATATTTCCCAGCAGCATTATTATGATTAGTTCTATTGTTCTGAGGCTGTTTCTTATCGTTTGCCGGTCTGGAATTACTAGTACCTGGCTTCTCCGATGCGGGATCGACCTTCCTCTTGTCTATGCGTTTACGTTTTTTCTTTGCCTTGTCCTTAGCTTGTGCAGCTCGTTCGGCGGCCTTTTCCTCCTTCGTTTTGCGCTGTGGTCGTGTCCGCTGGTCGATATTTGACAAATCTATTTTACCAACAACCTTAACTTCTTCAACTTTGGGGATATTCGTTGCAACATGACTTGGAACTTTCACGTCGCTAGGGCCTTCTTTTTGAACGGTTGTTTCCTTCTTTTCTAGAGGTGCTTTTTCCTCAACTTCCTTCTTCTTTGCAGGAGGGACTTCCTTCTCTTTCTTTTCAACACGGGGCTCTTCTTTCTTCACCTTAGGTTTGTTAATATCAATCTTGCCAACGACCTTAACAGTTGTCTTTGGCACTTCTGTTCGCAAGACCTCCTCTTTCACCGGCTTAGGAGGTTCTAAATCCTCTTCCAAGGACAATGATTCTTTTTTTGACCCTACATGCACCTTCTTAGACTCGGCTTTCAAGTCCAAATCTTTCTTGAATTCATCCTCAAGAAGCCTACACGCTTCTTCTGGAATTTTTGTGTTAGGATTTGAATCTATTTTATAGCCCTTGTCTCCTAAAAACCCGACTATCGTTGACTTCCCAACATTCAGAACCCTCGCAATCTTACTTAATCGAATTCCGCCATTTTCTGTCCCCATATTCTACTTTTATTATTTCAAACTTCTTTTTATGACAACCGGGCAATTACTCAAACTCGGCCTTTAATATATCGACAATATCTTCTACTGTCTCTTCTTCCAAATCTGTTCGCTTAATCAAATCTTTAATATCCATATTAAGGACATCCATTGCCGTGTCGCAACCAATAGACTTCAACGTCTCGATTACCCACTCATCTATTTCATCTGCGAACTCTTCCAATCGGACATCTTCGACTGCGCTCTCGTCTACTTCTCTGTATACGTCTATTTCACAACCAACAAGTTGGCTTGCAAGACGAATGTTCAACCCTCCTTTGCCAATGGCCAAAGACACTTCCTCGGGCTTTAAAAACACTTCGCATTTTGTGACACCTCCCTCGTCTTCAACAAATTTAATATTACTAATCTTTGCCGGACTTAGAGCTCGTTTAACATAAAGCTCCTGATTGCTGGTGTAATTAATAACATCAATATTCTCATTCTTCAACTCTCTGACAACACCGTGTATTCTAGCTCCTTTCATGCCGACACATGCTCCGACAGGATCTATGCGCTCGTCATATGATTCAACTGCAACTTTGGCTCTCTCCCCCGGTGCTCGGACAACCTTCTTTATAATAATCAACCCGTCGAAAATCTCCGGAACTTCTAGCTCGAATAGTCTTTCTAGAAAGACCGGTGAGGTTCTAGATAAAATCACAACAGGATTGTTGTTTCGCATCTCGACCTTGTAGACAACGGCTCGCAAAGAGTCGCCCTTCCTAAAATAGTCCGATGGAATTTGTTCATTTTTAGGCAGGATTAGCTCGTTGCCGTCATCATCCAACAATAATATTTCGCGCTTCCACACCTGATAAACCTCTGCTGTAATAATCTCGCCGATTCTATCTTTATATTTTGAGTAAAGATTATCTTTCTCAAATTCAATTATTTTACCCACCAAGTTCTGACGTAGGTTCAATACGGCTCTACGCCCAAAATCTGATATTTTGATTTCATCGCTGACCTCCTCGCCAATCTCAAAATCCTCGTCTACTTTCTTTGCTTCGCTAAGTGAGATTTCACTAGCAGGGTCTTCAAGCTCATCGTCGGCAACAATAGTCCGATTACGCCAAATTTCAAAATCGCCTTTGTCTGCATTTATGATTATGTCAAAATCCGTATCCTCGCCATACTTCTTTTTAAGCATCCCTCTAAAAACATCCTCTAGAACACTCATCATAGTAGCTCTATCTATATTTTTGAGTTCCTTAAACTCAGAAAATGATTCTAACAAATTAATTTCGTCCATCGTTATCGATTTTTTAGCTAAAAGCAAAGCTTTGTAGATTTTATTTCTTCTAGCCTTATGGTTATTATTTCTATTTCTTTCGCCCGCTTATTTTTTGATGTCGCTTCTTTCTCTATTGTTATCACCCCATCGGCAATACTTTTCAGCTCTCCCTCTAGCGTATCGTCATCGTCTTTTACAACTTTGACTTTCCTGCCAACATTCTTTATATATTGTTCTTCGACTCTAAAAGGCTTGTCTAAACCCGCAGATGAAACCTGCAAGGTGTAATCTTCTTGGTCTCTGTCAAATATCTTGGTAATATGTCTGCTGAGCGACTGACAATCAGACACACTAATCCCATTATAAGAGTCAATATAAATCGAAATATTGTCTCCTCCTTTCACGGACAATTCCACAAGGAAATAACCCTCTGAAAGCCAATCGTTTATAGCGTTTTCTAGTTCTTTTCTATTCATTTTTGTAACAAAAAAGGGGAACACACGCCCCCCTCCTAACTCCTGTGCACAAAGGTAATATATTTCAAAACAATATGCAAATATTTACTACGAGGAGATTTTGACATTACAGATAGAGAGGGAGGAGGCATAGACGCACATTACTCAATGCACTGTCTCAGAAACAATCTTCGTCGTTGCTCCCTGATTACGATATATATAGTCTTTAGAGCTATTGCACAGCTCTTTATACATGGCATAATCAGAAATAACCTTACTCATAAATTCTTCATATTCCACATAGTTGCTCACCTCAATGCCGCCTCCGCATTCCTTGAGGGCTTGGGCTTCTTGAAATTTCTCGTTGCGAGGTCCAAAACTCACAGGTATTCCATAAACAGCAGCTTCGGGCAGATTGTGTATACTCTTGCCAAAACCACCACCAACATGCGCCATAAAAGCATACTTATAAATTGATGACAGCATCCCAAAACAATTGACTATCAACACCCTGCAAGAGGTATTATTATTTCGCTCCAACTCATCGATAGTACAAACGCTTCCTTTGAATCTTGATTTTATTGCTTCAATGCGCTTGCTATCAAACTCATGAGGTGCAATAATAACTTTTAAATCGGGGATGTCTACACATTTTCTATTAAAGTACTCAGAGATAATATCTTCGTCTGGGGGCCATGTGCTACCGCCAATTACGACTTTGTTGTTTTGGCTAAACTCCTCTATAAGTGGAAAATCTTTTGACCTCTCGGCAATTTGAATAACCCTGTCAAAACGAGTGTCTCCACAAATCTCGCAATTTTCTATTCTGATGGATTTCAGTAGTTTTGACGATGCCTCATTTTGAACAAACAGTTTGTCAAAACATTTTAAGCTTTCCCGAAACCATTTACCGTAAAATTTGAAAAATGACTGATTCTTCCTGAATATACCCGACACCAAATACAGCTTAGCTCCGTGTCTCTTGGCAGCTCTGATAAGATTGTGCCAAAATTCGTATTTCACAAAATACACCAGCTCCGGATTTAGCTCTTTCACAAAAGCTTCAACCCTACTTCGAGTGTCAAAAGGTATATAACCAATCCAGTCAGCAAGCTCGTAGTTCTTTCTAACTTCATACCCCGAAGGCGAGAAGAAGGTTACGGCTATTTTATAATGAGGGTATTGCTCCTTTATTTTTTCGATAATCGGACGACCTTGCTCAAACTCTCCAAGCGACGCGCAGTGCACCCAAACTACCCTGTCCGCTTTCCCGAACACTCCTTTTATGCTATGTCGGCTTTCTTTCCGCCCTCGCAGGCTCAGCCTAGCCTTTTTATTGAACAGAGCAGCAAACCAGAAAATACCCGCAAGCATTCTCATCGACATATTGTACACACAAGACTCCATTACGCAAACGCTTGATAGACAATGAATCCATACACGGCAAAACGCACAAAACGAGCAAGAGCATACAATAGATACCTTGACTGCGGACAGCCAGTTGCTCCTATCAATAGACTAGTTCCCGAGAAGGGCAAAGGTGTAAGTGCAGCCACAAGAATAAGAAATGCGCCATAGCGATGCACCATTGGCCAGTACTGTATGAAATATTTTTTGCGGATAAACCTATAAAAAACAACCCTGTTTAAATATTTACCACAAACAAATGCCAAATAACCAGCTGCATACGAAATGCCTGCCAAGAAGGCAACATTAAGAACGTAAAACCCCAGACTTCCTTGCCCGGCAGACCAGATCATAAACAGTTCGGGAGGAATAATACCAAAAAACACCTCCGACAATATATAGACTCCATAAATATAGAAAGGCTGATTAACATGCTGATCAAACCACGAGGGCAGTTTTACACCTCCGCTCGAAGATTCTGCCCACTGCAAAACCAGATACACAAAAGTGAACATAACTGCCATCCACAGCAGGCCTTGCAGTATATTTCTTAGTAGAAATTTAGTTTTATCGCTTAATGTCATTAGTTGTCTGTCCTTATTTTTCGCAAATATAGTTGCAACAAACCAAATTTCACCATTAAGCATAATCTTTTATGGCTCTTTCTTGGTTTCACTTATACGCAAAACATGCCTCCATAAGCAAGATTAATCACGATACCTCTTTCTGCGCCCACCTCCGTCAGTGCTTCTTTTATTACGAGCTCTTCGTCCTCCATCGTTTCTATCGTTGCCTCCGCGGCGGTCTCGTCCAGATGAATTATTGCGTCGTCCTCCGCTGCTACCTCTACCCTTGCTCGGCCCGTGAGACTTCACCTGCAACTCTATATCATTAAACATCAAACCATAGAATGCCTCCATCACATCCTCCACTCGTCCGTTCTCTACATCTACATAAGTCTGCTTTTCTTTTATGTCTATTCTCCCAAGATTTATGCTAGAGTCGCCTGTTAACTCATTGATAACACCTATAAGATACGAAGGGTCAACATTCTGTTTTTTTCCAAAATTTATAGAAATAGTGGTAAATGTGTCTCTGTCTGACTTACCCTTGCCTCCCCTGTCTCTTTCATTTCGGCTTTCATCATGGCTAAAATTGAGGTCTTTTGCATCGCGATAATAATCAAGAAATTGATTAAACTGAACCGACACAAAACGCTTTATAAGTTCGTCCCTGTCAAGCTCAGACAGTTTTTTGGTAATAGAAGGCATAAAGGTATCGATCTCGCCCTCATTGACATCTACCTCGCAGACCTGATTAACAAGGTTGAAAAGTTGTTTTTCGCAGATCTCTCTTCCTGAGGGTATTGTCGCATGCACAAACTGTTTTTTCATCATCTTTTCAATGCCTTTCAGTTTGCCTTTTTCCCGTCCGTTGAGCAGTGCTACCGACACCCCCGTACGACCTGCACGACCCGTACGGCCACTACGATGTACATATATTTCGGGATCGTCGGGCAACTTATAGTTGATCACATGAGTAAGTTCATTTACGTCCAAACCTCTTGCTGCAACATCGGTGGCAACAAGTATCTGAATATTTTTAAGCCTGAAACGCTGCATCACGTAGTCGCGTTGTGCTTGCGACAAATCACCATGCAAGGCATCGGCATTGTAGCCGTCGCCCATAAGCTTGTCGGCAACATCCTTTGTCTCGGCACGTGTGCGACAAAATACTATTGCATAGATATTGGGATTGACATCCGCAAGGCGTTTCAACGCTGAGTATCTGTCAGCCTCGCGCACAAGATAATATAGGTGAGTAACTGTGTCTGCTCCCTTGTTTTTTTCGCCGACAGTAATTTCGTCAGGATTGTTCATGTAGTTGGATGCAATTCGCCTAACCTCCTTGGGCATAGTAGCCGAAAATAGTAAAGTCTGCTTCGTATCGGGTGTTACCGCAAGAATAGCATCGAGCTCATCTTTAAAGCCCATATTCAACATTTCATCTGCCTCGTCGAGTATCATCCACTTAATATGATTAACCTTCAAGGACTTGCGAGATATTAAATCTAATGTACGACCGGGAGTACCCACTACAATATGAGCTCCTTTTTTCAAGTCCTTTATTTGTGCTTGAATATTGGTTCCCCCATACACGGCAACGATTGATATGTTCTTTTTGTATTTTGTGTAGTTCTCTAAATCTCGTGCTATCTGCAAACACAGCTCACGGGTGGGACAAAGTATCAATGACTGAACCTCCTTATTACCGGTATCAATCTGCTGAATAACAGGCAGTCCAAAGCCTGCTGTTTTTCCAGTTCCTGTTTGCGCTAGGGCTATCAGGTCTTTCTCAGAGTTAATAATTACAGGGATTGCTTTTTCCTGAATAGGTGTGGGATTTTTAAAACCAAGCTCCTCAATGGACTTTAGTATCTCATCACTAAGTCCCAATTTCTTAAATGCTTCCATCAATCTTCTTTTTACTGCTTTTTCTTTGCGCAGTTATTAATAATATAAGGTGTAAAAGGAAGATTATTGCACTTGACCCCGACACCTCTCCAAATAAACCGACAAAATTACGACAAAAACCGTCTAATACCAAGAGAGTTATATTATTACAATGTTAATTCACAGTGGACTCCTCGCCCCAAATCAATAGAAGCTAAAACCTAATTTTCTGACAAATACTGTAAATCACGAGTAGCTGTTGCCTTAGAAGCCCTAGTGACAGACGAGTATTTTTTTGTGAACTTCTTAACACTATTGCCGAACTTAGGAACAGTTTTAACGCCATAACTCATCGATTAGGTCTTCTCAACATCACGAACTTGAAATAGCCGAAATACTAAGAATCAATAACGAATAATAGATAATTACTGCGCACCACCTCCAAGGGCTTGATATAAATTCACTAAGGCCTGCAAACGATTGTTTTTCTCGACGGCGAGGGTTAAGCCTGCATTCAAAGCATTTTGCTGGGCAGTAAGCACTTCTAAATAGTTTGCATATCCGTAGTTAAGCAACTCTTCGGCATATTCGACAGATAGAGTATTGACCTCGAAGGCTTCTTTTTTAAGCTGTATATTCTCTTGCGACGCCTCGTAGGCAAACAGTGCATCCGAAACTTCTCTACACCCGAGCAATATCGCTTGCTCAAAGTTGATTTTTGTTTGTTCCTGTTGGACCATACTCACTTCGTGCTGAGTACGCAAGCGTTTGCCGTTGAATATAGGCTGAGCAAGCCCACCAAAGATACTTGTAAAGAGAGATCCTGCATCTATCAGGTTTGATATATCATTGCTCTGCAAACCTCCCGAGGCTGTAATCGTCAAAGACGGATACAACTGAGCTTTTGCAACATTAGTCAGCTCAAAAGCATTTTGCAGAGCATACTCCGCAGCCCTCACATCGGGGCGGTTTCGCAGCAAGCTGAGAGGTGTTCCTACCTTCAGGTCTATATCTATTTCTTGCTCATCAAAGCTAGATCTTTTTATATTTTGAGGCATCACGCCAAGCAGTACAGACATTGAGTTTTCAAGAGTTCTAATCTGATTTTTCAAATCTACCAATATCGACTTGGCGGCAAGCACTTGTGCTTCGGTCTGCTTAACAGCAAGTTCGTTGCTTCGTCCCGACTGCTTCAGCACCTTTATCACCTCCAAGCTTTCCTCCCTTGCTTCGATGGTTTCTTTAGTTATTTTTATCTGCTCGTCGATGGTGAGCAAATCGTAATACATCGATGCTACTCCGGCAACAAGGCGAGTCTGCATTGCCTGTCTGTTAGCCTGACTTTGCAAAACACCTGCCTCTAGAGCTCGCTTATTGCTGCGGAGCTTCCCCCAGATATCGGCTTCCCACGATAGGTATCCCGTTATTGCAGTGATATTCTGCCCACTGCTGTTAAAACTCCCCATTGCCGTATTCTCTGAACTCTTCTGATAGGTGTGCCCTGCCTCTGCCGATAATGTAGGATAAAACTGTGCCTTGCCTTGAAAGTAGTACAATTCAGCAATCTCAATCTGCTTAAAAGCAAAGCGCATATCATTGTTCTTCTCTAGTGCCGTCTCGATATACCCAATCAACAAAGGGTCGGTAAATATCTCTCGCCAAGACTGCTGAGCAATGCTTGCCGTATCGTCAGAGACTGCAACCTCTGCGGTGCGAAAGGTCTCGGTAAGTTCCACTTCAGGAGTGGAATACTTCGACGTTACGCACGATTGCATCACAAGCACGACTATCACATATACTGCAATTTGCCTATGCATTATTGTATTTTTCATTTTACTAAAACTTCCTTCTATGCTCATGTATATATCCTTCTAAAGTACGTGGAGTATTACCTGTTATTTGCCTTACTCCGTCATACACATCATCAAAAGCCTTCTCATAAGTTTCGGGTTTCAAGAAATCAAAACAAACACCCTCTGCTGTACGGATACTAAAAGTACTACTCTTGCCACCACGAGATGCCGCCTTTACATCTACAAAGTTTTTTAATAGCATATCTACTAAAGGCTTACCTACATTCTCGGTGGCACTCAATACTAATATTTTATTGCCCATGTCCTTTATTCTCTATGATTTTTTGTAAATTATACACCTCCTATAAATCTTCTTCCTCCGGTTTTGGAACTCCTGTAAGTTTCTCCTGCAACCACTGAAATAATATAAACAACATGGGGAGTGCAAAAATTGAAAACAAAGTCCCAATAAGCAATCCTCCCGCAGCTCCCGTACCTATAGCCCTGTTACCACGTGCACCTACTCCCGAGGCAAATACCAAAGGCAGCAAGCCAAAGATAAACGAGAATGCCGTCATCAATATCGGACGTAAACGCTCCTTTGCCCCACCAATAGCAGCATCGACAAGCGACAGACCTTCTTTGCGCTTCATCAGTGCAAATTCGACAATCAATATGGCATTCTTCGCCAATAGTCCGATAAGCATTATCAGTGCAATCTGAAAATAGATATTATTTTCAAGCCCTGCCATTTTTGTTGTGAAGAATGCTCCAAATATTCCGAATGGCAGTGAAAACAACACTGACAATGGCAGTATATAACTCTCATACTGAGCACTCAATAAGAAGTAAACAAAGATCACTGATAGTATCAATATAAACAGAGTCTGCTGTCCGGAGCTTATTTCCTCGCGCGTCAGCCCCGAAAAATCTATATTAAAACCTGCAGGCAGTTTTTTCGCCTCTTCCTGAAATACGGCAATAACATCACCGGTACTATAACCCTCGGCTGCTGCAGCTGTTATGGATGTAGAGTTAAACAGGTTATACCTGCTGACAGACTGAGGACCTTTTGTCTCTTTTAAATCGACAAATTGCGTTATAGGAGCCATCTTGCCTGCGGCAGTTTTCACATAGATACGCTCTAGCGCATCGGGATTTGCCCTATCTGCCGGAAGGGCTTGTAGGTAAACCCTATATTGCTTTCCAAAATTTGAAAAATCAGCCGAATAAACACCCCCAATGTAAGCCTGCAAAGTCTTAAATATTTCCGAGATACTAACACCGTAGTCCTTTGCCACAGGCACATTTATCGACATTTCATACTGAGGGTAACTAGTTTCAAACGACGACTGAGCGTACAATACCTCAGGATGCTTGCTCAGCGCGGTTATGTACTCCTTGTTCACATCATCGAGCACCGAGAAATCGCCACCCGATGCGTCTAGCAATTTAGCCTCGACACCCGACGACACGCCAAACCCCGGCACACTGGGCGGAGATATAAAGATTATTCGTGCATCAGTGTATTTTGTTGCCATCGCAAACATCTTAGCCTGTATGGATTCGATGCTTTGGTCGATCTCTGTCCTCTCACTCCAATCTTTCAGCTTGATAAAGCCCATAGCATAGTTGCTACCTACGCCACTGAGCATACTACGACCGTTAATTATAGATGCTCCATCTACTTCCGGTATTGTCATAATGTCTTCGTATATAGCCCTCGACATCTTGGTTGTTCTATCGACCGACGAGCCAGGAGGCAGCTCCATATTCAACAAGAGCATTCCCATATCCTCATTTGGCACAAAGCCTGTGGGCACTGTCCTTGACGTATATAACACCCCTGCAGTAGCCGCAATCAAAAGAACCGCCGTTATCCACTTGTGCTTGTAAAAGAAGTGCAAGCCCTTGGTGTACTTGTTCAATAGTGCCTTAAATCCTTTTTCGAAAATATAGTAAAACCGTTGAAGGATATTCTTCTTTTGAAGTTCCTCATTTTTTGGCTTCAAGAGCAAAGCACACAAGGCAGGACTGAGTGTAAGGGCGTTCAAGGCCGAAATCAATATAGAAATAATAAGAGTTACTCCAAACTGTTCGTAAAACACCCCCGAAGGTCCTGTAATAAAGGTAATCGGAACATAAACAGCAACCATCACTAATGTCATGGTTATGATTGCACTATATATTTCACTCATCGCTGTTATCGTGGCTTTTTTAACGTCCTTTGCACCCTCGTCAATTTTTGCATAGACAGCTTCTACAACCACAATGGCATCGTCAACCACCACCCCGATTGCCAATATTAAAGCAAAAAGCGTAAGCATATTGACAGAATATCCCAGCAGATTTAAAAAGAAAAAAGTCCCGATAATAGATACAGGTACAGCAATGGCAGGAATAAGTGTAGCTCTGAAATTTTGAAGAAAAATAAACACCACAAAGAAAACCAAGATAAATGCCTCTAGGAGAGTACTATAAACCTTCTCCATCGAAGCTTCGAGAAATTCATTGGTATCTTTTGCCACATAAGTATTGATGCCTAGCGGAAAGCTCTTCTCCAGTCTATCAATCTCTTTATGTATATTCTTTATTATCTCTTGTGCATTAGAACCTTTTATTTGGTAAATACCCATTGCCACGCCCGGGTAGCCGTTGGTCTCCGATGCCGAGCTGTAAGTCTGTGCATCTAATTCTATCTTTGCTATGTCGCCAAGTGTGAGATACTCGCCATTGCCTAGTGCTTTCAAGATAATCTTACTATACTGGCTCTCTTCCCTGTAACGCCCTTTGTAACGTATTACATAGGAGTAAACCTCTCCGTTATTCTCACCTAATGTTCCGGCTGCAGCCTCTTGACTCTGTTCGTTTATCGCAGTGCTGACTTCGGCGGGAGTAATACCATAGGTTGCCATTTTGTCGGGGTCAAGCCAAATACGCATAGCATAGGTTTTCCCGCCGAAGACAAACACATCGCCCACTCCGTTAATACGTTGCAACACAGGTAGCACATTAATATTAAGGTAGTTTTGAATAAAAACATCATCATAATCCTTATTGGTGCTATAAAAGCTAAGAAACATTAGCGAACTAGACTGCCGCTTGCGTGTGGTAACACCCGTCTGCACAACTGCCTGCGGAAGAAGAGGAGTTGCTGCCGACACCCTATTTTGCACATTCACTGCCGCAATATCCGGGTCTATATCCGGATCAAAATATACCGTTATCGTGGCACTGCCATCGTTGGATGCTTCGGAAGTGATGTATGTCATGCCCTCAACTCCATTTATCTGCTCTTCCAACGGAACAATAACACTTTCAAGAACAGTTTCAGCATTAGCTCCCTGATAGGAAGCTCTTACCTGAATAGTTGGCGGTGCAATGTCGGGATATTGAGTAACCGGCAATGCTATATAGCCCAATACTCCCAACAGTACTATCAATATTGATATAACCGTTGACAGTACCGGCCGGGTTATAAACGTCTTTAACATAATGGATGTTGTTTACTTGAATTTTGCAGGGATAGAGTTTATCATGCTCTGAATGTCAACTTCTTTTGCGCTGACAAGCATTCCATTCTGCATTTTGCTAGCTCCTTGTGCGACAATGCTCTCTCCTGCTGTTATGCCGTAGTCTACAACATAGAGAGAGGAGGTTGATGCGGCTATGGATATAGCCTTAGGCACAAGCCTGTTATCGTCGCCAACCTTATAAACCAAAACCTTATTTTGCTGATTTACTGTAGATTCAATGGGGACACAAAGCACCTGCTTATGGTGCTTGGGAATAATTATTTTCCCACTAGAACCATTAGTCAGTATACCATCAGGGTTGTCGAATACTGCTCGCAAAGTTACAGCTCCTGTTGCATTGTCAATTTGCGAGTTTACCGTTTCAATTTTGCCCTTATGAGAATATTCCATGCCGTTTGCAAGCTCCAATGTTACGAGTGGAAGATGCTTTATCTTTTCTTCCCTGCTCGTCCCCTCTGCCGACATCATAAAGTCCAGATAGTTCTTTTCATTCATCGAAAAGTAGGCATACACCCTGCTAATCTCGGAAACTGTTGTCAAAGGCGTTTGGTCGTTGGGACTCACTAACGCACCTGTCCTCAAGCGAATTTCACCAATATACCCATTGACAGGACTTGCTATTCGTGCATAGCCGATATTTGCCATGATGGTGCTATAATTGCTTTTTGCCTGCTCTAATTTCGCCTTGGCAGTCTCTAGCTGCACCTCGCTGATAACATCCTTTTCTACGAGTGGCTTAAGACTAGTAACTTCCACTTCAGCCGCTTTTATCTGAGCTTGTGCCGCTTTTGCCTCTTGGTCGAGGGACTGAGTTTCGAGCTTAAATAACATCTGCCCCTTTCTAACCTTTGCCCCCTCGTCTACAAGCACCTCGGTTATGTATCCTGACACTTTAGCCCGCACATCGCTATTCACAACACCTGTGATGCGAGTAGCATAGGATGTCTGTGTGGTAATGTCCATTGCTTGGATCTTAACTGCGTCTACAGATATCGCACTTTCTTCTTGTTTGCTTTCTTGCTGTTTGCCTCCACAGGAGACTAGCACGACAAAGAAACTCAACAAAAACAAGGAAAGCAACTTATAAAATTTAAACTTATTCAATGTTTGCATCTTACCTTTTGTAAAGAATATTGTTCTCATGTGTGTTTTTTCATAAAGAATACAAATATAAGTATTTTTTTTTCTCTCGTGCGAAATTCAATGCCATACAGAGCCACTCTATACACCCGAAGCACAAAAAGAAAAAAATTACAAAGTTGTAAGTTACATGTTTGTAAGTTACATATTTGCAACTTGCAAATATGCTAGCTATCTTTGCTAAAAATTGATAGAGCCATGACACCATTCACATTTGGTAAATTAGCTGTAATCCAGAATTTTACCAGCAGAAACAAGGAGCTTGAACGCTTGGTTGGCAACTTCTCGGCACTGACAAACACCACCCTTATATCTCCACGCCGCTGGGGTAAATCCTCATTAGTGAGAAAAGCTGCACAGGTAGCTGAAGAGCGTGACAAAAAGGTGCACGTCTGTTTTATAGACGCATTTAGCGTCCATACCGAAGAAGAATTTTATCAACTCCTAGCCACGGAAATGCTGCGCATATCGGCAAGTAAGATGGAACTTTTAGTGAAGAATGCGAAAAAATTTCTTGGCAAATTTATCCCTAAAGTGTCTTTCAGTGCCGATGGCATAAGCGACGTTTCTCTCGCCCTCGATTGGCATGAGGTAGTGAAGCACCCCGACGACGTGCTGAATATGGCGGAGAGCATCGCAAAAGAAAAAAACTGGAAGTTAGTGATTTGTGTCGACGAGTTTCAGAATGTTGCCACTTTCAAAAACCCTTTGTCCTTCCAAAAGAAACTACGTGCTTCATGGCAAAAACATCAGCATGTTGCCTACTGTTTGTATGGCAGCAAGCGGCACATGATGCTTGACGTATTCACCAACGCGTCAATGCCTTTCTACAAATTTGGCGACATTATGATTCTCGAAAAAATAAAAGTGGAAAGCTGGATAGGCTTTATTGTCGGTCGATTTGCAGACACAAAAAAGAATATAGTGGAAAGTGATGCCGCTCTTATTGCCGAGCTAGCAGAATGCCACCCCTACTACGTACAACAATTAGCACAACAAAGTTGGCTAAGAACAAAGAGAAAATGCAACTCTAAAATCATACACGAGGCTCACGAAAGCATTGTAAATCAACTAAGCCTACTCTTTCAATCGAATACGGAAGAACTGACAAATACTCAAGTGTATTTTCTGCAGGCTCTCTTGGAAAATGTTGAAAAACTAAGCTCAAAGGAAACACTCGAAAAATATAAACTTGGCACTTCTGCTAATGTTCTAAGAATCAAGAAAACCCTTGAGAACAAAGAAATTATAGATATTCAAGCAGGAAAAATATCAATTCTCGACCCAATGTACAAAAGCTGGCTAAGAACAGAATGCTTTAAAATGAAATGATATTGAAAATAAATACAAACAAAGACAACAACGACGTATGAACTACTACAAAGAGGAAATCAACACCCTGAATATCAGCCTAAAGAAAATAAAACAAAAGCGCAATAAGCTATTAGCAGTAAAGATTGTGTTCTTTTTTGCTTCATGCTACTGTGCTTATATCCTGCTTTCAAAGCCCTTTTCATGGACAACTGCCGGCTTGCTCTCTTTATCCATTTTTATGTATCTGAACAGTGTTATTAGAGACAGCCGACTAAAAAAACAACACGATTACAGCTTGACTCTCAGAGAGGTATACCAAAAGGAGCTAAACTATCTGGATGGCGATTTGTCTTCTTTCGATGATGGATCCGAGTTTATTGACAGACAACACAGCTTTTCTTTCGACCTCGACATCTTTGGAAAAGGCTCTCTATTCCAGAGACTTAATCGAACGGTTACAAGAAAAGGTAAAGCATATCTGGCATATCTGCTGAACAATCCGCCTGCCAATGATTATGCAATTGTGCAAAAGCATAAAGAGGCACTAAAGGAACTCTCAGACAAACCCGAGTTTCGCTATCCTTTTATCACTATCGGCTCTAAGATAAAACCCGAAAACGAAGAAATACCACATAGCTTGCTCAACACTTCCTCCTCTTTTCTATACTCAAAATATGCTCTTTACCTAATATATCTCAGTATTGCTATCACACTCGCATCAGGTATTGCAGCCTATCTAGCACTTATCCCCGCAGGCATCCCCATATTGCTGTTTATAATTCAACTGACAGTGCCTATCGTAATGGCATCGAGGTCAAACGCCGAAGCAAGCCAAGCCGGACGACTACATAAGAATATGAATGCCTACCACAAACTGCTTAATCATATACACGAGCAAAACTTCCATGCCGAGCTTAATAATGATATGTATAACAGACTGTTTAGAGATGACAACTCAATCGAAGCTTTCAGAGCCTTATCTCGTTTGCTGAACAGCTTTGACCAACGTGCCAACGCTTATGCATTAGTCCTATTCAATGGCTTGTTTCTTAGAGATTTATTTCTACTAAGACGCTTCCATAAATGGAAAAAACACTATGCCGCAAAGCTGGAACCATGGCTCGACACAATTGCCCACTTCGACGCTCTGATAAGTATGGCAGGAATGATGTATAACCATCCCGAGTTTACAGAAGCAAGACATACTCCTAATTCACAGTTAATGCTAAATGCAAAAGACTTGGGACACCCATTTATCGCAAAAGAGAAAAGAATATGCAACGATTTTGTAATCGACGGAAAACAATTCAGCATTGTAACAGGAGCAAATATGGCAGGTAAAAGTACCTTCCTACGTACTGTCGGCATAAACTACCTCATGGCTATGTATGGGATGACGGTCTGCGCCTCAGATTTTGAATTTCAGATGATGAGCATATTCAGTAGTATGCGTAATTCCGACGACCTAAATAGCGGTGTTTCTTACTTCCATGCTGAGCTAAACCGCATAAGTCAGCTGCTGCAAGAATGCAACGACAATAACTACACATTCCTACTGCTCGACGAAATACTCAAAGGCACAAACTCCGAAGATAAGCTGCGTGGCTCTATTATGTTCTTGGAACAAGTAAAAGAGCTGCCCGTTTCTGGTATCATTGCCACCCACGACTTAGCATTGTCGAAATTGGCGGAACAATACCCTACCCAATTCTGCAACTATCGCTTTGAGATAGCACTTGCCGACGACATCGACTATTCCTACAAAATCAGCGAGGGCGTAGCGCAAAACCTAAATGCCTCATTTTTGCTACGGAAAATTTTGAAATTAACAGAAAAAACTCAATCGTAAACCATAAGCTAAAACCATTAAAATATGCTATTCCTTAAATCTGACAAAATGTTGAAATACAGGTATATTATTTTCTTCATTCTACTGCTGCCTCTATATCTATTCAGGGATTATACTCCGTCGAACGAACTAAAGTATCTCAGCATTGCAGAGGAAGCCCTGAGAAGCAACACTTGGTTTGCATTCTACAACCATGGCGAAATATACGCCGACAAACCACCCCTGCATCTGTGGTTAATAATGCTGTCGAAACTACTGACAGGAGGCTATCATATGATAGTTATAGGTCTGCTCAGTCTTCTGCCAGCGCTTGGAATACTTGCCGTTATGGACAAGTGGCTAAGAGAGTTCAAAATCAATCACAACCCTCTGGTGTCGAACCTGCTACTTATGACAACAGTCATGTTCACAGGCTCTTTCGCAGTTGTAAGGATGGATATGCTTATGACTTTATTTATTGTCCTTTCATTGTACACTTTCTTCCGAATATATAAAGGTGTCAACAGCAAGGCAGATATATATTTATTACCGATATATATTTTTCTGGCTGTATTTACTAAGGGCGCAGTGGGCTTTCTGACACCACTCTTGTCTATCGCTGTATTTCTGGCTGTGAAAAAGAAAATAAAAACCTTTGGCAGCTATCTCGGCTGGAGACAATGGGCAATACTATTGGGCTTGTTTGCAGCATGGTTTACAGGTGTTTACATCGACGGCGGCAGCGAATATCTTAACAACCTAGTCTTTAAACAAACAGTAGGACGTGGAGTTAACTCGTTTCACCACAAAGAACCCATTTGGTTCTACTTCCCAAGAATGCTGTGGTCCTTTGCTCCTTGGATATTGCTATATATAGCCATAATATGGACAGGCATACGCAACAAGCTGATAAAAACAGACTTGCAGATGTTTTTTGCCATAATTTTCTTAGCTAACCTGATAATGCTTTCACTTGTGAGTGCGAAACTCGATATATACCTGCTCCCCCTATATCCTTTCATAGTTTACCTATGCTCGTCACTAATGTCGGCAGTGAAAAATAATATCAAAATAAAAATAGGGATGTACTTCGCTGCCTTAATATTTGCCAGCCTATTGCCGGGATTTATATTTTTCGGTCAGTATATACCTTTTGAAATTAAAGGCATACTACCATATTTAGCAACAGGCTCGGTGTCAGCATTATCCATAATGGCACTGTGGCAAACTTATAAAAATCGGATTGACAATGCAATTGTCTGCCTAGGCTTTGGCATGTTCCTGCTTTTTTTCTTCGGCTCTTTCGTGATACCACAAGTTAATGAACACATTGGATACAAAAAGCTAGCGGAGAAAGCCAAATCAATATCAAAGGAGAAGCAAATAGAAAACTATTATTATGTTGATTTTCGAGGAGCCGAAAATATGGATGTATTTTTAGACCAACAGTTGGAGAGTATAAATTCTGCCGCAAAACTCGACTCTACCGACAGACTTCAACAGTATAGCATTCTCTTTATTGAAACCGAAGACATCAGCGACGACAAAGAAATAGAGAAAATTCTCAATGCTGAACCTAATAAGTGGGAAATCGGAGCTTTCAGTATCTTCATTTTAGGAGGAAGTAAGTAAGCACCTATTCAAACAAGCTTTGTTCCCAAAACAAGCCTCACTATATAAAAAAAAAAAGTAACTTTGCCCTGACATCAAAACCTAAACAACAATCGTGCATAATAATGGACATGCTGTGAACGATTATGGAAAAAATAAGTTGAAAAATAAATACAGAATGAAAGTACTAGTAACGGGGTGTGCCGGATTTGTCGGTTCACATTTGCTTAAAAGACTGCTTGCAGAAGGACATGAGGTGGTAGGGGTGGATGACCTCAACGACTATTATTCGCCAACACTGAAAGCCGACAGACTTAAACAACTGGGAATAATTACTTCAGATATGCTGAGTAATATCGCCCAAAACGGTAATTTCACTTTTATAAAATCAGGCATAGAGGAACAAACCCTGTTCGATGACGTATTAAAAGATTTTCATTTTGATAAAATATGCCACCTCGCCGCACAAGCAGGAGTACGATACAGCTTAGAGCAGCCGCACCGTTATATAACCTCCAACCTTATCGGGTTTTTTAATGTGATAGAGTATTGCCGTAAGAATCCCCAAGCAAGATTGGTGTACGCCAGTAGCTCCAGCGTCTATGGTAAGAACACACAAATGCCTTACAAAGAAAGCGATAGGGTAGACTCGCCCCTAAGCCTCTATGCCGCAACAAAGAAGTCAGACGAGCTGATGGCACACGCATATTCCGAACTGTATGGGATAGAAACTATCGGACTGCGCCTATTCACAGTATATGGTGCTTGGGGACGCCCCGATATGGCACCATTCCTATTCACCGATGCCATTTTTAAAAATGAAACAATTAAACTATTCAACAAAGGAAAGCTAGAACGAGATTTTACTTACATCGACGATATTGTCGAAGGTCTATACCTGACTCTATTCAATCTCCCAACAACAACAAAATCGCAGAGCAAACGTTTCAGAATATATAATGTGGGAAATTCAACACCCGTAAATATCGAAGATTTTATTCAAACAATAGAAGATTTGACAGGCTTAAAAGCAAAACGAGACTATCTCCCTATGCAACAAGGAGATGTGGAAAGAACATGGGCAGATACCACCCTGATACGCAATGATTATGGGTATCAGCCAAAAACTGATATAAAATCAGGACTACAAGAGTTTATCAACTGGTATCGGGAATATTACAATCAATAAAAATCCTATCGTATTTCCCAAATATATGCTATCATTTAAATATAGTCAATGAACAAAACTGCAAACTATCAATTTACAGTCATCGTCCCTATGTACAACGAACAGGATAATGTCATCCGACTGGAAATAGAACTATCAAACTTCATCAAAACCTCAATGATGAAAAGCTGTATCTTGTTTGTCAACGATGGCTCATCAGACAAAAGCGAAGAAATGATTTGCGAAGTATGTAACAGAAATAACGACATGTACTACATTTCCTTCGATAGAAATCGTGGACTGAGCGCAGCAATAAAAGCAGGAATAGATTACTCCTACTCGGAATATATTGGATACATTGATGCCGACCTGCAAACCACTCCCGAAGATTTCAAGCTACTGCTAACAGAGGCTCCAAACTTTGCAATGACAATGGGAATAAGAACAGGAAGAAAGGACGGTTTTGTGAAAAGAGCTTCTTCACGCTTCGCAAACGGCTTCCGCAGAATGATGACTCACGACAATGCCACAGATACAGGCTGTCCGCTAAAAGTCATTAAAACCGAATATGCAAAACGTATTCCACTGTTCAAGGGCATGCATCGCTTTTTGCCAGCACTAATCCAACTGCAAGAAGGCGGAACATACAAGCAAATTCCCGTAAGACACTTCCCGCGCATTGCAGGAAAATCAAAATTCCATCTCGGAAACAGACTTATAGGACCTCTACTCGACTGCTTTGCATATCGCTGGATGAAAAAACGATACATAAATTACAACATTACTTCTACGAATATAAAATGAGCCTATACCTGATATATGCCATAGGTTTTCTCGCTCAGTTGCTATTCTCTGCAAGACTGCTGGTACAGTGGATTGCATCGGAGAAAGCAAACAAAGTCCTATCGCCAACCCTATTCTGGCAATTAAGCATGGTGGCTTCTTTCATATTATGCATATATGGCTGGCTCAGAGATGATTTTGCAATTATATTAGGACAAATAATATCATACTACATTTATATATGGAACCTACAGGCTAAGGATGCTTGGTCGAAAGTCCCAAAGCTTATGTCTACTATATTCTTAATACTGCCTCTCCTGTCAGTTCTGTATTTCCTCGCAAACTGGGACTCGTCAATAGACCGTCTGTTCAAACACGACAATATACCTATATGGTTGATTATTTTCGGCATAGTCGGACAATTTACATTTACCCTTCGCTTTATATATCAGTGGGCATACTCACGCCAAGCAGGGGAGTCGCTTTTGCCACGCACATTCTGGACAATCAGCATTATAGGGTCAGCAATGATTATTAGTTATGCAATAATCCGACATGACCCAGTGTTGATTATTGGACAAGCATCCGGATTGGTAGTGTATATCCGCAACATAATGATAGAAAAGAAGCTTGACGCTAACGATTAGTATACAGCTCGCTTACAAAATCTCATGCTCCTTAATGCCATATTTATCACGCACTTGACCAAGCAAATCCTGCCGAACTACAATAACAATCTCTCTCTCTGACTCCAAAGCAAGCTTGAGTAATGAGTCGTAGCCCAAACCCTTAAGCTCCAGTCCGCCGATTTCGTCTATCCACAGAGCTGTATCGTCGGGAAAACTCCGTACATACTCCTCCGCAGCAGCAAAAGCCTCTTTGGAGAACGCAAAACGCCCCTGCATACAATAATTGTCGAGATTGTTTTCATCCGCCTGCTCCCTCAACATTATAAAAGGTAAGGTTTTCCCGAGAGGTAGCAGCACAAGGTCATAGCCAACAATCACTCCGCCTTCATCATACAGTTTCTTGGAATACAAACCCACCCGATTTTCAAAGTCTGAAAAGTACTTTAGAAACCTAGTACTCTTTCCGCTGTTTATGTCTCCTGTTATTATCTTCATTTTTTTT
>JBKECW010000038.1:0-3376 GCA_047975005.1 Bacteroidales bacterium | reverse complement strand
AGAAATATGTCGCCAAAAATAAAATACCCCACTCCCTGCGATTTAAAATGCTCTACCGCCTTTCGCATTGCATCTTCATAGCCTGCCATCTCGCCCTCGGGAGAAAGCTCCAAGACGGACAGCGGAATACCTATGCTGTCGGCTTGCGTGCGGAGTAAATCAATGGGAATGCCGTGCATCGACGAACGACTATTAGCTGCATTAACGGTTGTCAATAAGGATATTACATCATACCCAACTGAGTTCAACACCTTGTGTAGAGCAAGTGCGGAGTCTTTACCTCCGCTCCAATTAAAAACGGCTCGTTTCATCAGCATTCTATTCCCTTGCGTGCCTCTACTCCACTATTGTAATAGTGCTTTACTTCCTGCATCTCCGTTACCAAATCAGCAAATTCTATAAGTTCGGGAGCAGCATAGCGCCCCGTTATGACAATCTCCAGATTATCAGGTTTTTGTTTCAGAACATCTAGTAATTCATTTATAGAAAAAAGCTCATAATAGACAGCGATGTTGGCTTCGTCGAAAACCACAATATCATACTCGCCCGAAAGAACAACACCTCGCACCTCAGCTAAACCTTCCCTTGCAGCATCAATATCTGCCTGCGTGGGCTTTCTGTCGATAAAGCAAGTTAGTCCGTACTGCTTGATTTCGACAGCAGGTACGGACTCTTGAAAACTTTTGACTTCCGAGTATTTCTGCCCCTTCACAAACTGTGCAAAGTAGACCTTCTTGCCTGCTCCTACGGCTCTCATAGCCAAGCCCAGAGCAGCAGTGGTCTTTCCCTTTCCGTTGCCTGTGTAAACATGAATATAGCCTTTCATTGGCTCCCTATTCGTAAACTATATCATCGATGCAGCAATACTTCGGAGTGTTGATTCCCCACTGCCCTGTGTCTGTCGATTCAAAATCAAATTTTAAGCCTTTCACTGCTCCGAGTAGAGCAAAATCTGAGTAGCTTGTCCATTTATTCAGAATATCAGTTTTGCCGTCTCTATAGTCAGCTAAATAAATCTTCACCGTGTCCGATGCTCTTTCGTCGGCATACACTCCTGTTACATTCAATACGAAATAATCGCCCGCAGCAAAAGGCGCTGAGAGATCACCACTTCCATTTTTTATAGCCAGTGCAGCAAAAGTGTTTAGACACAACTTCATGGAGTGGACTATTCGAGCCTCATCAGAGAGAAAGCTGATTACATTGCCACCATCAAAGGCTAAAAGAAAAGTGTTGTTGCCATTGTCGCCGTCGGCAACGCTAAATTGATTGGTGTATCCTGCTGTTGTAGCGTCGTGCATATTGCTGTATGTGCAACCGCCCCAATAATCACCATATGTGGAAGTGGTGTAATTGTAGTTAAAACTAATACCTCCAAGAGCCTGACTTGCACCTGTTTGAATTACCGTAGGCGCAGTTCCGCCATAATGTGAGTTTTCGGATATAGGTAAATCTTCAAAGTCTACCATCGACGAAACAGTGTCGTTGTCGTCAGAACATGAATAAAATACGGTGAACACTAGGGCCAACACCCATAACATTTTGTGATTTGATAAGTACTTCATTGGTTTAAATTTTATTTATTATTAATTGGATTTTCGTGCATACTACTTTGTTGCAATTTCTTCACCCAGAATGTGCAGGTCTACAACTCCCCTTATTTCCGTTGAGTTTTCGCCTAGCCATCCGACTTCCTGATTGACTCCTGTATATATTTTGATGAAATCTACTCCCGGCAAAGAAACTCTCTGTCCTCTTGAGTTGACTGCCCAATCAATATCAATTGCCGACTCGTCTTTTGTATTTGTTTCATTATCGGCATAGCCATAGCGAAACTTGTACAACACGTAATTAGTGCCTTTTCCACTCTCATCAACAGCATTCTGTGGCAAACGAGCTCCCTCAAAAATCAGCTCATCTCCTTCTATCCATTGCGGAAAATAAGGCTGATTATGAAAACTGTTTTTTGCTTTATATCCGGAGTTACCTTTGTTGTCTTCCCAACGAATATATTGTTGTTTCTCCTCTGCTGTCTCAGGCTCTACCTCCGGACGATAGAAAGTTATCTTGTAGTCGTTGTAGAAGTTGACGTCATTACCGGCTGTCTTGGCTTTATCGTACCACAGCTCTTTCGTTACATCTTCGTGCGAACTGCCCGCTATTTCATACCACTCATTGTCATCAGGAACACCGTTCTTGTTTATGTCATAGGCTACCTTGATAATGCCCGGCTCACAGCTTCCTCCCTCAGGTGCATTGCTGTCGGGGTTAGCAGCCGCATAGTAGGCATTACCCAAGACCCTGAAATCCTTTAGTCCTTCTTTGTTCTCTATCGTATGGTCGAAACCTACTACCACATAGCCACCGTAGCCACCAAGTGTTATCATGCTTCGCTTGTTATTGCCAATAGCTGCCAAAACTTTAGCATTCATGGTATCCTGTGTATCTCCATCTTCGTACTTAGGTAATTTATTGGTAAACTGCCCTATCGACGGTCTAAAGTCGAAAACCTTAGTAATATAAGCCGTAGCATCAGTCGTGGAACCGCCTGCATCTGAAAATCCGGCTACAAGATTCATGGGATATTCAAAAGACGATGCTGCTTGCTTTGCCACCAGCTTTAGCGTATAAGTCCCTGCTTGCTCAAAGGTGTATTCCAATATTTTACTTGTGGAAATACTCTCACTATCCAAAAACCACTCGTAGGAAACACCGTCGTCCGACACGCTTTCGGGAGTGAGTGTAAATATCTCTCCTACAAGAGCTTTAAATCCGCCGTCAGGCTCGCTTAATTTCACATCAGCTTGTTGCAAAATATAATTATCGTCATCATTACTACATGAGGTAAATACACTAGTCATGCAAATACACGCCACAAAAAGAAGCAGCATAGGTCTAAAATTCATTGTCATTGTTTTTATTTTCATTATTAATATTTCATTCAACTTATCGTCATTGCGAGCCGTAGCGTGGCAATCTGCTCTACATTGCGTGGGATTGCTTTGTCGCCAGCTCCTCGCAATGACGTTCTTGTATTTATAAATAAAGGCTGCTCGCTTAAAGCATACTGCCTACAGCTTTTTTTAAACCTTAAACATTGTATTTTCAATTATTCATTCAAAGAGTGTCTTGGACTTCGCCATTTTCGCTTCGGAGTTGAAATATTATACTCAAAATATCTTTACAGACCCCGTATGTCTGTCTTCTTCCACGAGAAGACACAGCCCGACACTGCTTGCTATTTCTAGAAATACGTCATCGTACTAATTGATTTTGTGAGAGTGGACACTACAATATACGCCACTACCCGATTTTACAAATAGTTCCGGAAAAATGTGAGAAAATCAAATGATTGTATGCAACAAGTACATTTGGT
>JBKECW010000037.1:0-39513 GCA_047975005.1 Bacteroidales bacterium | reverse complement strand
AGTGAGTTTGTCGCAATTGGATAAGAAAATCATGGAATCGAACGTGTGTCCATTGCACATATATTCAAACCTGTCGCCTAGAATAGCCATAGAAGTGAAAGAATTAAGCATTCACGAATGTCCCATGGCTATGCCGTCGTCGATGGCAATGGTGTTAAACTCGGCAGCATAGCAGCCCAAGGCTTCTATCTTCTGCTTTACTTCCTGCCCTATTTTATGGAGATGGGTGTGTCCTGGCACAAACTGTGTAAACGAATTTACCACCGCAATTACCGGCTTTCCAAAATGTTCCTCGCGCATACCGTTGGCACGCCATAAGGCTCGTGCGCCCGACATCTTCCTGCCCTCTGTGGATGTGCTGCTTCTAAGTTTTGGCATCTTATGTATCCTATTCTTTTAAATTAAAAAACCCTCCTCAGTATCTGAGAAAGGTCAATGTCTTATTTATTTAAGCATATATAAAGCCCCTTCTCAGTCTTGTGAGTTGACTAGCAGGAGGTTAATATATATAATATCTATCATTTTTTTGTTTTATACTTGCAAATATAACACTTTTATTTAAACTAGAAAGTTTTTGTTGCAATTTATCACCTCTTATGCCTCCAAAACAGCAAAAACGTAAGATGACACTATCAAACAGTCAAGAAAAATGGAACAAGCTATGAATATCTAATTACTATCAGCGGAACGTTTGCGTTTCCATCGTCTATGCGACCACATCCAATATTCGGGTTGCTCCCGTATCTGCTCCTCTCCTCGTCGCACATAATCTTCAACTATTTGCTCGGGCGTAACTGCAGAAACATCCTCAAACATTGTCTCAACCCTCATTTCATAATATCCACGCTTTACTCTTTTAACCTTCATAAACATTATCTCACAGCCTATCTTCTTTGAGATCTTTGCTCCTCCCATATAAAATGCTGTGTCTTGATTTAAGAAATCAAGCCAATATACCCCTTGCATATCAGCAGGGGACTGGTCAGCACCAAACCAATAAACTTCGAGTTCCCCCTTTTTCTTATTCTCCAACATCCTTCTTACTGACTGCTTTGCTTCTACTAAGCTTCCGCCACGAATTTCTCGCAGGTCTCTGTTATACTTATCAAAGTCTTTATTACTGAGTCTCCTATATATGTATACAGCTTTAGCTTTAATGAAATCCTGGAATCCCGTTCCCCATTCCCAGTTTCCATAATGCATGGAAAACAAAGCGACACTGTGCCCTCTGTCATAGGCCGCATTCAAAACATCTATATTTGGATATTTATAGCGTTTATTCCATTCCTCGACAGGCATTCGGTACATTTTAAAGGTTTCAAGCAGAATATCGCACATGTGCCTAAAATACTTCCTTCTGATACTCTTAAGTTCTCTATTGTCTTTATCAGGAAAGCTATTGCGTAAATTGGTCATCACAACGTCTCGTCTGTATCTAACAATATAGAAAAGAACCAAAAACATTATGTCTGACAGAGCATACAAAAACCAAAAAGGCACTCGTGCCAACTGCTTCAAGAAATATATTCCTATTTTACTCATTACACTTATTTGATGTTGTGATACTGCGATGCTGTGACACCATTATATAACAGCCGTTTTTTTGATGTTGAGATTATTTTTGATAATAACTTTTGTATAGACTTCACGCTGTCCATTAATTCGTTTGGATTTGGGTAACTTTCATTCTTCTCGCAGAGCAATAACCAATATTCGGTTTCACTTGCTTCTTTAGCTGCAACTGTCAGCTTTGAAACAAAATCTGCCCTACTATGAGGATTCTGAGCTTCTCGAACATTAGCCCATATTGATGTACCGGAGCGAATAAGTTGATTTGAGATTGCAAACTTTCGTTTCTCCTCTAGAAGTTCGCAATACTTTACTATCTCTATTGCAAATTCCAAACTTAACTCCAGTATTTCATTTCTCATTCTATCTGTATTTGGCTACTGTCATCATAGCATCGCAACATTTCAGCATTGTTGCATCAATATCGCAGCCCAATTATCCTTAGACACCGAGTTGTGCATTGTCAAGGCATATTTGTTGGCAGCTTCTTCCAATTTTGCGATATCCTCGACATAAAATCCACTCATTGCCAGCATACCGCCGTCATTGAGCAAGTTGGCAATATCCTTCATATTGTTTAACAAAAAATTGCGATGAATGTTCGCCAATACCAGATCATATTTTGCACCAACGACTACATCTAAACTTCCGTGCATGGGTTTTATGTTGAGACAGGAATTAAGCTCAGAATTGGTTTTAGTTGATTTATATGACCATTCATCGTAATCGACAGCATCAACACTCTTCGCGCCTAATTTTGAGGCTATTATTGCCAATATGCCTGTTCCGCAGCCCAAATCCAAAACCGATTTACCGACCAAGTCCATATCAAACAACAACTCCGACACCATCGAGGTGGTCTGATGATTGCCTGTACCAAACGCCATCTCCGGGTCGATAACCAGCTCCATCTCGCACTGAGGATAGTCGGTATGAAAAGATGCTCTCACAACGCACTTGCCGTTTGCCAATACCACCGGAGCAAAGTAGTTCTTTTCCCACTCCTTATTCCAGTTGACATCTTCCATCTCCTCGATGGTGTACGAATAGTCAAAAGCCAGTTCGCACTGCGACAGAAAAGTTCTTATTTCAACCTTGTTGCAAGCACTTGTCTGGATGTATGCATCCAAGCCCTCGTCTGTATCCATAAAACTCTCAAATGCCATAGTTGACAACAGAGCCATGAGTATCTCTCTGTTGGCTTCGGTGTTGGGGTTTATCTTTGCTTCAAGTTTTTGGTAATGCATACTTTTAGATTTTTGATTACTGAGATTTTGAGACTCAGTCAGAGCTCGATGAGACCTCGAACAAATAAGCGTTAAAGGCATAGATAACAAGGAGCGATTGGCGGGCTGAGAACAGCTCGCCAATCGCCCACATATCACTGATTTACAGACTAATAAGCGTTTATTATCTGAATGAAGTCATCTGCTTTTAATGATGCTCCTCCTATCAATCCTCCGTCAATATCAGGCTGCGAGAACAATTCCTTAGCATTCTTCGGACTACAGCTACCACCATACAAAATAGATATGCCGTCTGCCACCGCTTGTGAATATTTGTTTGCAATGGTTTTTCTGATGTGTGCCAGCATGTCTTGAGCTTGCTCTGTCGATGCAGTAACGCCTGTACCAATAGCCCAAATAGGTTCGTAGGCAATTACCAAATTCTTAAAGTCAGCTTCTGATAATTTAAAGATAGTATCCTCCAACTGCCTAGTGATGAAATCGTTTTGCTTACCCGACTCACGAGTTTGAAGTGTCTCGCCGCAGCAATAGATTGGCGTTAAGCCATTTTCTAATGCCAATGCTACCTTTTTGTTCAATATTTCTGCATCCTCGTGATAATATTCTCTACGCTCTGAGTGTCCTAAAATAACGTGAGTTGCTCCTGTTGACTTTACCATTGATGCAGAAATCTCTCCTGTGTATGCGCCTTTTGCCTCGGCGGCACAGTTCTGTGCAGACACATTAATTCGTGATGCATCGACAACATCGACAACGCTTTTTATATGAGTTGCCGGAGCACCCAACACAACTGTTACGTTTTTGTCGCCTGTTTCCAATACTACGTTGTTTACTGCTTTTGCAAGCTCAATTCCTTCTTGAAGTGTAGTGTTACACTTCCAGTTCCCTGCTACGATTTTTTTTCTCATTTTATCTTTGTATTATTTATTAAAATATTGTTCTTCCAACTCTGCCAATGATGGTATGTCATTGTAGTGCCATTTTCCTACCACGGTTCCGTCTTTCAGCAATATAAGTCCAGGATTAGATCTTACCATTGTCTTTAACACTTTCTCGTCCGTATTATAAATCTCAAATGTCAACTGATTATCATCTATAAATCTATAGACATCGTCTGGCACACTGGATGTCAGTCCTATGAAAGAATAGTAGTTGGCATAAGCACCTGCTCCTATCTCATTGATTCTCGCGATTAGGTCCGCATCAGTATGTATCTTTGACAGTCTCCCTGAAACAAATAGCAATAAATATCCCTCTTCGTAGAGGAAATCACCTGTAAGATCGTTTCCTTCAAGATCTAAAATAGCAAAGTCTGTTATAGCAGGAACAAAACCCTCCTTTATTATGTTTAGCTCCGTCGAAACATACTCCCATGTTAGTGTGTCCTGCCACGGAATATCGCCTTCAGCAAATTTTTCTTCTTCGCCGGTCTGTTTATTGCGATATATGTACGTATTATCGTAAACTGCCTGCTGTGCGTTTGCGGGAATTTCCATCTGCTCTGCAATATTGTTTCCTATTTTATATGGGCGAAAATCTATTATTGGCAGATGGGCATAAGAATACCACACTGAGCCTACATATATAAGCATTAATACAAGAAAACTCGATAGTCCTATCGTTCCTCTGCCGCAAACTTTAAATTTCTTGCGATAAGCGAATACGGCTATCGCCATCGGCAGAAACAGAAGGTTCTTAAGAAATGTCTCAAGATTTGTCAGCTTTATCGCATCTCCAAAGCAACCGCAATCTTGTATTGGTTCTGCAATCCACAGATACATCGTAAAAGGTGTGAAAAAGAGCATAAAAAGCAAAGTAATCCAAGACGTAATCTTCATCTTAAACTTACTCAACAATGCTGCTCCTGCAATAAATTCTGTTGCTGCCAATAATACTCCTATGAAAAAAGAATATTTGTACATGCCTTCCCAACCAAAAGCCTCGAAATAGTCGTGGAACAAATATGCCGATCCCCAAGGATCTATCGCTTTGGCAAATCCGGATATTATAAACAAGACTCCGAGTATTACTCTTGATACGTTTGCTATTACCTTCATCTCTTATTCGTTATAATGTAGTTTTATCATTGCAAAAACAGCGTAATTCATTATGTCATAATAATTTGCATCCAAACCCTCTGAAATAATGGTAGTTCCGTCGTTATCCTCTATTTGTTTTACCCTCTGCAATTTCATCAATATCAAATCAGTCATGGAACTGACACGCATATTGCGCCACGCCTCTCCATAATCGTGATTCTTTGCCTCCATCAAGGTCTTTGCTTTTTCTGCATAGTTATTATACTTAGTAAGTACCACATCAAGTGCGGGTGCTGAGTCTGAGGCTCCTAATTCAAGTTGTATTTGTGCTATCAGCGAATAGTTAACAATGCCGATAAACTCAGGATAAACCCCCTCGTCCACCTTCGCAACCCCAGTCTCTTCGATACTACGTATACGACTGGCTTTTATGTAGATTTGATCGGTGAGCGACGAGGGACGCAATATGTGCCACGATGCTCCGTAATCTTTCATTTTCTTTTCAAATATATCCCGACACTGCGCCAACACAGCGTCATATTGCTCTGAGGTATTATTGCTCATCTGATAAATAAATTTCGAAGCGTAAAGATAAGAATAAATTTGATACAATGAGACTACAATGCTGCAACACAGATACAGAGGAAGGATTCTCTCACTTACTGTGCTTATAACTAGAACGAGACAGCCTATACAGGCTGTCTCGTTCTAGTTATAATTCAGAATAGATCTACTTAATTGAGCCCATTCCATCACCGCCTTCCCCCACATAAACACTGTCTCTTATGTTTTGTTCCGTAGGGTTGTAACCATTGTCTTTTATATATACTCTTCGCTGACGCATATAGGTTTCGATAAGACCTGCAACTGGAGTGTAATCAAATAATTTGTCGTTCCTTTCAATCCAAATTTTATCGGACTGTTGTGCAAATGTCACAGAACTAATATTAGAAAATGGCGATAGGTCGTCTAGCTTGTGACAAGCGACAATTGCCAGTCCTCCATTAGTAATTTTAGTTAGATTATTGAAACCGTCGAAATCGGTAGCTGCATTCAGACTATCCAGCCTAAGGCTGCCGATTTCTGTCAGATGAGATAAGGGGCTAAAGTCCGCCAGCGTCTCCAGGGTAATAAACTCTAAAGTTCCTACATTTCTTAGATTTGACAATGCGCTGATATCTTCAAGAACAGGCATACCGGAAATAGTGATTCGATCTCTGACTTCTTGTAAATTCTCTAGTCCTGACAGACTCGTAAGTGGCGACATTGCATTAAGTATTACCGTCTCGGCACTTTGCATTCCAGACAATACCGAAATATCGTGTAATTTAGGAAACCCTTGCAGCACTAAAATTTTCATTGCACTCTCTATGCTAAGACCTTCAAACGACTCAAGAGACAAGAAGTTTTCAATCCTGAGGTTGGGTACATGTATATGCTCCAGTCCCTTCAAGTCTGTTAAATCAGTATTGTTAAATAAGGTCATTCCATTTCCTATTGTCTTTAAGGACGCAAGAGGCGACAAATCGGTAACATAAGGCAAAAACAGTGTCATATTTGTGCCTACTCTCTCAATATTAAAGCCCTCCAAACTATTCAATTTTCCGGATAAATACAGTTGTCCATTAACAGCCTTTACACCTTCGATTCCTTTCAAATTCTTATATGCTCCTCCATATACAATAAAATCTTTCCCTACATAGGTGAGCTTGGAAAGGTGTTCCAAGGTTTCAAGTTTAGTACACCAAAAGTACTTTAAAGTACCTCCGATATACTCCAAAGAAGATAGGTTAATTATCTCCAACTCTTGGTGAGGGGTAGGCACTTCTCCGGCTCCACTCTCCCCTACTTGAAAACGTTCTGCAACAAATCTGAGCTTTGGCATATTAATTTCTGTTACGGATGGAGAAACGATAAGCACCGACCCCACTTCCTCAAGATTTTCCAAGTCGATATGCCGAGCATTTATCTCACGTATTGTGAGATTGCCCTTTATCATCTTCAATGTTCCCATTGCTGACAAATCTTTTATAGCCTTTTTTGCACTCTCTTGGTAGATCGATATGTTGCCTTCTATCTCGGTATAGCCCGAACTAAAGAAGTCATCCAAGGCATTCTGAGAACCGATACGAATATCTCCATTATAATTTTTTGTTGCTGCATCCTCGACTACCGCGATAACATAATCCTTTGTTGTTCCGTTGTAGGATGTAACAGTAAACCTGTGAGGAGAGCCCCAATTTGGGATTGCTTCGGGAATGGGATCTATTGTAGCATTCTCCGATATTTCAACACTTACCTTAACATTCTCTCTGTCTACATAAGACGGAACAGCAATTATGACAGAATCGCCAAATGCTGTAGATTTAAAACTTGCTGAATTCAAAGATGCCGTAGCAGTTAGGATATTTGCATCATTCCCACTCAATACTAAGCCATCGGGATCATCCGAACACGCCCCTTGAGCAAGCAATAATACCGCAACAAACAGTGCTATTAGTGAGTTATATATTTTCTTCATGACTATTTTATTATTCATTTGTGTATCTGCCGGCTTTCAAATCTTCTAAAGTCGGGTTGTATGTATTATTTGCAGTTGTAAATGTACCTGAAAAATTAGGGATAAGTTTTGCCAAGCCTGAGTAATCTCCAAGCTTGTAGCAATAATTTATAGAAAAGTTTGAGCCTACCGATTCTAAGTTGCTTAAACCATCAAGATTTTCTATCCCTTTATACGAGACCGTCGGCCAATACACCTGAGAACCAAGATACAATAAAGAGATACTGCCACTTACCTTTTTTAGATTACGTAGACCGTCTAAGCTACTCAGGTTAACCAGTCCCGACAAAAGCAGATTGTCTAACTTCGTTATTTCTGAGAAAGCGTCAAGACTTTTCAAGTTCCTGCAATTGTTAACATTCAGATAACCAACCTCTTTAGGAGCAAAACCTTTAATAGAATCTATATTTATCATTTGTATCCTCAATGTTCCAGTAACACTTTTTAGATTCTCAAGACCTTCAAAGCTCCTAAGATAACGCATCGCATTTATTGTGAAATATTGCAAACCTGTAAGCCCTTCCAGTCCTTTAAAATTTGCTGCATTCGTTTGAACAAATACTTCTCCGCCAACCTCTCTCAGTGTAGAGAAGCCTTCAAAACTTTTAGATGCGCAATTCAAATAAAAATTATTGACAATCATCGTCAACGACGGAAATAAAACAGTGTCGAGGTTGTTGCATCTGTTGTTGTTCTCGTCTTCGTCGTTCAGCATTCCTATCAGTAGATTAGAAGCAGACTCAAGGGAGGGGAAACTCAAAGAAAGCAGTGAATCATTCTTCACATTCAGGGTAGTAACCGATTTCAGATTATCAAACCCTCCACCTAAATCACGTCCTCTAAACCCCTTAGCAATCTGAAGATTGTAATCTACAATCTCAATAGTATTTAAAGAAGACAAGTCATTGATATCGCCATCGCCGGCATTGGGAGCTCCAATTATCAGACCTGCTACTCTCGTGTATTCGTTCGCACCGAACTCATTGACTTCCTGTTGGGTGCGAAGGTATGCAACCTTATCGTAGTACTTCTCGTACTTACCCACATGCACAATGTACTTGTAACTCTTATTAACTTGCCCGTTGGCAGATGTCAATTTAAAATCTATATTTTGAGACCAGTCCGACACAGTGCTGGGCTCGGGACTTATAGTAATGCCATCGTCAACTACTACATTCGCCGTCATACCGCTAAAATCAAAGCCGTAAGCTACTTCAAAAACGATGGAGTCTTGATAAACCGGCAAGATGTACTCCTCTGTACCTTTGCTCAGAGAGAATGATGCAATATAAGCCTCATCTCCCATATAAAGGAGGTTTTCCGCATCCTCCTTACAAGAATTTGCAACAAAAAATAAGAATATTGCTACAATATAATACAAATATTTCTTCATCATAATATATTATTAGTTGTTTAATCGAAAGGAGTCAATATGACCCAATAATTACTGTGTGTTTTACTTATTAAATAAAATCTGCCGTCTGACATGGGAATGACAGAAAATCCTCCGACTTCATAGAAGAGGTCGAGTATCGCGTTAAAACTATCAGACTCCGGAGTGTCGGCAAAGAACAAACGATTTAACTCTTCCGTCAAAGAAGCATCGGAGACATTGCCCGATTTACCCATTATCCTTTGCTGCGTGTCGGCATTAATGGCTGCTGTGAAGAAGACATTATCTTCACCCGGACTGTTAATATCAGACATCAGCGAGTGATATAGCCTAATACTATCGTTGTCGCTATTTGTATCTCCCTGATCATCTGACAATATTAGAGATATTTGGCGATAGCCATTTATATTCCAATAAAACTGAAGCGTTGTCAAGTCCGGCTCAAAAGCATCAGCATCGTTGAACAGTGTGTTGAAATCTTTACTAGCTCTGTAAAGGCTAGCCCCAGTGTATTGATACAAGTCATCCCATGCATCTTCAAATTCTACTATCGATTCGTCCTCCATGGTAATTGCACCATTACTCCCAAAAACAAAGCCTCCAGTGGATGCGTCGTGTTTAAAGTCTTTCAGCGTAACACCATTAATAACAATTGGTCTTTGCAAACTAAAGCCCTCACGAGTAAAGGCAACGCCACAGCTACCAGACTTGGTCTCTCCTGTTTCATCATCCACATAGTAGTACTCTATATAACGGCTAAGCAAATCGTAAAGAAATGTACCAAGAGCCTTCCCGTCAACAGAAAGATTGCGGAAGAAAGGTACATTTGCTTGTGCCGGGGCAAGAGCCAGCTCGTTATTCTCAATCTCTTCCACTCCATCTGTCCAATCGTCGGCAGATGCACGAGTTAATATCATCGGCTGGTTCCATTTCCTACCATGACAAATTACCGAGTCCTCGCTTACCCTTTCAACAACTAGCTCAAAGTCGCCTCTATAGCCCGTTCCGGCAGGCACAAAGCCCGGATCGGCGAGTATATGTAAGGCATTGTAGGTATCGAAACTAAGAACAACACCTTGCCCATCATTGAAACTGTAGGACGACTCGTGCTCTCCTTGTTCAAAATTGCTAGTCGACACATCTCCACGCATTGTCACTCGTCCGTCTTCTTTAAAATCAAACAGAAAGTTATATCCTCCAAGCCGACTTGCGTCAGGGAAATATGCCATTTTCCATCCATTGTCGGCACTCAATAATACTTTATTGTATTCGGATATCTGCTCGGACACTCGCTCTGTTGACGGCTTGTCAAAAATTTCTAAATCGTCAGAACACGACATCACCATAAAGGTTGATGCAAAAAGGAAGTATACTAAAATCTTTTTCATTGTCATTCTTTTTATTCGTTCACAATACGATTTATTTCATCACTTACCAACTTCTGAAAGTCGTATATATCTATGCCCCAACTTGTCATAAAGTAGTCGGCAACTATTGCTTCTTTCTTTCGGAGAGAGGCAACACCCTCAGGATTAGATATACCACTCAAAATAGCTTCCCACTCAGCATTGCTGTTTGTGATGAAGGTTGCTACCATCTCAACAAAATCCTCGTCGGTGTTCAGCATGGCATAGGGTGTTATAAATCCGGACTGTTTCGCGACTGAATCTTCAACATTATACCACGTTGTGGTGTATCCTTCGGGAGTAATTTCATCGTAGTCGGTGCTGTAATCTTTCGTTTGATGCATGATGTGTGCAAACTCGTGATGCACAACATGAATCATGCTTCTCACTTCGCTCGCATCGTGAGAATCAAAGCCATTTACATCGTAAAGAATAATTTTGCGACCTCCTTCGGCAGTTCCTTCGGTTACAGAACCGTCGCTATTGAAGTTTTGACTTCCTATCAGAAGTATCTGTTTGGGCGACAGCTCCTTTAAGAAATCCGCTCCCGCTTGTTCGACATAGGTGTCTATCCACAATGTTTTAAGTACTTCCATAAAACCCACCACTTTGTCTTCCTCGGGAGGAGTAAGGTTCTTCTCCAAGTCAGTTTCTCCATCAGTCCACCTATACACTACTTCGATATTGTACGGATTGGTTACGTTTGAAGAGATCCACTTATCGACCTCCGTTTGGGGTGTCGTGTCATCAATAATTATAGAGTCGCCCGTCAGAGCTCCGTCTCTACATGCTAACAGCGAGACTATAAATGCTGTATATATTATTATTTTTTTCATATCTGTAATTTTACTTATTATCTAGGATTTGCTGTCATTCCCTCCTTGATTGCCGCTTCTGGGATTTGTACTGCCCTTCGATAATCATTTTTAATCAAGATATCAAGAGTTTTATTATCACTGCCGACACGTTCTACAACCATATTAAATCTCTTAATATCAAACCACCTGACACCTTCCTGAATAAATTCTTTACGTCTCAGGTCAAGTATACCTCGCAGCCATACATCTTGTTGCCTGCTGGTTTCGTACCAAGGGTCTATATCCGGTTTTGAATAACTATAATAATCCTCAAATTCGGTGTCGCTTACATAGTTATTGCTGGAATTGTAGTCCTTTATGCGCTTGCTAAGGAAAGTGTTTATATCAACAACTGCTTCATCATACTTGCCAAGCATCACTAAAGCCTCAGCTCTGTTAAAAAGGGCTTCCTCCATAGTTATCAGAGGCACCATAACATAAGGATAACCCGTGTTGGCATTGATACTCGTAAGTTTAAAGTGCTCTTTGAATTTTGCCATTCGCAAAGTAAGAGAGTTTCCAAAAAAACTGTATAACCATGTACCTCCAGATACGCTCTCGTCGTAAAGGCTCTTGTGTATGTCGATTGTCAAGGCAAAACGATAAATGCCACTGTATCTGCCGATTGTCGTAATTGCTCCTGCCATTAACACATTAGCATTTTCTGTAGAGTTAGTGTAAATACTCAGCAACTCCTCGGCCGGAAGTGTTTTGTAGTATGCCCAATCCCTAATTTTGTCTTCGGCACTTGTCCCCAGAACTCGATTAGCACACGTCAGGGATTTCTCCCACTCGCCGATGGTCAAGTAAAAACGAGAAGCAAAGGCATAAGCCGCAGATTCTGTAAAGTGATACTTTGGAATTTCGTAGTTGTCGTCGCTTATAAGAGGCAGGCCAACCTCAAGGTCCTCTCGAATCTTTTCAAAAACATAAGCCATAGTTTTTCTCTCATAATTGCCAAATACAGTGCTCTCGGGTTCTGTTACATAGGGTATTCCCAAATCCGTCTCAGCGTTATAGGCATTATAACGCTGACAGAAAACAGATGCCAGCATATAGTGATGATAGGCTCTGCACAACAGTGCCTCGCCTTTTGATGCCTGATAATCCTCAGGATTGCTTGCGTTATCTATAGCTTCTAGTGCTGCATTCGCCACGGCTATCGCATGATAGCACTTTCTCCAATAATTAACAGGAGTTCCGTTGTCTGTATTGGTCACTGTCTTCCAAAAATAAGCTTGCTCGTTGGCAAGCGTCTGCATATTTGCATTAGCCGACTTATCTCCGACATTGTCCGACATAGCTTCACAAAATTCTATATAGGTGCCGTCAACATATGCCGTTACCAAGAGTTCTCTCACTTTCTCCGGAGAATCTAGAACCGTCCTATCATCTGGCAACTGTTCCAAATAATCATTGCATGCAGAGAATGACAATGATATTAAAAAAGCTACCGCTATAATGTATATATTCTTCATGTTCATTTTGTTTAAAAACCGACTTTATATGTTAGGGTAAACTGACGTGGAACGGGCATTGCTACTCCTCCCGTTCTGAAAAATTCCGGATCTTGCCCGTTGAGCTTTTTATCAGAATACAATAAGCAAATATTGGAAGCAGTAAGTTTCACCTCCATCCTTGTTTTCGTTGGAATCTTATAGGACAGGATTATGTCTTTCAGCCTGATAAAACCACCATCGGCAATACGGGCAGAAGAGTAGTTGTAAGCATTATATGCCTGCACCAAATATGGATTCTCGTTCAGCTGCCTTGCCGAAGCTACCGCCGGTATGTCGGTAACAAGCTCATCACCCGGCATCATCCATCGATTGAGCATATCTCTTGTCATTGCATATATATCAGAGTATTGAGAACTGAACGAGGGACTAAGTCTGATTTTATTACCCGCCTGATAGGTCAAATACACATTCAATGTAAATCGTTTGTACGACAATGTATTGTTAAAACCCCCGACAATAGGAGGATCTACAGGCCCTTCATACTTCAAATAATCGGTATTCCTACTCTGAAAGTTTACTCCTTCGTTAGAAACCCTTCCCGACTCATCTATAACCAAGGGAAGCCCCTCGCTATCGAGTCCGACAAAAGGAATAGAGAAAAGCCCTCTAACAGGATAACCCTCGGCAGGGCCACCTCCCTCCGTAATCAAATCTATCACTCGCGGCGTAGAACCCAATCGGGTAATTTCGTTGGTATTATATGAAAATGTAACATTCCCACTCCATTTAAAATCTTTGTTTTGAATTATTCGCCCATTCAAGGTAAACTCAATTCCACTAGACGTCATATCTGCGTAGTTGGCAGCCTTGTAGTACTCTCCCCCTGTTCCAGAAGTCAGCACATAACCAATCAGGTCAAAGCCGTCACGGCGGTAAATGTCAGTACTCAGGCTGAGACGATTTTTCAGAATCCCAACATCAACACCGATATTTGTTTCATACTGCTTCTCCCACGTAAGCTCACTATTCTCTAAATCGGCAAGCACTATTTGGTTTTCTTTTTCATACTGATAGGGGCGATACGAAATTTCGTTCATATAAACTACTGCCGCATTACTAGCAGGTCCCATACTCGCCGTAAGCCCATAGGTAGCTCGCAGATTGAGTGTGGAAAAAAAATCTTGGCTCTCCATGAAACCCTCATTTAGTATATGCCATGCGCCACTGATATTCCACGTCGGCAACCATCGGGCTGCCCTAGATTTTCCTAAGCGATTCGACCCATCATAGCGAGCAGTAAGGTTAATGGTATATCTCTCATCAAATGAGTATCCTCCAGTTCCAAAAAACGCAGCAAAACGATCGTAATTACGATTCATTCCATAGTATTGAAAACCACCTTCTATCATTTGTTTGATGATACGATAATCAACAAAGGGAACTCCTCCTTTATTCCACTGAAAACCAAATCCATTATTAAAAGAATAGGTCCTGTCTGCATACCTTACTTCTTGCCCTAACAGCACATTTACATTATGCTTGTCTCCAAACAATCTATTAAACCCGGCAGTAGCTCTTACATAATAGTTAAGCATCGTATTGTCGTCGCGATTGTAGAAACCCCCTTCGGGAAGTACTACCTGCGGCAACTCTGTAGGATTATCGGGATCATCATACAGGAAAGGATTATTCTCGCGTATGGTAGCATCGTACGCTGCTCTGTAAGCATTAGCCATATTCGAGTTCTCCTCAATTTTATGCTCACGAGTGGTTTTAACATAACGCAAAGCTCCCAATGCCGTCAGTGTAACATTCCTAAACGGACGCGCCGTCAGCTCCGCTTGAATCTTTGTGTCCAAATAATCCAAGCTGATGTAATTGTACTGCGACTCATCTAAGATGCTGAAAGGTGCGTAATTGCGATTATAGTACACATTATTGCCATTGTCGTCTACATCATCCATCGTCCGACTCGAATTGAGCGAATAACTGAAAGGATTAATGTCAAAGTTTCTATTGTATGTGCCACTCACAGGATCAAGTTCTCTGTCTAACGAACCAGGAACCTGCTGCATACGCACCGAGTTGTTAGATGTTAAATTCAAATCTATATAATCGTTCAGTTTAACGGTAGCATTCATGTTAGATGTGAAACGATCAACCTTATCCGAAATAGTCCAGCCCGGATCATGCAAAAAACCTATAGATGCATAAAAACTTGCTTTTTCGCTACCTCCCGATATACTGAGAGAGTGATTTTGCTGTATACTGTTGGTAAATAACACATCAAACCAATCTGTATTACGCATCTCCGCACTGCGAAGAAAAGCATTCCGTGCCTCCGGCGTGTTGGCAAGACCAAAACCCGTCGTAGGATCATAAGAATTTATCAAATTATACATTCTATTGAAAACCCCTCCATCAGCCGCACGAACTATGTCGGAATGATTGAGCAGCCCCTTGCTCTGCATATCTAGATATACGCCCATCTGTTCCTGCGAATTCATTATATCGAATGAGGAGTAACGAGGCTTTGTCCTCATCGTAGTTTCTAGGCTGTAGTTAATTCTAACTTCTCCTTTCCTCCCCTTCTTAGTCGTAATAATAATCACGCCGTTCATGGCACGAGCCCCATACAGAGCCGTCGCGGAAGCGTCTTTTAGAATCTGGAAAGACTCAATGTCGTCGGCATTGAGACCTGCAACTGCAGAGCCAATAAGTGTCACTGCATTTCCCGATGCTAAATCGTCGGCAGATACTTCTACAACATCCTCCAAAACAACACCGTCAACAACCCACAGAGGCTTTGAATCTCCATAAATAGAGGAGGCTCCTCTAACACGTATCTTGGGCGATGCTCCAAATGTCCCTGAGACATTCTGAACCTGAACACCTGCCGCCTTTCCCTGCAACATGCGACTAACATCGGCTTCCCCGTCAATAATAGCATCTTCACTCTTTACAACCGATGCCGAACCGGTGAAAAGTTTGCGGTCAATCTTTTGGTAGCCTGTTACAACGACCTCTTCTATCGTTGTGGCTTCCGACTCCATCGACACATTAAACACTTTGCCACCTGTTATTCCAACAGTGGCTTTCTTGTATCCAATGAAAGTAAAACTCAATGTTTCTGCATCATTAGGCACAGACAAGGCATAACCGCCGTCTGCATCCGTAATTGTTACAACATTGCTACCTTCAACAAATACCGTTACACCAACAAGCGGCTCTCCAGCCTCTTTGTCTGTTACTACCCCACTCACAGACCTCGTCTGTGCTTCTGTAGTAACGGCTAACAGTAAACTTAAACAGAGTAAAAAATACTTCATATAATAGATTTTAATGTCCTTTCGCAAAGATATGAAAAAAATGTCATCACACCATAACAATCAAACAAAAATAAACCTCCTTTTAAACAAAAAAATAGCTTTCTTGACACTTTAGACTTACATTTAGTAAGCTGAAACATCTTTTTTATTCTTTTTTCACATTCCCTCATTCGTCATTTCGCTTGCGAATTAATCACACCCCGAGCCTAAACACTATTAATTCATAGGCGAAATGCGCATTTTACTTGCATTCTTTTACTGTGAGTCGCAGCCCTCCCCAAAAGATAAAAAAAACGACACCGTTAATAACTACACTCAGGAACACGACAAACGAAGCTCTCCTGCTTTTCATTAAAACACAAATCATTACACATTAATTATTTTTTATCACACTTAATATACAGAGTATTGCCCTCCTTGCTTTTCTTTCTCTTTTGTTAAAAAACAATTCTCCATCCCAGTACGAGCCAATGTCGGTCATTTTAATCATTTTTCGTTTTTTTTGAATGACTTATTTATGCAGTACATTCTTTTTTTTATTTTTGTCCTGCTTTAAGAAGTTAACACGCACAGAATAAGTATATGCATGCACTAAACTGTATATACAATGTAATACATTTTAATTATGGATTTGAACATCTTAGACATAGGCATCGTTTTTGCCTACATCGCACTAACCCTCTTTATCGGTTTCTGGCTATCAAAAAAGGCAAACAAAGACCTCAACTCCTATTTCCTTGGTGGCAACTCTATAAAGTGGTACATGCTAGGACTATCAAACGCTTCGGGAATGTTTGACATCTCAGGAACAATGTGGACAGTTACCATCTTTTTCATCTACGGAATGAAAAGCGCATGGATACCATGGCTGTGGCCGGTTTGGAATCAAATATTCGTAATGGTATTCCTCGCAATATGGATGCGCCGATCCAATGTAATGACGGGTGCGCAATGGATGACTTTCAGATTTGGCGACAACAAAGGCGGCAGACTCGCCCATCTCATTGTTATCGTATTTGCAATAGTCAGCGTAATAGGCTTTATGACCTACTTCTTTGAGGGCATCGGCAAGTTTGCAACGACATTCTTCTCTGCCGATTTATCATTTCAGGTAGGCAACTTAGCGATAACATCAGAGCAGAGCTACGCAATGATAATTATTGGAATAACAACACTTTACACCCTAAAAGGTGGTATGTACTCGGTGGTTGCCACCGAAGTATTACAGTTCGTGATAATGACAATTGCTTGCATTGCCATCGGCATCATTGCATATAAATCTGTTACTGCCGAACAAATCCAAGCAGCAGTGCCGGCAGGATGGGGAAACCTGATGCCTTCGTGGAATCTCAACCTAGATTGGAGCGGGCACCTCGATGGTGTAAACGAGAAAATCAGCAAGGACGGCTACGGACTATTTGGCTTACTGCTTGGGATGATGATTTTTAAAGGAATCTTTGCAAGCCTTGCCGGGCCTGTGCCAAGCTACGATATGCAACGAACTCTGTCGGCAAAGACTCCTGCTGAAGCAGCTAAAATGAATATGATAACAAATATAGTATTGTTTATCCCGCGCTTCCTAATGGTGGCAGGATTTGGCGTATTGGCAATAGTCTATCTGAAACCCCAACTGCAAGGTGCAGGTGTTGACTTCGAGAAAGTGCTACCAATGGCAATACAGCAATTTGTGCCTGTGGGCATTAAAGGACTCCTGCTCGCCGGACTACTAGCGGCTTTTATGGGAACTTTTGCAGCATTCGTAAACGCCGCTCCTGCATATATCGTAAACGACATATACAAGAAATATATAAACCCAAATGCCTCAAATAAGAAACTTATATCGCTAAGCTATATCTCAAGCATAACTCTCGTACTGATTGGTGTTATACTCGGATTTAAAGCTCAATCCCTAAATACCCTCACGCTGTGGATAACATCAGCACTATATGGCGGTTATGCAGCAGCAAACGTGCTGAAATGGATATGGTGGCGTTTCAATGGATACGGTTATTTCTGGGGGATGCTCGTCGGACTGCTTATCGCTACCGGAGTATGGGTTATGAGGTCGATTGGAGTAATAAGCCCTACCCTGCCCGACATCTATTTATTCCCTCTTATTTTAGTGGTCTCTATGGCAGCATCGGTATTAGGCTCGCTACTGACAAAACCGCAAGACGACGAAACCCTAAAGAAATTCTATAAACAAACAAAACCTTGGGGATTTTGGAAACCAATAATCGAAAAGGTAAAAGCAGATGACCCTAATTTTGAGGAAAATAAAGATTTCTGGAGAGACACAATAAATGTGATAGTCGGCATAGTTTGGCAAATGTCAATGGTCGTATTGCCAATGTATTTTATGATACGCGACAATTGGGCGGCAGCGATTACCTGTATGGTGCTTGCCCTAACATCTATATTCCTGAAAAAGAATTGGTATGATAAGCTAGACAAATAATGAAACAGCAAAAGCCTATAGCTTACAGCTTATTGCAAAATTTTAAACATATGAACAAAGAACAATTTAATAAGAAAGTTGAAGAGCTGTTTAACAACTACAACACTCTGATAGAAAGAGAAAATCCCATCGCCGAGAATGGAAATGGGATTTTCGACAGATATAAATATCCTGCAATAACCCGCGACCATACGCCTCCGTTTTGGCGTTATGACCTGAACCATAAAAGCAACCCCCATCTAATGACAAGACTGGGAATTAATACCACTTTCAATGCAGGTGCAATAAAACTAAACGGCAAATTCTACCAAATCGTAAGGACTGAGGGCTTCGACGTGAAATCTATCTTTGCCATTGCCGAAAGCTCTAACGGTATCGACAAATGGAAGTTCTGGGACTACCCCATTGCTATGCCAACAAACGACAATCCCGAAATGAATGTCTACGATATGCGACTCACTCAGCACGAGGACGGCTGGATTTATGGTCTGTTTTGTGCCGAACGCAAGGACACCAGCAAACCCGACGACTCATCGGCAGCACTTGCTAGCTGCGGTATTGCTCGCACTAAAGACCTAAAAAACTGGGAACGCCTCGCCGACCTTAAATCATCGGCTCAGCAACAACGCAACTGCGTACTGCACCCCGAATTTGTCAATGGGAAGTACATGATTTATACTCGTCCGCAGTCTGGATTTATAGATACCGGCGACAGTGGTATATGTGTAGGATACACAACTTCGATGGAAAATGCAGAGCTCGGCGAGGAGACAATGCTAGACCCTCGTCAGTACCACACCATAAAGGAAGTGAAAAACGGTCAAGGCCCTGCACCTATCAAAACCGACATAGGCTGGATACACCTTGCTCACGGCGTACGCCGCACCGCGGCAGGATTGCGCTATGTTGTGTATATATTCCTGACCGACCTGCAAGAACCTTGGAAAGTAATCAAGCGTCCATCAGGGCATTTTATAGAACCTCTGTGCAGAGAGCGAGTGGGAGACGTGTCGAACGTGATTTTTAGCAACGGCTGGATATTAAACGACGACGGCACAGTGTTTATCTACTACGCCTCGTCGGACACAAGGATGCACGTGGCAACAACAAGCATAGAAAAGCTGAAAGACTACGTCCTAAACACTCCCGAAGATGCAGGCAGGACAGAACTTTGCGCCATTCAACGCAACAATATGATTAATAGCAATTTAGAAATACTAAAAACGCAATTCCCAAATATAAACAGATAAAAATTGGGCTTTAGCCCAAATACTTTTTTTGATAACCTATTTGTTATTATCTTCGTGGAGAAATAAATAAGTAAGTCAAACAGAACAAAAAAACAACAAGAATAATAAAATGAAACGAGCCATGAGAAGAGTCCTCGCATAAGAGGATGATTATATTGGCGAGATACACCTGTCTGTCGACTAGGCAGGTCTGACAATTAAGGAACAAAATATAGACAGATGAACAACATCAAGAAAACGACCTTAGCAACAATGCTAACAATACTACTGAGTATCAACAGCTATGCTCAGAAAAGCCCCGTAGATTACGTCAATCCTTTTATCGGAACAACAAATTACGGAATAACCAATCCTGGCGCAGTAGTGCCAAGAGGCATGACCTCAGTAGTACCGTTCAATGCCACCGGTTCATCTCTCAACAAAAACGACAAAGATGCCCGCTGGTGGTCGGCTCCCTACGAGTGGGACAACAAATATTTCACAGGCTTCACTCATGTAAACCTTAGTGGCGTAGGTTGTCCGGAACTTGGCGTAATTCTAGTAATGCCAACAACCGGCGAAGTAAATGCCGACTACAAACAATACGGCTCTACGGCTAGCGAACAAAAAGCATCGCCGGGATATTTCTCTTTCATCCTCGACAAATATCAGGTGAGAGCAGAAGCAACAGCCACACAACGCACCGGAGTTACTCGCTACACTTTCCCTGCTGGACAAGCCAACATACTGCTAAACCTTGGCGTAGGCATGACAAACGAAGAAGGCGGAGCAATTAGACTAGTAAAGGACAACGAGGTAGAGGGACACAGAATGACCGGCACTTTCTGCTATGCCAAATCGCTCGAACGCCCGGTTTACTTTGTCGCTCGTCTAAATAAAACCCCTGACAACAGCGGACTATGGAAGAAGATGCAAAAACTAAAAGGAGCAGAAGATGCATGGAGCGTAACAAGCGGAAAATATAAATATTACGACAAATTTAAATCTATCGTTGCAGGAGACAGCGTGGGAGCCTACTTTACTTTTGACCTTAAAGACAAAGAAGAAATAGAAATGTATGTGGGCGTTTCGTATGTCAGCATTGACAATGCAAGAGAAAATTTGGAGAAGGAAGTGGGTAAGAGGAACTTTGCTCAAGTACATGAAGATGCCGTGAAAACATGGGAGAAGACCCTCGATGTTGCAGAAGTAGAAGGTGGCACAGACAACGACAAGACAGTACTATATACCGCTCTATACCACATGAATATAAACCCCTATGTATTTCAAGATGTAAACGGCGATTATATGTCGATGGACGGACACGACGTTCTGAACACAAACGGCAGAAACCGCTACACCGTATTCTCCTTGTGGGATACATACCGAAATTATCATCAAGCCATAACAATACTACACCCCGAAGAACAAATGGACATGGTGCGCTCGATGGTAGATATGGCTAAAGAGGGCGGATGGCTGCCTAGATGGGAACTAAACAGCTCCGAGACATATACGATGGAGGGCGATCCCGCACTGCCTGTTATAGTCGACAGCTACTTTAAAGGCTTGACAGACTTCGACGTACAGGAAGCCTACGACGCAATGGTAAGATCGGCAACTACAAAAGGAAGCGACAACCCTATACGCCCCGACATAGACCACTACCTCGCCGAAGGATATGTGCCTCTAGAAGAAGAGTTTGACAACTCTGTATCGCATGCCTTAGAGTATTATATTGCAGACTGGAATTTAGCACAATTTGCAAAAGCATTGGGAAAAACCAACGATTATTATAAATTCTTAAATCAGTCCTTGAGATATAAAGAATATTACGATGAAGAGTTTGGAATATTCCGCCCAAAACTTAAGGACGGAACATTCCTCCCCGACTTCGACCCTCATCAAGGGTTAGACTTCGAACCATCGCCCGGATTCCATGAAGGCAACGCTTGGCAATACACATTCTACGCACCCCACGACATTAAAGGACTTGCAAAACTAATGGGCGGAGACAAGGCCTTTGTCAAGAAGCTGCAAGTGCTGTTCGACAGTGCATACTATGATGCCAACAACGAACCCGACATAAACAACCCCTACTTGTTCAGCTTCTTCAAGGGTAGCGAATGGCGCACACAGGAGCTAGTGTCGTCCCTGCTGAAAAAACATTTTAAGAACTCTACTGACGGACTACCCGGCAACGACGACTGCGGAACAATGTCAGCATGGGCATTCTTTAGTATGGCTGGATTTTATCCAACCATACCCGGAAAACCTGAATATACACTGACAACCCCGCTATTCAACAAGATGACAATACACTTAAACACAAAGTACTACAAGCATGACAAACTAATTATCGAGAAAAAAGGAAAGGGAAAGTATATCTCCAGCATCGAATTAGACGGCAAAAGATACAAGGAATATAACATATCACACGAAGATCTATTCAACGCTAAAGTCCTTACTATAAACACAACAGACAAAAAATAATAATACACTTGCCAATTCCCAAACTTTCATTATATTTGGGAGTTTTATTAATTAAATACAATATAAATATGGCTAACAAAATTCAAGACATCGAAGGTATCGGAAAAGTTTTTTCTGAAACTCTTGCAAAACAAGGGATAACCAAAGTTGAACAACTCCTTGAAACTGGAGCGTCAAAGACAGGAAGAAAAAAATTGGCAGAAGCTACAAAAATAGACGAAAAACTAATTTTAAAATGGGTGAACATGGCAGACCTATTTAGAATTAAGGGCGTAGGCTCGGAATTTTCAGAATTACTTGAAGCTGCCGGCGTTGACACTGTTAAAGAGCTCAGAAACAGAAATGCGGAGAACCTTCACGCAGCACTAGTAAAAGTTCAAGAAGAGAAAAAACTTACAAGAGCAGTTCCCGCACTTAAGCAAGTGACTGACTTTATTGAGCAAGCGAAGAAGCTTGACCCTGTAGTTACATATTAATACCCAATAATAGGCCCGAAACTCGCAATCCCCATTTTGGGTTATTGTGAATTTCGGGTTTACTGTTTACCAAAACACGTACAAACAAAACCTGCTGTTTGTCTGACGTATTTACACTCGCCTGTTATCTGTATATATAAAATATTATTAAATGAAATTATCAAATTTATTATTAATGACAGCTATTGTTACAGTTGCGTTTTTAAGCTCCTGCGACAGTAAAGGCTCTCAAAACTCTTCCTCAGCAAGTGACGCAGAGGCAGATTACACACAGTATGTCGACCCATTTATTGGGTCTGACTACCATGGACATGTATTTGTGGGAGCAAACGTTCCAAACGGAGCAGTGCAAGTGGGACCAACCAACTACATCAAGGGCTGGGACTGGTGTTCTGGATATCACTATTCCGACAGTGTGATGACAGGATTCTCGCAACTACACCTCAGCGGTACAGGCATCGGCGACCTTGGCGATGTGCTGATAATGCCATACACAGGTGCATTAAACACAAAATTCGGTTCGCCAAAAGACATGGAAGGAACCTACACCTCCAAATACTCACACGACGACGAAACCGCCCAAGCAGGATACTACCAAGTAAGACTGAAAACTTACGATATAAACGTAGAATTATCTGCAACAAAGCGTGTTGCAATACATAAATACACATTCCCAAAGGCTGACGAAGCACATATCGCTATTAACCTTACAAAAGGAATAGGCTGGGATAAGGTGAGCGACTCACAGCTAAAGAAAATCGACGATAATACATACGTAGGATACCGCAAATCAAAGGGCTGGGCTAACGACCAATGGATGTATTTTGCTATCAAAAGCAAGAAGGCTATCCAGTCGTTGAAAATCGAGCAAGAGGGCGAGCTAAAGGATGTAAGCGAAGCCACAGGCAAAGATATAAACGGCTTCCTGACTTTTGCTACCGAAGCCAATGAGGAGGTGATGCTGAAAGTGGGCATATCTCCCGTCAGCATTGACAATGCGCTTGCCAACATCGACAGTGAACTCCCCGACTGGAATTTCAACAAAGTTGTTGCCGATGCAAAAACAGCATGGAACAAAGAACTATCGAGAATAGCAATAAAATCAGACGACAAAGCAAAACTACGTAAGTTCTACACCGCAATGTTCCACGCTTTCCATGCTCCATTCTATTTCAACGATGCAAACGGCGATTATAGAGGGACAGACAAAAAGGAATATAAAAACCAAGACTTTGATAACTATACAGTATTCTCATTATGGGACACTTACAGAGCCGAACATCCACTATACACTCTGCTAGACCACAAAAGAGTACAGGACTTCGGTGCTACCATGATGGCTATTTTCGAGCAGCAAGGCAGGCTACCCGTGTGGCATCTGATGGGCAATGAAACCGACTGCATGGTGGGATACCCCGGCATAACAGTACTTGCCGACATGTATCTGAAAGGCATCTATACAGACAAGCCCGAAGCAATATATAATGCTCTGAAAACCACTGCCAACTTCGACGACGGCAACGGTAGCGGCTGGATACTGAAAACAAAATATCTACCTTCGGACAAAGTGAACGAATCCGTATCGAAAGGCGAAGAGTATGCAGTAGCAGACTGGGCAGTGGCACAAGTTGCAAAGGAACTTGGACACGAGCAGGACTACAAAGAATTTTCGGAAAGAGCTAAATACTATCAGCTATACTACGACCCAAAAGTCGGATTTATGAGAGGAAAACTCGAAAATGGAGAGTGGCAAGACTGGTTTCACCCTGTCTACAACGAGCACCGCAAAGGCTACTACACCGAAGGCAATGCTTGGCAATATCTATGGATGGCTCCTCAAGACGTGGAAGGTTTAGTAGAACTGATGGGCGGCAAAGAGATATTTGCAACAAGACTAGACAGCCTATTCTCCATAAGCTCCGAAATGAACGAAGAGGCATCGAACGATATTAGCGGCATGATTGGACAATATGCTCATGGTAACGAGCCGGGGCACCACACCATATACATGTACAACTACGTGGGACAACCATGGAAAACTGCTGAAAAAGCGAGATATATTATGAACACTCTATATACCGATAAACCCGACGGACTGTGTGGCAACGAAGATTGCGGACAGATGTCGGCATGGTATATCCTATCGAGCATGGGTATATACTCTGTTAATCCTGCAAACTCGGCATTCGTATTGGGAAGCCCTCTTCACGACGAGGTTACTATCAACGGGGCAGAAGGAAATAGCTTCACCATCAAGGCAATAAACAACAGCGACAAGAATATTTATATTCAGTCCGCCACTCTTGATGGTAAACCATACACGCCTACATACATAACTTACAAACAGATTATGGACGGCGGCATGCTAGAACTGACAATGGGCGATACTCCATCAAAAACATGGGGAACAGAGCCTAAGGACTTTCCTACATCTAGTTTAAAGAAATAAAAATTAAAAAGATATAAAGCCTCGAAACATCAAAAAGTCTTGAGGCTTTATATTTCTATATCCGAAACACCAAGCCCCACTCAATATTGTCGGCTACAAGATTAGCGGCTCGGATTGCCAAATGCAGACTCAAAAAATCATTCAGCCGATAACGAACTCCAGCTCTTTCATAGTAAAATGAACCTAAGCCTTCGGAATTATAAACCCAGATTCCTGCCTGCAAAATACCTGAAAATCTGCCAACTAGCATCTCGTATGTACCAACAACGCCTACTCTATATAAGTGCATGGGAAATCTATTATCAGTGTAGTAAGTCATAAAATCGACACCTGTCCCTACCCTAGAACGCTTGTTGAGCGTCCACTGCACAGTCGGCTGTATTGCCTGTATAACACGGTTCTCCATATTATTGCTCACGCCTGTATAACGATAACCCAAATTCCACATAATATCAAAATCCATCTTTTTCTCGCACGAGATGTCGTACTCCTTCTCAGACATTATTTTACGAGTGTTCAGATAGTAACGCATCCCCACAGATGTCGTAATGTTATTCAGCCCTTTATTCAAGAGTGAAAGTTTACCGTTAGAATAATGCTCAAGACTGGCATCAGCAAAGAGCTCAAATCTGTCAGAAATAAGATAGTCTACACTTGCTCCAAACGAAATATAGGCATTGACAGGTGTACCAATAAGAATATTTCCAGGATTGTTTATAGAGTCCCATGGATTAAACCCAAAACCAACTCCAAAAGCAAGCTCCGCATCGAAAGTAAATCGCTCCTTGCGAACCAAGGGAAACGACACATAGGGATATATAGACCAAAAGTCGGAAATAAGCTCCCTCGCAGCAGGATTGGTGAAAGTTGTGTATTGAAGTCCAACTCCGACCTTAGGAAAATTATACAAACGATGCCACTCCTTATTACCCGTAGTCTGCACGCCAAACCGCATATTTGCTGAAGTCTGAAAATAACTGCTGGTTTGCCCCCATTCACTCTCACCGGGCAAATTGCCTGCCCCCTTTATTCCCATTGAGATATATCTATTTTGAGCCGACAGAGAGAAAGTACTCACTAACAGTAACAACGAAAATAATAGGATACGCAAACACCCTTTATTTAATTCGTTAAAACTCTTATATCTAAACAATAGCCATATTACCTCTGCTATAAGGTTCTTAAAAAAAATCATACTCTAAGTTTCAATGCTCAGCAATTCAATCAACAAAAATATAAAAATTTCCCTATCTTGGAACTTTTGTCTAACTTTAGCCCTCGTTTAAAATAAAATAAATTATGACAAACAACCCACAAATAATAGTAGGAGGTGCATGGAACGATATCTCGGCAACAGAGAGTATTCTAAATAATGATAATATCAAATTGGATATTATCAGTGCAGAAGAGAGCGAGTCATACCTGATGGCTTTTGAGATGATACAACAACACTCCGATGACGCCGACGAGTTTGTAAAGGTGGATACAGATAATCTTAAATGCATAAAAATAAGTTGCGCCGACAACACACTAAATGCCTGCATCGAACTAATGGCTTCCTGTTCGGAAATATTGAAGGGGGGTGGAGAAATTACACTACTACCATTGTCGATGAATATGCTCACCAAAAACCAATGGCTTGAAATAATGGATGAAGAAGGGGACGAAATAGACAAGGCTATTGATGTTTTTACCGATATAGTGGCAGACGAAGACAACGAGGAGCTACTAATCTCGGCAGGAATGCAGTCATTCGGTCTAAAAGATTACTTTATCGATGGTTTCGATGATTTTGAAGATACCGCCGCAAATCTCGATTCAATATGCCGCTTCGTGGTTGGCGAAGGCGTAGACATTGAAGTGCAAGAAAGCATCTCAGTCGGCGAAGATAACGAGAGCGTGTATATGGCGACTGAACCCTCTGCAGAAATCGAAAAGGAAGACGGCATAAATAATCAGTACGGATATATTGAACTAATGAAAATTACTGATGAGTAAAGCCTATATTCATAACTAAATCTTAATCCCTCAGACACAAAATAAGTCTTCAATTTCGATTATCTTCGCATAATTAGATAATAACAAAACAATCATAACGATGACAATAAAAAAAACAGCACTTTTAATACTAGACGGATGGGGAATAGGCGACGGCTCTAAAAGAGACGTTATCACAACAGCAAACACTCCATTCATGGACAAACTGTGGAAGGAATATCCTCACTCGACACTGCTGACTTGTGGCGAAAACGTGGGACTACCAGATGGACAAATGGGAAACTCCGAAGTAGGACACCTCAATATCGGTGCGGGCAGGGTGCTATATCAAGACCTAGTGAAAATAAATAAAGCTATAGAGAAAGACGAGCTGAAAGACAACCCACAAGTAAAAAGAGCCTTTGAAACTGCCATCAAGAACAATAAAAAAGTCCATCTTATCGGGCTGATTGGCAGCGGAGGTGTGCATGCTCTAAGCTCCCACTATATTGCACTTTGCAAAATTGCTACCGCAATGGGAGTGAAAGACCTATTTATCCATGCCCTGACCGACGGAAGAGATACCGACCCGAAGTCAGGATACGACTTCCTGAAAGACGATATTGAGAAATTGAAAGGTACTAATGCCAAGTTTGCTTCATTGATAGGAAGATACTACGGAATGGACAGAGACACAAACTGGGACAGAGTGAAGTTGGCTTACGACCTATTCACAAAAGGCGAAGGCGAGAAAACGACTGACCTGCTTGCCTCAGTGAGAAAGTCATACGAAAACAATGTAACAGATGAGTTTATAAAACCCATAGTGTGCGTCGACAACAACGATAAGCCTGTAGGTCTGATAGAAAAGGGCGATGTAGTGATTTGTTTCAACTATCGCACCGACCGACTTCGTGAAATAACCATTGCATTTACTCAACAGGATTTCCACGAGCACAACATGAACACGATGCCCCTCGAATGGTATACAATGACCAACTATAAAGCCGATTTCAAAGGCATTAACGTAATATTCGACAAAGAGAATGTAAAAAATACGATGGGCGAAGTCGTGTCAAACAATGGCTTGAAGCAAATAAGAATTGCTGAAACCGAAAAATATGCCCACGTAACATTCTTCTTCTCAGGTGGTAAGGAGGCAGAGTTTAAAGGCGAAGACCGAATATTGATACCATCGCCAAAAGTAGCAACCTACGACCTGCAACCCGAAATGTCTGCCCCAAAAGTGGCGGACGCCATCATCCCTCGCCTAGAGGCAAAAGACCCCGATTTTGTATGTCTTAATTTTGCCAACGGCGATATGGTAGGACACACAGGCGACTATACCGCTATCACTAGTGCAGTTGAGGCGGTAGACTCTTGCGTAGAGAAAGTTGTTACAACGGCTCGCAACAATGGGTACGATGTGCTGATAATTGCTGACCATGGAAACGCCGACAACGCCGTTAATCCAGATGGAAGCATAAATACTGCCCATTCACTGAATCCTGTGCCTTGTATCTGGGTAAGCGACGACAAAAGTAAAGAACTAAACGACGGCGTGCTTGCCGACGTTGCTCCCACACTACTCACTATCATGGGTTTAGAAATCCCTAAAGACATGACAGGAAAGGTATTGATAAAATAATAAAAGTTCCAAACATAAACGGGGTGGCATCTGAAAAATCCCACCCCAATATTTTTTGCTAATGTCACCAATGTTTGAAGTAGGAAAAACTATCGTAAGCGGAGAGTTACTTGACGTAATGTTCTCCTGCAATTTGGACAAATGCAAAGGAGCATGTTGTATTGAAGGTGTCAGCGGTGCTCCGGTAACCGAAAACGAAGCCCTCTGCATCGAAGAATGCTATCCAACAGTGCAGAAGTACCTACCAAAGGACCACATAGAAGCTATCGAGAAGCTGGGAACCACCGTCATCGACAGCGATGGCGACCTCGTAACTCCTCTAGTTAACAATAAACAATGTGTCTATGCTTACTATGATGACAACAAAGTTCTTTGGTGTGCTGTTGAGAAAGCATATAGAGACGGGAAAATATCTTTCAAAAAACCTATCTCCTGTGCTCTATATCCTATACGAATTACAAAATACAAGGAGTTTGATGCTGTTAATTACGAGAAGAACCCGATTTGCTCCGACGCGCTGAAATGCGGAAAAAAGAACAAGGTGAAGGTTTACGAATTTCTGAGAACTCCGCTTATCGAGAAATATGGAGAAGAGTGGTACGAGGAAATAGAAGAAATAGACAAAGCTGTTAATAGCAGCACACAATAAGACGAAGTATAAAGCCGTTTCTATGTAAGAAAAAAATCTAAAGATGACAAAGCCTATAAATACACTATCTATTTTTTTTGCCATACTCATTACATTATTCAGCTGTGTCAATGAAGAAGGACATACCATAGACACCCCATATACAAGTAATGACAACTGGGCGGATACTCTCAAAGACAGCAGATATCTGGTAAATAACGATGTGGATGACCTTGCAAGCATTGACGATATTGAATGGAGTCTTTTGCAACGCAATGTGATAATTACTCCCCGCGCCGATCTAATGTTGACCTCCCCGTATCTTCCTTGGACAGGGACTATTACCATTAACGGTGTAGACTACGACCCTTCAACATTTAGCTATATGAAGCCAGCATTGTCAGGTTTTTTCGCTATAAGTAATGATTCTGTGATGATAAAAGTGTTTATTGATCACATTGAGATTTCTACTCCATCATATAATGACATGTCGGGAGAATTCTCTTACAACGCAGACTCTATCAGACTAAAGTCTTCTGAAGCAGGTTTTTTCATAGACATCCAAGCTCCCACTAAAACTCTCATTGCCAGACAAAAATACAGATTTGCCGAGACACGTGCTCCCGAAGAGAAAGTAGACACCTTGCTATTCAAAACTGATTTAGGCAACGTATATTATGGCAAGGGCACAACTATAACAGGGGCAGACTGGACTTTTAACGGATTTTTCTCTACAAGTAATGGGGGCAACATAGAAATATCCGTAGACTCTTCTATTCCCAATCGCTACGAAGGAAACTCATACAATTACGAGTATGTCCTTATCAAGGATAAAGTAACAGGAGATGGCATCACAAATGGGCTTATCCTTTATGAGGATAAAAATGTACTTGGAATAGTAGGACGAGCACTTTATTTAGGAATAGGTTTCAAAAGCTACGAGGTTAACAAAGTCGAGCTAGAACACGAATATCACCAAATAATAGAATGATGAGACGATTTACAGACTTTGCTTTCACCGGAAGATGCAGAAACACCCTAGTATACTTTGCCATTTTTATAGGCATTTTTATGCTTCTGATGAGTCTATTTAGCTTTATAATCGCAATAGCAATCTCCCTATTATCGCCGTCATCAACACCAATGAATGTCGATAACGTCGAACAAATTGCCGGCACAATATCTAGATATGCCATCATAGCATCGATAATTGCATTTATTCCTTCATTTCTAGCTACATGGTTTATCCTGCCAAGGGTTCACAAACGCAGATTCATAACATTCAACACTGTACGAAGGAATTTCTCATTTAAAAGATATTTCACTGCTATATTTGTCGTTGCTCTTGTATATACAGCCTCTTTCTGCATTGAGTACTTCTTTACCGATCACGACTATGTGTTTAATTTTGATCCCAACAGCTTCTACAAAGCACTGCCAATTGCCCTGCTGATACTACCCATACAAACATACCTGGAAGAGTTCTTCTTTAGAGCATATCTCCTGCAAGGCGTAGCATCTGGAACAAAGAATGTACTTGCTTCTATTTTGGTAACTTCCACTATATTTGCTCTACTACACTCGGTAAACCCCGAAGTTTCCAAGTATGGAGCCATTAATGTGATAGGTTCGATTTTTATCATGGGACTTGGCTACACCATTATAACTGTCCTTGATGGTGGCGTTGAACTATCGTCAGGTTTGCATGCTTTCAATAATATTAGTGCCTGCTTGTTTGTGGGAATGGAAACCAATGTGCTAGGTGCAAAACCATTATTCACAAGCAACACCATAAGCGAGAGTATGATGCTGCCCGGCGCAATAATTCAAACATGCATTATTATACTGATTTTATTCCTAATCTTCAGGTGGAAGAATTTCTCCGATCTCACACACAAATATAGCAATGAGGAGATTGAAAGCATATCGTCGGAAAGCGAGTTTATTGATATTGCAGGAAATAACAAGGACTTTAAATGATACAATATAACACCAACTACATAGTAAGCTAACAACTGCTGACTATCAAACACATAAACTAAAACATGGCAACTTTTCTGTTCGATAAAATAATCTTTGGTCCGGTGCAAAGTCGCCGACTGGGCATTTCTCTGGGTATAAATCTACTACCCCAAGACTTTAAAATATGTTCCTTCGACTGCGTATATTGCGAATGCGGATGGAACAAAACTTCCGACGAAAAACATAAGCTCCCGACAAGAACGGAAGTACGCAATGCCCTCGAAAAGCAACTCGATGCTATGATTAAGGAGAATAAACCTCCCAACTATATCACCTTTGCAGGAAACGGCGAACCTACCCTACACCCTGAATTTGCCGATATTATCGACGACACCATCACAATTAGAAATAAAGTAGCTCCGCAATGTAAAATTGCCGTGCTGTCAAACGCCACAAGAATTGGGAAGGAAAAGGTATTCAATGCACTAAAAAGAGTCGACGATAATATCCTGAAAATGGACTCAGCCGTACCCGAGACAGCAATGCTGATAAATCGGTATAACGCAGCCTACTCCATCGACAAAGTGGTGGAAAACATGAAACGCTTTGAGGGCAAATTTATAATGCAAACCCTGTTTATCAGAGGTAAAGACAAAGGAAAACATTTTGACAACACCACAGAGGCAGAGCTTGAAAAATGGCTGAAAATCGTCGAAGAAACAAAACCCCGAATGGTGATGCTATACTCCATCTCGCGCGACACTCCGCTGGAAACCGTCGAAGCCATCGGCAAAGAGGAACTGCAAGCTATCGCCAAAAGAGTGAAAGCACTAGGCATTAAAACGCAGGTGTCATAAGGGCTCTTATAAAATCAGACAAACATCTTTTGCACTTCAGTAAAGTCTAAAACCTCGCCGGGACGCGCGCCCCTCTTGGGGTCTATTTCCACCTTTGCACATTTGGTGTAATAGTCATGCTCGAAAAACAATATCCCGTCTTCGGCAGCAAACTCCAACAGAAATGCCTCCTTCTCTTTCATAGACTGCAAGGGAAATAAATCGTAAGCACACACCCATGCAGTAGGAATACTCGGGTATAAAGGTACTAAATCTGCAGCGTAAGCTAACTTATTACCATTCGACGATAAAATCGGGATAATCATGCCTGGAGTATGTCCGTAAAACTGCCTCAGGAACACACCTTTGCAAATCTCAACATCCTCTTTTATCAGCTCCAAGCTGCCCGCTTCCATTATCGGCAAAAAGTCCTTACGGTTTATTGCCGAACCTTCTCTTACATGAGCATTCAAAGCATTATTATATTGCGATTCACTAGTCCAATGTCGCGCATTTTTGAATACTAGTTCCATGCGTTCACCAGCTTCGACTACACAGCCGCCACAATGATCCCAATGCAAATGAGTGAAAATAACATCCGTGATCTCGTCAACGCCCACGTTTATCGCAGCAAGAGCATCCTGAATCCTGACTGTATTCCTAACTCCATTATTCTCAAGATATTTATCGTCCCAATGACTGCCGACACCGGAATCAATTATCATCTTTCTATCCTCAGTCTCAACATAGAGCGAATCGAAAGTCATCTTGCAAAAGTTATTCTCATCGCAAGGATAACGCGTCGACCAAAGCACCTTTGGCACGACCCCGAACACTGCTCCGCCGTCTGCCACAAACTCCCCTAATTTTAATAATTTTAGCTTCATTTTCTTTGTAAAATTTTTCTTCTCCCGAATAAAAAAGCCCTCAGACCAAATCGTCTTTGTGAGAGTCGCTATTTGTCAGCAATTTATATATCACTGCTGAATTTTCTTTTGCATTAACTTTCGAACAATCAACCTTTGTAACTAGTCCCGGACTTCGCTTACCAAGCCCGTACAAGTAAGCTTTGTCGTAATAGTGCAGGGCTATTTCTGCCACTGTGCCATAATCTTTTGCCGCAAGTGCCTCTAGAGCATTCTCGCATCGCTCATTGCCAAGCCTCTTGCTAATTCTCCTCAATGCATTTTCAAGTTTGGCATTATCGGCAGTCAACACATAGTCTTCAACTAGGTGCTGCACCCTCTGGCTACGCGGAATATCAAGAAACAGCACTTTTGCATTGCGCATTTGCTCAAAGAAGGCCTGCGGTAAAGACACCTTCCCGATACGCATACTCTCGTCTTCCACAAGCAAAGTCTCATCAGTCGAATATTGCCTCAATACCATATACAGCATGTTTTGAAAATGCTCCGTTGTTGGCTGACTACTCATGCCTATACTCCCAAAAGCCGACCCCTTATGACTTGCAAGGGCCTCTAAGTCGACAACATTCAGCTTATATCTTTTTCTCAACTCATTTATCAGAGCTGTCTTACCCGATCCTGTAAATCCTCCAACAACTACCATATTCTGCCTCTGTGCAAAACGACAATTTATCAACTGTCTAAAGGCCTTATATCCACCTAATATCGTGTAAATATTCTCAATCCCTTGCTCATGAAGATGCTCTGCAAAAAGACGGCTACGCATTCCCCCTCGCCAACAGTGTACTACCACAGGACGTCCTTGAGCCAGCTCACAAACCTCATCAACATACCACATTCGCTTGGGATTAGCATAATCGAAGCCTATTTCAACAGCTTTTTCTTTAGACTCTCGCTTGTAAGCAGTGCCGATATGAGCACGCTCTAAATCACTAAAGAGAGGTATGTTATGGGCATCGGGAATATGCCCGGCAAGATATTCACCCGGAGAGCGCACATCAACTATCGGGAATGACAGTCTGAGTGCATCCTCTATTTCTATAACCTTAATCATTTCCTGAGATTCAAACTAGTAGGCAAAGATATTTCTTTAAATACTAGAAAGCAAAGGTTTCAAATATATTGAAACTAATACTCTTCTTTAGTCTAAAAATACTTATTTGGACAGACAATCTTCGCAACAAGTAAGCCTGCGATTATCTATTCGGACAGACTTGGTATCTGAAGAAAAATCCGACTGCTTATAATAATTGCCTGATGTTATAGGGAAAAGATTCTCTTCAAACATCTTTTTCATCACCCTTCTTGTTACAGGATTGATCCCGGTTTCTTCTTCCTCCCCATCACCATCGGTATCAATATACTTGGAGTAGGTAAGATTCGACGAGTGTCCATATCCAATGGTATGCATTAGCTCGTGTGAAGTAATATCTGCAACTCCCGAGCTATATTGTAGATAGCCTGCCAAGATCCACTCAGCAAGACCAAAAACAGAACCTCCTCCAAGCCCATCAGTAGTACCTGACACTTTGCCCAACTCATAAAAATCTTTATTGTTCAGATCGTCAAGCACTCCGTTCTTTTGTTCATTTGTAAAAGAGGAAGTTCCATCATTCCCAATTATATACTCCTTTACAAACTCTGCACGATAATAGTCTTGCACAAACATATATGCTAAATTTATCATTATCCCCGTAAAACGCCGAGCGTCTTTAGGCGTGAAAGTCCGCGACCAGTTACCGCCATTACCTGTATAATCCCAGAATATTATCTCCCATTTCGACTTCTTAAGCTCTCTAAGTTTCTTTATCAACTCTGTTTCACCTGCAAAGTCAAAAGAAATAGCATCAGAACTTATACCTTTGTTAAATACCGACAGGTCGACCCGCTTCCCGGAAGTGCTAAGAAACCTAGTTTGACCGTCGGCAAATGGATATCTTATTATTTGCCGACCATGCCCTCTAATTTTAGAAATCTTAAACAACTCGATAGGCTCGTCGTAGCCCTCAATTGTTGCGATGATAGTAGCATCGGCAATATCTACAGGAGCAAAGTTTGCGATTTCTATACTATCTGTTGAAATAGGCTTTACTCTAAGTAGATTTGCCACCTGAAACCTACGCCATTTAGCCTCGTAAATGCTGTCCATAAGTTCATCATCCTGATACATCTGACTTGAGTTTTCATCGGAGTCAAAAGCATAAGTACGGATTGTAGTAGTAAAGTTTTGCACATCACTTAGAGCAGTGCCACTACTGTTGGTAACAAAGACACAATAATAGTAGGTAGTAAGGGGGCTAAGTCCACTAAGCTGCTTTTGCATGTCGCCACTCGTTCCTTCCACGATCTCCTTTATTCCCTTTGCCGACAAACTATCTTTATTATCACTAACTCCCCAGAAGAAACCCCGTTCAGTAATTGCGACACTCTCTTCATAATCAGCAACAAAGCCGTTCAGCACAGCACTTTCATGGGTAATTTCTGTAGCTTCAGCAATGCTGATTGACGCCTCTGATGGCGGAGCAAGCTCAGCATCATTCTTGTCGCAAGCAGACAAAGCAAAAAACGAGCTCAACACTACAACGACAATACCTTTTATTTTCATGTTTTATATTTTATTTTTTCGTACCGCAAATAACGCTATAAATATTAAACTTATTCTTCCAATTACGATAAAAATTTCTCTCAATGCTTTGCTTTATCAGTTTACATACCTCTTAGCATCTTCCACCATGTACATGGTCTTGCATTCGGGACAAAATAAGTAGTACTCAAAGTAATAGGATTTATTCTTGCTGATTTTTCTCTTTGTTGGCTGCTTTTTTACAACTGCTGTACCACATTTTCGGCATAAATCGCCCTCCTTATCAATCTTTGTTTTCTTGGGACTCTCTTGCAATTTAGTTTTTGTAGCGGAGCTTGGCGGCTCTTCATTTGGCTCATAACCAGTGTCTTCCAACAGGTTTTCACTATTAAGTGCAGAGGTGGCAAGGCTGTCGCATCTTTCGTTTTCGGCATGTCCGGCATGTCCTTTCACCCAGTTAAACCTAACTTCCTGCTGCTTAGATATAATCGTTAAAAGTCGCGCCCACAAATCATGGTTCAGTGCTTTTTGATTTTTAGTACGATACCAATTTTTCGATTTCCATTTTTCTGCCCAGCCCTTTGTTATTCCGTCGACCACATAACGAGAGTCGGTATATACGTTGACAAGTGATTTTGTCTTCAAACGTTCCAGCCCATAAATCACTCCCATCAACTCCATCCGGTTGTTGGTCGTCAGTGTGTAGCCTTGGCAAAATTCCTTTTTATTCCCTTTGTACGATAATATCACTCCAAATCCACCTTTGCCGGGGTTTGGCTCTGCTCCGCCATCTGAATGAAGATCTATTTCGGGTATCTCGTCCCAACTCATGCTTTTGCTGTTTTTATATGTCAATTCAATATACTATTCAAATTCAATCACTTGAATAGTGCGAATATGTTTAAGTTCGGGATATTTCTGTTGATAAATATCTGTCAAGTCCTCTGCAAATAGAAACTTGCGAAGAACAGGCGATGATTTAAGCGAATAAGCAGAACTGTAAGCCAACATTATTAATTCATGTGTTTCGTCTTGCGCTCTAATTGTATATTTTGTGGCTGTTTCACCATTCGCCGCATCAACAACTTGTGAAACAGTAAAAGTACCTTCTTGATATTTTCCGTTTTCAAAATAGACATCTCCCCGACTACGGTTTACATCTTTAAAAACGAATCTATAAGCTCCGTCTACCCGAACAGGAATAGTTGATAAAGCCGTTTCTCTCAACTCATTTTGCACAGTAGTGTCGCTTATATTGCCTTCAATAACAAGATTGTGTTCCAAAACCACAAATTGAAATTCTTGATAGGAAACATCAACATTCAAGATGGTAGAATGTCCTGAGCCGTCTACCACAGTTACCACAGCTGCTCCTGTCGACAGCAATGTCAATTCTAAAACTTTGCCTTCCTGTGAGTCTGCTAGTTTTGCATCCAAAACCTTCTCGTCGCTGCATGAAACTGAATAGTTGCCATCGCCACCAGCAAGGTTTGTCGAAAATATTCCGTCGTACGGATATGTTAAGCTCAAACTGTTGTTCTCCACCAAAGGAAACGAAATAGCTTCATCTTTTTTGTCATTGCAAGATGCAAGAAATAAGACAAAAAAAGGAGTAAACGATACCCAAAGAATTTTCATAATTCTCATAGCTGTTTTGCTTAATAGCTAATAGTGCTGTTTGTTAGTATTTTTATCTTCTCCCCAATGTCTAGGCACTCCCGTTTCTTCTACCATTTTGTTGGCTTTTTCAAGTTTCATGTGTTTAAAATTTTGCAATAAGCGATAGGCTAATTGCCCTCGCTTACAAATTCGTAGGTTATCATCTTATCGCTTGTAGCAAGGGGATACTTTGTCAATTTCATTTTTCTGCATTTGTAATCTCTGTACAAATTTATAACTTTCTTTTTCAAGAGCAAGATTCTCAAGAGAATATTCCTCATCGACAAAATCCTACTTTTCGTCTTTAAAATCCGAGCGAACGTCTATTTCATTTTTTTCTACTTCGTCATTATACGATGTTTGTCGCATGAAACGAGCCGAAAGAAAGACTCTTACAAATATGTCTGATTTCAATGGCGAGATACATCTGACAAATAAAAAATAAAATATAAAATATTAACAGATGAATCGAATAATAATCACAATATCATTGAGCTTATTTGGTCTTGCTGGACTGAGAGCTCAGGACGACTCGCAGTGGTCGCTTGCCAAAATGGTGGACTACGCCTTGGAGAACAACATCAACACTAAAAAATCTACTTTAGATTTGAAAAGTGCCGATGCTTCTTATCGTCAGGCGAAAAACGACAAACTTCCAAGTCTTTCGGGTTCAGCTTCTTACCAGTTGAGTAATGGCTCGTCTATAGACCAAATCACAAACAGTTGGAGTAGCAACATGACCAATACCAACAATTTCGGCGTGTCGGCAAATTGGTCTATCTATCAGGGTAATAAGCTAAACCTAAACATCCAAAAGAGTGAACTTCAACTTGAGCAATCTGAACTGTATGTTGAGGAAGCAAAGAACAATATACAGCTAAGTGTATTGGAGGCGTATATCAACGCCATGTACGCCCACGAAGCTATCACTATAACAGAGAACACTCTTGCCGCAACTCAATCGCAGTTGGAGCAGGCAAAGGTAAAGTTTGAGAATGGCGACATTGCCCGAGACGAGTTGGCAGATTTGGAAACCCAATATGCCACCAATCAATCGGAAGTGGTTAGCACACAACAAAATTATCAGCAAAAGGTATTGGCTCTTAAGCAGCTACTAGAGCTTGACCCTCAGTCCGATTTTGATGTTGAGTTGGTAGAGCTTGACGACGAGACACAATTCATTCCCGGCAAGGAGGATGTATTTGCACAAGCAGTGGAGACCCTGCCGACAATGAAGATTTATGACAATCAGAAACTACAAGCCGAGAAGGATTTGGCTATCTCCAAGTCAGGATATTTACCCACTGTCTCGCTGAGTGCCGGTGCCAACACGGGCTATACCGACAATATTAATTTCAGCTATACCAACCAACTGAGCAATAACATCGGAGAGTATGTGGGCATAAACGTCAGCATACCGATATTTTCAAAGAAACAAAACAAGACGAATGTTGCCCTGTCGCAAATTTCAATAGAGCAAAGCGAGTTGGACAAAATACAAGCAAGCAAAGACCTCTATGCCAATGTAGAAACGGCATGGCAGAATGCTGTGTCGAGCCAAGCACAGCAGAAAGCGAGCAAAACAGCACGCGACAATGCCAAGTTAGCATACGACTTGGCTTCCAAGAAGTATGAGTTTGGCGACCTCACACCTTCCGACCTGATGGTGAGCCGAAACACCTACCTGAATGCCGAGCAGAGCTATCTGCAAAATAAGTATATGTCGCTGTTGTATAGGCAATTGCTGAAATATTATCAAGGAAAAAGTATTACCATGCTTAATTAATGGTTAATTGTGAAGGATAAATTATAAATGAAGGATATGAATAGCTGTTTAAGGTTTAATTATTTAGGAACCGATGCTTAACCTATCCGAGAATCTGAAAATCCAAATATCTAAATACAATGAATAAACGATTAAAAACTGTGGTGATTGTGCTAGTACTAGTAGCGGTGGGCTACAGAGCATATTCTATGATGTACAAAAAGTCATCGACCACAATTCAGGTGAAAACCACGCAGCTCACCGGTGGCAGCATAAGCAGCAACGTAACGGCAACGGGGACTTTAGAACCCGTAACGCAGGTGAGTGTCGGCACACAGGTGTCGGGGCTGATAAACAAGATTTATGTAGATTTCAATAGCGATGTGGAAAAGGGTCAGCTTCTTGCCGAACTCGACAGAACAAGCCTGAGCGAGCAAGTGTCTAATGCTAAAGCTCAATACAACGCTGCCATGAACGAGCTTAAATACTACGAGCAAAACTACAATAGAAAAAAAAGTATGTTCGATGCTCAGGTAGTGAGCAAGTCCGACTTGGAACAGGCT